>JAEXPS010000169.1 GCA_023438885.1 Actinomycetes bacterium
CTCGCGCTCATCGCGCAGACGTGGCACTCGGGCTTCGGCGCCGAAGCCCTCGCCGCCGATCCCGAGCGCGCCGTCACCACCGGGCCGTACCGGATCGAGGCCTTCGACACGGGCGGCTCGGTGACCCTGGTCCCGAACACCACATACGTGGGCGCACGGCCGGCGTCGCGCGAACGGATCGTCCTTCGGTGGGACCTCGACCCGCTCGACGCGATCGACGCCCTTGCCTCCGGAGACGTGGACCTCGCGGCGCCGGTGGTGACACCGGACGTCAACGCGGCGATCTACCGGCTCGACGATGCGCAGGTGAGCACGGGTGGGGGAGCGGTGTTCCAGCTGGCGCTCAACGAGGCGAGCGGGCCGTTCTCCCCGAGCGACTACCGCGGCAGCGACGCGGCGACGACCGCCGGGACGGTCCGTGCCGCCTTCCTCGCGGTCGCTGCGGACGCCGAGCTGGCTGCGGCCGCCGGTGCAGCGCCCTCGAGCGCGGTGCTCGCAGTCGCGGGGCCGGAACGCCTCACCGAGCCTCCGGTGTCGTCGGTCAAGGCCGACCTGACCGACGCGGGCATCGACGGGACCGTGCCGGTGCGCGTGCTGGTCGCCACCGGCGATCCGGTGCGCGCGGCGATCCTCGAGGCGCTGGCCGAGGCGGCGCTCGCGGCCGGGTTCGTGCTGGAGGAGGCGACGCCGGACGACGTGACCGCGGCGCTCGTGGACGAACGGGACGTCTGGGACGCCGCCCTGGTGCCGGTGACGCAGTCCGAGCTGCCCGTCGCGGGGACCGCCGACCGCTGGCGCACCGGCGGCACCACGAACATCACCGCGACCTCCGGCGTGGAGCTCGACGAGCTGCTCGACCGCCTCGTCGGCGCCGTGAACCCGAACCAGGCGAGCGCGCTGCTGGACCAGGTGGGCGTCGCGGTGCGCGACAGGAGCGCTGTGCTGCCGATCACGCGGCAGCCCAGCATCGCCGCGACGATGGACCGGGCGGCGGACTCGCGGCTCCCGCGGCTCGGGGCGATCCCCGCCGTCCCGTGGGGCGACGCGGACCTCTCGTCGTGGTGGTCGTGGGCGGTGCAGACGGCCGGCTGAGGCGGCCGTACAATCGACGCCGCGCCCGGCGCTGTGGCGCGATCCCCCATCGAAGGTTGAGCCCCCGTATGCCCGCTGTGCGCCCGGACCTGCGCAACGTCGCGATCGTCGCGCACGTCGACCACGGCAAGACCACCCTGGTCGACGCGATGCTGTGGCAGACCGGCGCCTTCGGCGAGCACGCCCACGTGGAGCGGCGCGCGCTCGACTCCGGCGAGCTCGAGCGTGAGAAGGGGATCACGATCCTCGCCAAGAACACCGCGGTGCGGTACCGCGGCCCCGCGGCGGCCGCCCACGGGCAGCACGACGGCGTGACGATCAACGTGATCGACACCCCCGGCCACGCCGACTTCGGGGGCGAGGTCGAACGCGGCCTGTCCATGGTGGACGGCGTGGTGCTGCTGGTGGACGCCAGCGAGGGCCCCCTGCCGCAGACGCGGTTCGTGCTGCGCAAGGCGCTCGGTGCCGCGCTGCCCGTGATCCTCGTGGTCAACAAGGTGGACCGCCCGGACGCGCGGATCACCGAGGTGGTGCACGAGACCACCGACCTGCTGCTGGGCCTGGCGGCGGACCTCCACGAGGACAACCCGGAGCTCGACCTCGACGCGGTGCTCGACGTGCCGGTGGTCTACGCGAGCGCGAAGGCCGGCCGCTCGTCGCTGACGCAACCGGCCGACGGCGCCCAGCCGGACGGCCCGGACCTGGAGCCGCTCTTCGCGACGATCCTGGACAAGATCCCGGCCCCGACGTACGACGAGGGCGCGCCGCTGCAGGCACACGTCACCAACCTCGACGCGTCGCCTTTCCTCGGGCGCCTGGCGCTGCTGCGCATCTTCAACGGAACGCTGCGCAAGGGGCAGACCGTCGCGTGGGTGCGCCATGGTGGCACCACGCAGAACGTCAAGGTCACCGAGCTGCTGGAGACCAAGGCGCTCGAGCGCATCCCCACCGACGAGGCGGGTCCCGGTGACATCGTCGCGGTGGCCGGCATCGAGGGCATCACGATCGGCGAGACGCTCACCGACCCCGACGACCCCCGGCCGCTGCCGCTGATCACGGTGGACGACCCGGCGATCTCGGTGACCGTCGGCATCAACACCTCGCCGCTGGCCGGCAAGGGGGGCAAGGGCCACAAGGTCACCGCGCGGCAGGTCAAGGACCGGCTGGAGCGCGAGCTCGTCGGCAACGTCTCCCTGCGGGTGCTGCCCACCGACCGGCCGGACGCGTGGGAGGTGCAGGGCCGCGGCGAGCTGGCGCTGGCGATCCTCGTCGAGCAGATGCGGCGCGAGGGCTTCGAGCTGACGGTGGGCAAGCCGCAGGTGGTCACCCGGCTGGTGGACGGGGACGTCCACGAGCCCGTGGAGCACATGACGGTGGACGTGCCGGAGGAGTACCTCGGCGCGGTGACCCAGCTGATGGCCTCGCGCCGCGGCCGGATGCTCACCATGGCGAACCACGGCACCGGCTGGGTGCGCATGGAGTTCGCCGTTCCGGCGCGCGGGCTCATCGGGTTCCGCACCCGCTTCCTCACCGACACCCGCGGCACCGGCATCGCCTCGTCGATCGCCGCCGGGTACGAGCCGTGGGCCGGCCCGATCGAGTCGCGGTCCACCGGGTCGCTGGTCGCGGACCGGGCCGGGGTGGCCACGCCGTACGCGCTGATCGCTCTGGCGGACCGGGGGACCTTCTTCGTCGGGCCGACCGAGGAGGTCTACGAGGGCATGGTGGTGGGCGAGAACCCGCGCAACGAGGACATGGACGTCAACATCACGCGCGAGAAGCAGCTGACGAACATGCGCTCGTCGACCGCCGACGTCTTCCAGAACCTGACGCCCGCCCGCCGCCTGACCCTCGAGGAGTCGCTGGAGTTCGCCGGCGAGGACGAGTGCGTCGAGGTGACGCCCGAGGTGGTGCGCCTGCGCAAGGTGGAGCTCAACCAGGTGGAGCGGGCGCGCAGCCGCGCGCGGGCCAAGGCGGCCGCGCGGCCGTGACCTCGACGCCTGGCGGGCTCCTCGCCGTCCATGCCCACCCGGACGACGAGACGCTCGCCACGGGCGCGCTGCTGGCGACGTGGGCCGCGGCCGGGGCGCCCGTGACGGTGGTGACCTGCACGCGCGGCGAGCGCGGCGAGGTGATCCCGCCGGAGCTCCGGCACCTGGAGGGCGACGGCGAGCGGCTGGCCGACCATCGCGAGCGCGAGCTGGCCGCGGCACTGGCCGTCCTCGGGGTGACCGACCATGCCTTCCTGGACACCCTCCCCACGACGGCCGCCGCGGCCGCCCCGTCGCAGCCCGATCCTGCGGCGCCGCCACGGGCGCGGCGTGATCGGTACGAGGACTCCGGGATGGTGTGGGTCGGCGCCGGGCGTGCCGGGTCCAGCGGGCAGGTGCCGCCGCACGCCTTCGTCGGCGCACCGCTCGACGAGGCGGCCGGGCGGCTCGCGACGCTGCTGCGGGAGCGCCGGCCGGCGGTCGTCGCCAGCTACGACCCGGAGGGCGGCTACGGCCACCCCGATCACGTGCGTGCGCACGAGGTGACGATGCGGGCCGTTGACCTGGCGAGGGGCGACGGATGGGAGCCCGCGGTGCTGTGGCGCAGGGCGGGGCGAGCGGCCCTCGCGGCGGCGCAGCGCGCCCTGGCCGGCGACGCGGTCCGCGCGGCGCTCGGCTCCGCGTACGACCAGTTCACGCTCCCCAGTGACCAGCTTCCCGCGCTGGCGGTGGCCGACGACCTCGTCGACCTCGCCGTCGACGCGCGGGCGGTGCGCGAGCGGGTGCTGAGCGCCCTCGTCGCGCACGAGACGCAGGTCCAGGCGGTGCGCGCGGTCGACGGCGAGCCGGCGCTCGTCGGCTGCTACGCCCTGTCCAACGGCGTGCTCGCCCCGCTGCTGGCCGGCGAGGCGTACGCGCTGGTGGCGGGCCCCGCCCCGGTGCTGCCGGCCGGGGTGCGGCGGCTACCCTGACGTGGTGCGCGCCCTGACGGTTCTCAGCAAGGGCTTCGTCGCGCTCGTCGCCGGCGCGGTCGTCGGCTTCGTGGGCACGGTGATGCATCGCGCGAGCCCGCCGTGGGGCCTGGTCGGGGTCCTGGCGCTGGTGGCGGCGTCGGCGGTGACGGCCCGGGCCTGGGACCGCTGGGTCACCTGGACGGCGTACACCGCCGGGCTCTCGGTGACCGTGCTCGCGCTGACCCAGTACGGCCCGGGCGGTGACGTGCTGGTGCCTGACGGCAAGGCGATCGGCTGGGTGTGGGTGCTTGGGTCGATCGGGCTGGCGATGGGCGTCGCCCTGCTGCCGGGACGGTGGTTCACCGACCGGCGTCCGCGCCATGCCGCCGGGTCGGCGGCCGGGTTCACGGCCTGGCCGCAGCCGGACCTTCAGCCTGCGGTGCGGCCCGACGAGTCCGGTCCCCGTGACTCCTGACGACTACCGCGCCGCCGCGACACGCCTGCCCGGCGCCGTCTGCGTGGTGGCCGTCCGGTGGCGCGGCTCGGTGCACGCGACCACGGTCAGCTCCGTCGCGTCGGTGAGCCTCGACCCGCCGCAGCTGCTCTTCTGCGCCCACGCCGACGCACGAGTGGTCGACGCCCTGGCAGAGGTCGGCACCTGGACCATCTCGGTCCTGGCCGCCGACCAGGCGAGCGTGGCGGACTGGCTCGCCTCGGCCGGGCGCCCGACCATCGGACAGCTCGACCGCGTGGCGCACGAGGAGTCCGAGCTGACCGACGCGGTGCGCGTCGACGGGGCTGCTGCGTGGTTCGACTGCCGCACCGCGGCGATGCACCTGTCGGGGGACCACGTGATCGTCGTCGGCGACGTCCTGGCCGGCGAGGCGGGTTCGCCCCTCGTCGGAGCGCTGGTGCACCTGGCGGGAGGCCTGCGCGCGGTCCGGCCGGACGGCGGCGGGTCCCCCGGGGCCCACACGACGCCCTTGTAGAATCCGGGCGTCTGACGAACGGGGGATGCCACATGGGGCGAGAGTCCGACCGCACACCGCCGGTCGAGAGCCCCGACGAGGTCGTGTCGCAGCGGGCTCCGGCCGGCGGCACCACGTGGCCCACCTGGGACGACATCGCCCGGCTCCACCGCATCCCGGACGCCGACGGCGTGGTGCCGGCTCCGCCGCCCGAGCCCGACGAGCCGGCCGCGACCACACCGGACGATGAGGCCGAGCCCGCGCCCCAGGAGGTCGCCGACGACGAGACGGCCGTGATCGAGCCAGTCGAGGACGTGGCCGGCGACGACGGTCCGGACGGCGCGGACGGAGAGGTCGACTCCGAGGTCGGAGCGGTCGCCGTCGACGAGGTTGCCGTCGACGAGGTCGCCGTCGACGACACCGGCGACGACGAGACCGCCGATGACGAGCCCGCCGATGACGAGACGGCCGTGATCGAGCCGGTCGACGACGAGGTCGCCGGCGACGTGACTGCCGTGATCGAGCCGGTCGAGGACGCCGACGCCGACGCGGTCGCGGACGACGAGACCGTCGAGACCCTTGCCGAAGCGGTCGTCGACGACGAGGCCACCGGCGACGAGGTCGCTGACGACGACACCGCGGGCGACGAGGTCGCTGACGACACCGCGGGCGACGAGACGGCCGTGATCGAGCCGGTCGACGACGCAGCCGACGGCGCGGACGATGCAGCCGACGGCACACCGGGCGAGGCGGTCGACGACGGGACGGTCGTCGACCCGGCGGTCGACGAGACGGTGGTGCTGACGGCCGTCGCCGATCCGGACGTGCCGGCGCGGGTCAGCGCGTTCCCGAGGACCACGTCCGAGCCGACGTCCAGCCCCCGCGTCACCGCCGGCCCGGTTCCGACGCCGGCCGTGGCCGAGCGCGAGCCGTCGGTGCTCGACGAGTTCGCTCCCCAGGAGCACAAGCGACGCTGGCCGTGGGTCGTGTCGATCGTCGGCGGGATCCTCCTGCTGCTGGTGGGCGGCTACGTGGGGCTCTCGCACGCGCTGGGCGACCGCGTCCCCAGTGGCGCGACGGTCGCGGGCGTCGACATCGGCGGCCTGCGCGAGGCCGCCGCGGTGCAGCTGCTCACCGACGAGCTGTTGTCGCAGACCGCGGACCCGATCGCGGTCGCCGCCAACGATCTCGAAGGCGAGATCGACCCGACGGCGGCCGGCCTGACCTTCGACCCACAGGCGACCGTCGACTCGCTCACCGGCGTCAACCTGAGTGAGCCGGGCCGCCTGTGGCGCCAGCTGACCGGCGTCGGCGAGGTCGCCCCCGCGACCGCGGTGGACCAGGAGGCGCTCGCGGCGGCCGTCGCCGGGATCGCCGGGACGCTGCGCGTGGAGCCGGTGGACGCGACGATCGTCTTCGTCGACGGCGAGGCGCACGCCACCCCGGCCACCGAGGGCTGGGCGCTCGACGAGCCCGCCGCCGTGCAGACCCTGGTGGACCAGTGGCTCGTCGGCACGCGTCCCCTGGCGCTGCCGACGGCGACGCTCGAGCCGGACATCACCCAGGCGGAAGCCGACCAGATCCTCGCGGACGTCGCGCGGCGGGTGGCCGGCGGGCCGGTGACGGCCCAGGTCGGGGAGAACGTGGCGAGCCTCGACGCGGCGACCCTGGCGGCCAACGCCTCCTTCGTGCCCGAGGACGGCACGCTGGTGCTGCGGATGAACGGCGAGGCGCTGCGCGACGTGGTACTGGCACAGCTGCCGGGCGTCCTGACCGAGGCGACCGACGCGTCGTTCTCCTTCGAGACCGGGGCGCCGGTGCTGGTGCCGGGGGAGCCGGGAACGACGCTCGACCCTGCCCAGGTCGCCGCCGCCGTGGCCGAGGCCGCGTCGAAGCCGACCGGCCGGCAGGCCGTGCTCGAGCTGGTGCCGACCGACCCTGCCGAGACCACGGCGGCCCTCGAGGCCCTGGGGATCAAGGAGGTCGTCGGCGCGTTCTCCACGCCGCTGACCAGCGACAAGGTCCGCGACGTCAACATCAAGCAGGGCGTGGCGAACATCACCGGAGTGCTCGTGCGCCCGGGCGAGGAGTTCAGCCTCACCGAGGCGCTGGGTCCCATCGATGCGGCGCACGGGTTCGTCCCGGCCGGTGCGATCGTCAACGGGGTGCACACCGACGCGTGGGGCGGTGGGCTCTCCCAGGTCTCGACGACGACGTACAACGCCGCCTACCTCGCCGGCATGGAGATCGTGGAGCACCACCCTCACTCGGAGTGGTTCTCGCGCTACCCCGAGGGCCGCGAGGCGACGATCTTCACCGGCACCCTCGACATGCGCTGGAAGAACAACACCCCCTACGGCGTGCTGGTCCAGGGCTGGGTCGAGGGCGGGAGGGTCCACGTCCAGCTCTGGAGCACCGCCTACTGGCGGGTGGAGTCCGAGACCAGCGGCCGATGGGGCGTCACGCAGCCGACGATCGTCTACAACCAGAAGGCCGGCTGCGAACCCCAGTCGAAGGGCAACCCCGGCTTCAGCGTGCGCGTGACCCGCCGGACCTTCCTCGGCGACGAGCTGAAGAACACCGAACAGTGGACCACGACCTACCGGCCGCAGAACCAGGTGATCTGCGGCCCGCCGCCCGCGACTCCCTAGCCGCAGCCTGCGCAAACACCCGCGGGACGGTGGCCCACGCTAGTAGCATCCGCCCCGGACGCTCGGGCCGCGTCCGCTACGCCATGGGCACGTCCAGAGAGGGACCCGCGATGGCTGGGATGGTTCCGTTCACCAACAACTACCAGGACCACTCGACCAACGAGGGGTACCAGTTCGAGTTCTTCTGCCAGCGCTGCGGCAACGGCTACTCGTCGTCGTTCAAGCACTCGATCGCCGGCTTCGGCGGGCGGCTGGCGCAGCTCGGCGGCGGGCTGCTGGGCGGGGCGGTGGGGGACAAGATCCAGGAGGTCGGCTGGGACGCGCAGTGGCTGCGCAGCGGCACCCGCGGCTCCACGCGCGACAAGAACCTGGAGGAGGCGGTGGAGGAGGTGCGCCAGCACTTCCAGCAGTGCCACCGCTGCGGTCAGTGGGTCTGCGGCGCCGTCTGCTGGAACACCGCCCGGGGCCTGTGCGTCACCTGCGCCCCGAAGCTGGACCAGGAGATCGCCGGCCTGCAGGCCGAGGCGCAGATCCGCCAGCTCAACGAGCGGATCCAGGCCCAGGACTGGACGCGCGAGGTCAACGTGGCCGACCAGGGCACCGGCTTGTGCCCGAGCTGTGGCGGCGAGACCGGCGGCGGCAAGTTCTGCCAGAGCTGCGGCACGCCGCTGGCCGCCGCGCCGGCTGCGACCAAGAAGTTCTGCTCCAACTGCGGCACCCAGCTGAACGGGGCCAAGTTCTGCGCCGAGTGCGGCACCCCGGCCGGGAGCTGACGACGTGCGGTACCGGCTGGCCTCGGCCACCGGCGAGGTGCTCGACGAGGGCGAGGGGCGAGCCGAGGTCGTCGACGGAGCGCTCGTGGTCTCTCCGGCGCTCGGGCAGCCGCTGCGCGTGCGCCCCCGCGACGTCGCCGCGCTCGACGAGCCGGAGCCCTACGTCGTCGCGCTCCGGCTGCGCGAGGGGCCCGTGCTGACGCTGCTCCAGATGGGCGCCCTGCGCACCCAGGTGCTCGCGGACTTCGCCCGGCAGCGGGCGGACGACCTCAGCTCGGCCCTGCTGCTGGCCGGCATCGGACGCCCGGAGTCGTTCACCGGGGCGGTGGGCGGCGTCGACGCCGAGCTGCGGCTGTACGACGACGCCCTCGTGGCGCTGCCGGCCGCGGGCGAGCCCCTGCAGGTGCCCTACTCGTTCGTCGAGTCGGTCGAGACGGATGCGTCCGGCTACCGCATCGAGGTCGGCATCGGGGAGGACGCGCCGCTCGTCGTCCAGCGCCTCGCACGCCGCACCAGCGAGTTCCTGGACCTTCTGCGCTCACGGGTGACCGCCTCCCGGGGGCGCACCACGGCCTTCGTCGGTGCACTGCTGCCCGGCCTGGGCCCGGTGGCGTTGCGCTCCGCGGCCGGCCTGCTGCGCGACGGCGTGGCGGCCTCGCGCGCGTCGCTCGACGGGATCGACACCGGGATCTGGCCGGGCCTCGTGGCCAGCGTCGCCACTGCCGACCGCCTCGCCGGGGTCGAGCACCTCAGCCGGCTGGGCGAGGCACACCTCGGCTTCCATCAGCTGGTCTCGGTGGAGCGGTCCGCACAGGGCGCCACGGGGTGGGCGCCGACGGCCCCCACGGTGGTCACCGACCACGACCGGACGACCGGCGGGCTGGGCACCGGCATCGGCGGAGCGCTCACGGCGGGCGCGTTCGGCGACGCACCGAGTCCCGATGCCTTCGGCCAGGGCTTCGGCGGGCAGCTCGGGTCGATGGCCGCCCTCTCGATGCTCGGCCTGATGCCGGGACTCGGCTCGTCGGCCGGCGACCGCCAGGCCGCGCCCAGGGCTGACGTGGAGCGCGCGACGCTCACCCCACCGGGCACCGACCTCTCGGCGCTCACCGCCGCGGGAGACGCGCCGACCGTGCTCGCGTTCCTCGTCGTCCAGACGGGCGCGCGCACGGTCGTGGAGGTGCTCAACGAGCCGGACCACGCCACGTTCGTGTTCGCGAGCGGCCCCGACGGGCTGCGGCGGCTCAACCGGGGCCTGGCCCTGCTCCACTTCCAGGTGTCCGCCATCACGGCCGAGGCGGGGCTCTCGTCGCGTTACGCGGCGGCGATCGAGCGGCTCGAGCATCTGCGCGCGCTGCGCTCCGCCCTCGTCGGGCGGGCGATCCACACCGACGGGTGGCTGGCCCAGCTGGACCGCCTGCTGCGGGGATGAGCTAGCCGCGACGCGGCCGGGCGGGAGGCACCACCTTCGTCAGCCGGATCGCCTCGGCGGGCACGTGCACGTCGCCGTGCCGGCGCGTGCGCACCAGCACCCCGGAGTCGTCGACCGCGAGCACGTCGCCCACCACGTCGGTGACGTGCGGCGGCGGGGCGTCGGGCGGCACGCCGTCGAGGGCGCGCCGCACCACCACCCGCACTCCGGGCGTCCACGTCCGCCACTGCGGTGGCGTCGGTGAGGGCAGGGTCACGTGAGGGATACTAGGTCGACCGACTGGAGGGACCCGCCGTGACGTACGTGATCGCCGAGCCGTGTGTGGACGTCAAGGACAAGGCGTGCATCGAGGAATGCCCGGTCGACTGCATCTATGAGGGCCGGCGCTCGCTGTACATCCACCCGGACGAGTGCGTGGACTGCGGCGCCTGCGAGCCCGTCTGCCCGGTCGAGGCGATCTTCTACGAGGACGACCTGCCGCCGCAGTGGGCGCCGTACTACCAGGCCAACGTCGAGTTCTTCGACGCGATCGGCTCGCCCGGCGGTGCCGCCAAGATGGGCCAGATCGACCACGACCACCCGATCGTCGCCAACCTGCCGCTGCCCGACGCCGAGTAGCCGTGGGATTCGCGTCCGACGCCCTCCCCGACTTCCCCTGGGACACGCTCGCCGGTGCCGCGGCACGCGCCCGGGCGCACCCGGGCGGCATCGTCGACCTGTCCGTCGGGACGCCCGTCGACCCGACGCCGCCGGTGGTCCGGGACGCCCTGGCTGCGGCGGCCGACAGCCCGGGCTACCCGCTGACGGTCGGGACGCCGCAGCTGCGTGAGGCGGTGGCGGGGTGGTTCGCCCGCCGGCGCGGCGTGCCCGACCTCGACCCGGCCGCGGTGATGCCCACCCTCGGCTCCAAGGAGCTCGTCGCGCTGCTGCCGTCGCTGCTGGGTCTGGGACCCGGTGACGTGGTGCTGCACCCGCAGGTCGCGTATCCGACGTACGACGTCGGTGCACGGCTGGCGGGCGCCGCGCCGGCTCCGGTCGACGACCCCGCGGCACGCCTCGAGGACGACGACCGCGTGCGGCTCGTCTGGCTCAACTCGCCGGGCAACCCGCACGGGTCGGTGCTGGGCGTCGAGCAGCTGCGCGCCGTGGTGGCGGCCGCTCGAGCGGCTCAGGAGCGGCACGGCCGCCCCGTGGTCGTCGCCTCCGACGAGTGCTACGCGCAGCTCCCGTGGGAGGCCCCGTGGGTGCGCGACGGCGTGCCGAGCCTGCTGGACCCGAGGGTGACCGGCGGGAGCCACGAGGGGCTGCTGGTGGCCTACTCGCTCTCGAAGCAGTCGAACCTCGCGGGCTACCGCGCGGCGTTCCTGGCGGGGGACCGCGGGCTCGTCGGGCGCCTGCTGGAGATCCGCAAGCACGCGGGCTTCATGGTCCCGGGCCCGGTCCAGGCCGCGATGGTCGCGGCACTGGGGGACGACGACCACGTCGCGGCCCAGCGGGAGCGCTACGGCCGGCGCCGCCGATTGCTCAAGGCGGCGTTCGAGCAGGCGGGATACGTCGTGGACGCCTCAGCCGCCGGGCTCTACCTGTGGCTGCGGCCGGCCGGTGGGCAGGACTCCTGGGCCACGGTCGACGATCTCGCGGCGCTGGGCATTCTGGTCGCGCCGGGTGCGTTCTACGGTGAAGCAGGTGCCGGTCACGTCCGCGCGGCGTTGACGGCGTCCGACGAACGAATCGGTGAAGCGACCACCCGTCTGACGGGTGCATGATGGAGCCGGCGTAACTGCCTCGACATCGAGATAAATTCTCGGTAAAGGAAGTTGGTCACGCCACCCCCTGTCCAGGTAAAGTCTCGCCCAAGTCTGCGGCGATTGAACGACGCAACGATGCGCACCCGCCCTCGCAGGGACGGCGGCAGGAAGGACACCCCTATGACGGACACCCTCACGGCCCCGGCCCAGACACCGGTCCAGCTCGTGGTCGACGGTCAGTCCCGTGACCTTCCGATCGTCCAGGCGACCGAGGGCAACGACGGGATCGTCGTGTCCTCGCTGCTGCGCGACACCGGGCTCGTCACCGTGGACCCCGGGTTCATGAACACCGCCTCGTGCGAGTCGCAGATCACCTACATCGACGGTGACGCCGGGATCCTGCGCTACCGCGGATACCCGATCGACCAGCTCGCCGAGGGCTCGACCTTCCTCGAGGTGGCGTACCTGCTGATCCACGGCATGCTGCCGGACGCCAAGGAGCTCGACGCGTTCACCGAGCGGGTCAACCGCCACACCCTGGTGCACGAGGACTTCCGCACGTTCATGGGCACGTTCCCCCGTGGGGCGCACCCGATGGCCGTGATGGCGTCGGCCGTCAACGCGCTCTCGACGTTCTACCCGGAGTCGCTCGACCCGTTCGACCCGGAGGCCGTGGAGCTCGCGACGGTGCTGATCCTCGCGAAGACCCGCACCATCACGTCCTACGTCATGCGGGCCAGCAAGGGCGAGCCGCTGCTCTACCCCGACTACTCGCGCGGCTACGTCGAGGACTTCCTGCGGATGGCGTTCGCCGTGCCGTACGTGCAGTGGGACCCGAACCCGGTCGCGGTCAAGGCCCTGGACAAGCTGCTGATCCTGCACGCCGACCACGAGCAGAACTGCTCCACGTCGACCGTGCGCATCGTCGGCTCCAGCCACGCGAACATCTACGCGTCGGTCGCGGCCGGCATCAACGCCCTGTCCGGCCCGCTGCACGGCGGCGCCAACGAGGCCGTGCTGAAGATGCTCACCGAGATCAAGGCGAACGGCGGGGACGCCACCGACTTCATGCGGCGGGTGAAGAACAAGGAGGCCGGCGTCCGGCTCATGGGCTTCGGCCACCGGGTCTACAAGAACTACGACCCGCGTGCGGCGATCGTGAAGCGCTCGGCCCACGACGTGCTCCAGGCGCTCGGCACCCAGGACCAGCTGCTGGACATCGCCCTGCGGCTGGAGGAGATCGCCCTCTCCGACGACTACTTCATCTCCCGCAAGCTGTACCCGAACGTCGACTTCTACACGGGCCTGATCTACAAGGCGATGGGCTTCTCCGAGGACATGTTCACCCCGCTGTTCGCGCTCGGCCGCATGCCCGGCTGGATCGCCCAGTGGCGGGAGATGATCAACGACCCGCAGACCAAGATCGGCCGCCCGCGCCAGATCTACACCGGCGCACTCGAGCGCCCGTACGTCCCGGTCGACGACCGGTAGCCGTTACTCGGCCCCCACCGCCGCGCTCGGCAGTCAACGGGTGGGGGAGGGGGCCAGGGTGAGGGTGAGCGTGCCGGGAGGGAGGGTCGGTTCCGTCGCGGTCCACGTGCCCGACGCCCGGGTCCACGTCCGGTCGCCGACGGCGACCGCGTCCAGGGACAGGGGCTGGGCCACGGCGCCGGCCCACTGCGCGGCAGCCCAGCCTGCGCGCGCGGGGGCGTCGGGCGCCAGCGAGGCGGCGTCCAGCGTGACGGTCGCCGGGGTTCCCTCGCCGGCCGCGGTGGCCGACGACGGGAGTTCGCCCAGGTCGCGGGCGATCCGGGCCAGGACCGCGTCCGACGACCCCGCGGCGCCGGCCTGCGGCAGCGTGCACGTCAGCGCGGCGGGCGACCACCCGGTGAGGGCGGAGGCGAACGCCCGCGCCCTCGGCTCGTGCTGCGCGTAGGCGTCCGGGAACCCCGAGCGCTGCACCGCCTGCGCCGCCTGCGTCACGGGCAGCTCGGTGTAGCCCGGCACCCGCACCAGGTGGTCGTAGAACAAGCCGGCCGAGTACACCGGGTCCATGATCTGCTCGACCGTGCCCCAGCCCTGGCTCGGCCGCTGCTGGAACAGGCCGATCGAGTCGCGGTCGCCGTAGTCCAGGTTCTCCAGCCGCGACTCCTGCAGCGCGGTGGCCAGCGCGATCGTCGCGGCCCGCGCGGGCAGGGTGCGGCGCACCGACATCAGCGCGATCAGCGCGGCGTTGTCCGCCTGCACGGGCGACAGCCGGAAGCTCTGGCCGTCGGCCACCGCCTCGCACCGCGCCACCACGGGGACGTCCACCTGGCGGCTCAGCCACCAGACGACGCCCGCGACGGCGGTGCCGGCCAGCACCAGCAGGCCCACCACCGCCAGGGCCACGAACGCGGCGCCACGGCGCGCGCGGCGCCGGGGTGGCCGGCGAGAGGTGGGCATCGGGACTCCGTCAGTCGTGGTGCAGCGCCGCGTTGAGCCGCACGCCGGCCCCCGATCGTGGCACGGCCTCGACCGCGCCGGTGACCGAGTTGCGGCGGAACAGCAGGCCGCAGGCACCGGCGAGGTCGCGCGCCTTCACCAGCCGGGGCTCGTCGTCCCCCGCGGCGAGCAGCACCTTGGTGCCGGAGGTGAGGTAGAGGCCGGACTCCACCACGCAGTCGTCGCCGAGCGGGATGCCGAGCCCGGCGTTGGCGCCGAGCAGGGTGCGCTCGCCGATGGACACACGCGTGGTGCCGCCGCCGGACAGCGTCCCCATGATCGACGCGCCGCCACCGATGTCCGACCCGTCCCCGACGACGACGCCCTGCGAGATGCGCCCCTCGACCATGCTGGTGCCGAGCGTGCCCGCGTTGAAGTTGACGAAGCCCGCGTGCATCACCGTGGTGCCCGGCGCGAGGTGCGCCCCGAGCCGCACGCGGCTGCCGTCGGCGATGCGGACGCCGGACGGGACCACGTAGTCGACCATCCGGGGGAAACGGTCGACGCCCAGCACGGTCACCGGACCCCGTGCGCGCAGCCGTAGCCGCGTCGCCTCGAAGTCGTCGACCGCGCACGGCCCGGCGCTGGTCCACACCACACGGGGCAGCACGGCGAAGATCCCGTCGAGGTTGACCGTGTTGGGCTGCGCCAGCCGGTGCGACAGCAGGTGCAGGCGCAGGTAGGCGTCCGGCGTGCTCTCCGGCGGAGCGTCGAGGTCGATCGCGGTCGTCACCAGCTCCGTGTGCACCCGCCGCACGTCGTCGCGGGCGGCTGCCGCGGCGAGCTGGTCGGGCACCGCCGCGTCGCCGGGCAACGGGCCGAGCGCGGGGCTCGGGTACCAGGTGTCCAGGACGGTGTCGTCGTCGGTGATGGTGGCGAGGCCGTGCCCCCAGGCGGTGCGATCGGTCATGCCGCCAGCGTAGGGGGCGGGGATGGAGGGACTTTGGGCATCCGTCCGCCCGAAGGGCGGCTTTACTCTGTGCGCCGTGGCCGACCCCAGGGGATTTCTGTCGATTCGGAACCGCGCCTTGCCCCCCGACCGCCCGGTGACGGATCGGCTCGCCGACTGGTGCGAGGTGCATCCGCCCCACCCCGGCGACCCCGAGGCGCTCGCGACCCTGCACCAGCAGGCCAGCCGGTGCATGAACTGCGGCGTGCCGTTCTGCCACTACTCCTGCCCGCTGGGCAACCTCATGCCCGAGTGGAACGACCTGGTATGGCGCGGGCAGTGGTCCGACGCAGCCGACCGGCTCTTCCAGACGAACAACTTCCCGGAGTTCACCGGGCGCCTGTGCCCCGCGCCGTGCGAGACCGGCTGCGTGCTCGGCATCAACCAGCCGCCCGTGACGATCAAGAACGTCGAGGTCTCGATCGTCGAGGAGGCGTTCGCGCGCGGGCTCGTCGTGCCCCAGGTGCCGCGCTGGTACACCGGGCACACGGTCGCCGTGGTCGGGTCCGGGCCGGCGGGGCTGGCGGCGGCGCAGCAGCTGACCCGCGCCGGGCACACCGTGGCGGTCTACGAGCGGGCGGACGCGGCCGGCGGCCTGCTGCGCTACGGCATCCCCGAGTTCAAGATGGAGAAGGCCGTCCTCGACCGGCGCATCGCGCTGATGAAGGAGGAGGGCACGCGGTTCCACCTCGGCCACGAGGTGGGGCGCGACGTCGACGGCGCCGAGCTGATGGCGCGCTACGACGCCGTGCTGCTCGCGGTGGGGTCGACGACTCCGCGCGACCTGCCGGTCCCGGGCCGCGAGCTCGCCGGCGTGCTGCAGGCGATGGAGTACCTGCCGCCGGCCAACCGGGTGGCACGTGGCGAGCAGGTCGCCGACCAGCCGCTGGCGACCGGACTCGACGTCGTGGTGATCGGCGGCGGCGACACCGGTGCCGACTGCCTGGGCACGGCTCTGCGGCAGGGCGCCCGTTCGGTGACGCAGCTGGAGATCATGCCGCGACCGCCGGAGGACCGGCCGTCCGGCCAGCCCTGGCCCACGTACCCGATGGTGTTCCGCGTCTCGAGCGCCCACGAGGAGGGCGGCGAGCGCGTCTACGGCGTCTCGACCCTGGAGGTCCTCGGCGACGAGGCGGGCCGGGTGCGCGCGCTGCGGATCGTCGACGTGGTGCCGGCGGACGGCGGCTTCCAACCCGTGCCGGGCACCGAGCGCGAGCTGCCGGCGCAGCTGGTGCTGCTGGCGATGGGCTTCACCGGGCCGGAGCGCTCACCGCTGCTGGCCCAGCTCGGAGTCGACCTCACCGAGCGCGGCACCATCTCGCGGGACGACGAGTTCGCGACGAGCGTCCCCGGCGTCTTCGTCGCCGGCGACGCAGGCCGCGGCCAGTCGCTGATCGTCTGGGCGATCGCCGAGGGCCGCGCGGCGGCCGCCTCGGTCGACGCCTACCTCTCGGGCCAGGCCAGCGAGCTGCCGGCTCCGATCACGGCCAGCACCGCGAGCCTGCGGCTGTAGCCCGTAGGGTCGTGGCCGTGGCCCTCGACCTTGCTGCCGACCTGCTGACGCTCACCCGCGCCGTCGTCGACGTCCCGTCCGTCTCGGGCGACGAAGCCGCGCTCGCGGACCAGGTGGAGGCGGCCCTGCGCGCCTGCGCGCACCTCGAGGTGTTGCGCGACGGAGACACCGTGGTGGCGCGCACCCACCTGCGGCGGGACCGCCGTGTCGTCGTCGCGGGCCACCTGGACACCGTCCCGGTGGCGGGCAACCTCCCGAGCCACGTCGAGGGCGGCGCGGTGTGGGGCCGGGGCACCGTGGACATGAAGGGTGGAGTCGCAGTGGCGCTGGCGCTGGCGGCCGAGCTCACCGAGCCGCGCCACGACGTCACCTGGGTGTTCTACGACCACGAGGAGGTCGAGGCCGAGAAGAACGGCCTGGGCCGCATCGCGGCCACGCGCCCGGAGTGGCTGGCCGCCGACTTCGCGATCCTCGGTGAGCCCACCGCGGCCGGCATCGAGGGCGGCTGCAACGGCACGCTGCGCGCGCAGGTGACGGTGCCTGGCGTCGCCGCGCACTCGGCGCGCCCCTGGGCCGGTGTCAACGCGATCCACGGTGCCGCCGAGGTGCTCGCCCGGCTGTCGTCGTACCAGGCGAGGACCGTGCCGGTCGAGGGGCTCGACTACCGCGAGAGCCTCAACGCCGTGCTCATCCACGGGGGCACCGCCGGCAACGTCATCCCCGACGAGTGCGTGGTGACGGTCAACTACCGCTTCGCTCCGTCGACCAGCGTCGAGCAGGCGTCCGCGCACGTGCGCGAAGTGTTCGCGGGCTACGTGGTCGAGATCGTCGACGCCGCCGGGGGCGCGCGGCCCGGCCTCGACCACCCCGACGCCCGCGCGTTCGTCGCCGCGGTGCTCGGTGCCACCGGCCGCACCCCGACGGCCAAGGTCGGCTGGACGGACGTCGCGCGGTTCTCGGCGCTCGGCATCCCCGCCGTGAACTTCGGCCCCGGCGACCCGCTGCTGGCGCACAAGGCCGACGAGCACTGCCCGCTCGCGCAGATCGAGGAGGTCCACGCCGCCCTGCGCGCCTGGCTGACCGCGTGAAGGGCCCGCGCGTGGGCGGAGCTCGTCGGCTGCCGCGTCCTCGCCCCCCGCGTGAGTCTGGTCGGAGGTCGGGGTTCCGGGTCGCCACACACCCGCCGGCCCTAGAGTCGACCCATGAGCGAGGAGAGCACCGAGCCCCGGCCTGCCAAGCGGCGCAAGGGCAACGGCGAGTACCGCCGCGGGCCGGTGGTGCTGCGCGGCGCTGAGATCCCGAAGACCACCTCCGACCAGCGCCTGCTGACCCGGCCGGACGACACCCGGTGGTTGCACGGGGACCCCTGGCGCGTGCTGCGGATCCAGAGCGAGTTCGTCGAGGGCTTCGGCGCACTGGCCGAGGTGGGGCCCGCCGTCAGCGTGTTCGGATCGGCGAGGATCAAGCGCGGTGACCCGGCGTACGCCCTGGCCCGCGAGATCGCCGCCGGCCTGGTGGGCGCCGGGTACGCCGTGATCACCGGCGGCGGCCCCGGCATCATGGAGGCGGCCAACCGCGGGGCGGCCGAGGCAGGCGGCAAGTCGGTGGGCCTCGGCATCGAGCTGCCGCACGAGCAGGGCCTCAACAAGTGGGTGGACCTCGGCATCAACTTCCGGTACTTCTTCGCCCGCAAGACGATGTTCGTGAAGTACTCCGAGGGGTTCGTGGTGCTGCCGGGCGGCTTCGGCACGCTCGACGAGCTGTTCGAGGCGCTCACCCTGGTGCAGACGCACAAGGTGACGGGCTTCCCCATCGTGCTCGTCGGCTCGCAGTTCTGGGGCGGGCTGGTGGACTGGATCAAGGAGTCGCTCGCGGCCGGCGGCCTGATCTCTCCCGAGGACGTGGACCTCATCCGCGTCACCGACGACCCGGGCGAGGCCGTGCGGATCGTGGTCGAGAGGGTCGCCGCGCTGCGCGCCGAGCGGGAGGCCGCCGCACAGGCCGAGCGGTCCGGGTGGTGAGCCTCGAGGGCGTGCCTCCGGGGGCGCCGCCACTGCGGCTTCGCGGCCGCACACTGGCCGGGCCCCTGGTGATGGCGGTGGTCAACCGCACGCCGGACTCGTTCTACGCCGCCGCCAGGCACGACGAGGCGGGCGCGCGCGAGGCCGTGGCCCGGGCGGCCGACGAGGGCGCCGACCTGGTGGACCTCGGCGGCGTGCGTGCCGGACGCGGGCCGGACGTCTCCGTGGCCGACGAGATCGAGCGGATCGTGCCGCTCGTCGAGCACGTGCGCGGCGCCCATCCGGAGGTCCTGGTCTCCGTCGACACCTGGCGCGCCGAGGTCGCCGAGGCGGCCGCCGACGCCGGCGCGGACCTCGTCAACGACACCTGGGCGGGGCACGACCCGCGGCTGGTCGAGGTCGCCGCCGAGCGTGGTCTCGGCGTCGTCTGCTCCCACACCGGTGGCGCGGCCCCGCGCACCGACCCGTTCCGCGTCGCCTACGGGGACGGCCTCGACGGGGTGGTCGACGACGTCGTCGCGACACTGGCGGCGGAGGCTCGTCGGGCCACCGACCTGGGGATCGACCCCGCCAGCGTGCTCGTGGACCCCACCCACGACTTCGGCAAGAACACGTGGCACTCGCTGCACCTGCTGCGGCGCACGTCCGCGATCGTCGCGCTCGGGTTCCCGGTGCTCATGGCCCTCTCGCGCAAGGACTTCGTCGGCGAGACCCTCGGCCTGGGCGTCGACGAGCGACTCGAGGGCACCCTCGCCGCCACGGCGGTGGCCGCCTGGCTCGGTGCCACCGTGTTCCGTGCCCACGACGTCGCGGCGACCCGCCGCGTGCTCGACCTGGTGGCGAGCGTGCGGGGCGAGCGGGCACCGGTCTCGGCCGTGCGGGGGCTGGCGTGACCGCGATGGCCGACGAGCTGGTGGTGAGCCCGCGCAGCCGCCTCGACCCGCGGACGTGGGCCTGGTGGGGCCAGGTGCTGGCGGTGTTCGCGGCCAGCCGGCTGTTCACCACGGGCGTCTTCCTGTGGGTGGCGGGCTTCCAGGAGAAGAACGTCTGGACCGACGCCCATCCCTCGTACTTCCCGTGGGTCGGGTTCATGTTCGACGGCTCCTGGTACCGGCGGATCGCCGAGCACGGCTACCCGTCGCAGCTGCCGGTGGGCGCCGACGGGCAGGTGCTCCAGAACGAGTGGGCGTTCTTCCCCCTGTTCCCCACGCTGGCCCGCGCCGCGATGACCGTGACGGGCCTGCCGTGGGAGGTGGCGGCGCCGTTGCTGTCCACGGCGCTGGCCGCCCTCGCGATGCTGCTGGTGCACCGCTGCATCGCCGAGGGCGCGCCACGGGCCGTGGCCGCGTGGCCAGGGCTCCCGCTGGCGACCGTGGCCCTGGTCTGCGTGTTCCCGACGAGCCCGGTGCTGCAGACCGCCTACACCGAGTCCCTGGCCCTGCTGCTGGTGGCCGGTGCGCTGCTGGCGATCGTGCGCCGGCGCTACGGCTGGGCGGCGGTGGCGATCCTGGGCCTCGGCCTCACCCGCGCGGTGGCGCTGCCGATGGCCGTGGTGGTTGCGGTCCACGCCGCCGTCCGCTGGGTCGCGGCCCGGCGGGGGGACGACGACCTCGACGGTGGAACCCTCGCCAAGCTCGCCGGGCTGACGGTGCTCGCGGTGGCCTCGGGCTTCCTGTGGCCCGCGATCGCCGCGGTGGCGACCGGCGACTGGACGGCCTACACGCAGACCCAGGAGGCCTGGCGAGGAGTGGCCTCCGTCACCCCGTTCTACGGGTGGACCTACGTGCCGCAGTTCTGGTTCGGCGACGCCTGGCCGCTCGTGGTGGTGCCGGGGGTCGCGTTCACGGTGGCCGTGCTGGTGGCTCCGTCCGCCTTCCGGCTCGGCCGCGAGCTGCACGCCTGGGCCGCCGCGTACGTGCTCTACATCGCCGCGGTGGTGGAACCCGGCAGCAGCATGGCCCGGTTCCTGATCCTCGCCTTCCCCCTCGGTGCCGCCACGGCGGGCGCGGTGGGGCGTAGCCGGCGGTCACGAGCGGTGTGGCTCGCGGCCGTCGTCCTGCTGATGCTGGGGCTCCAGGTCCTGTGGGTACGGCAGATCTGGCTGTTCAACCCGACGGGCGACTGGCCGCCGTGACGGCCGCCTCCGCGGGCGGCTGGGGACCCGTGAGGGTCGGGTGACCTAGAATGGTGGGCGGACATCCGGCTGCCCGACCTGGGTGGTCGCCCCTGGTTGCGAAAGCGAGGGCCGCATGGCCGCGATGAAGCCGAGGACCGGCGACGGACCGCTCGAGGTCACGAAGGAAGGCCGCGGCATCGTCATGCGGGTTCCGCTGGAGGGTGGTGGCCGGCTCGTGGTCGAGCTGTCCGCCACTGAGGCGACCGAGCTGGGCGAGGCCCTCACCTCCGCAGTCGGCTGACGGCGCGGCATGGCCGGACCTGACCTGCGGCATCGCACGCTGCCTGCCGTCACGCTGTCCGGGGCTCCGCTCGCGGAGACGCCCCTGCTCACCGACGGTTCTGTGCAGGCCGTCGCCGTCCCCGTCGGGCCGGCCCATCCTGGAGACGACCACCTCACCCCCGGCGTCGGCACCGCGCAGGTCGCCGCGCGCTACGGCATCGACCTGGCCGAGCTGGCCGAGCGCGCGGGCCTGACCGGCGCGGCCGGTGAGGCGCACGTGGTGCACCTGCCCCGGCCTGCGGGGTCCGGCGTCAGCCTGCCCTGGCACGGCCTGCCGCTGCGGATCGTGCTCGTCGGCACGGGCGACGGGAGCGAAGGCGCGCTGCGCCGTGCGGGGGCCGCGCTGGCGCGGGCCGTGCGGGGCGTCGGCTGCGTGGCGACCACGCTGGGCGACGACCCGGGCGCCGACGCCTCGACGGTCGCGGCCCTGACCCGGGCGTTCGTCGAGGGCTACCTCCTGGCGGCCTACTCCATCCCCTCCGCGGCGACCGGCAAGGGCCCGGAGCCGTCGGCCGAGCTGATGCTGCTGGGCCGTGACGGGCAGCGGGCCGGCGCGGCCGTGGTCGCGGCCCGGGTCTCCGCGAGCGCGACCTGGCTCGTGCGAGACCTGGCGAACACGCCGTCGTCGGTCAAGACGCCGGCCTGGCTGGCCGACCGGGCCAAGCGGCTCGGGACGGAGGCCGGCGTGGCCGTCGAGGTGCTGGGGCCGCGCGAGCTGGACCGCGCGGGGTTCGGCGGCATCCTCGCGGTCGGCAGCGGTTCGGACTCGCCGCCGCGGCTCGTCGTGCTGCGCTACACGCCGGCCGAGGCCGGCGGCAAGCACGTGGTCCTCGTCGGCAAGGGCATCACCTACGACACCGGCGGCCTGTCGATCAAGCCGAACGAGTCGATGATGACGATGAAGACCGACATGGCGGGTGCGGCGGTCGCGCTGGCCACGGTGATCGGCGCGGCGCAGCAGCGGTCCGTCCACCGCGTGACGGCCGTACTGCCGCTCGCCGAGAACCACGTCGGCGGCTCGTCGTACCGCCCGGGCGACGTGGTGACCGTCTACGGCGGCACCACCGTCGAGGTGCGCAACACCGACGCCGAGGGCCGGATGGTGCTGGCCGACGGGCTCGCCTTCGCCGACGACACGCTCGAACCGGACGTGCTCGTGGACGTCGCCACGCTCACCGGAGCCGCGACGCTGGGGCTCGGCAAGAACCATGCGGCGCTCTACGCCAGCGACCCCGACCTCGCCGCGGCCCTGGCGGCCGCCGGCCAGGCCACCGGCGAGCTGGCGTGGCCGATGCCGCTGGTGGAGGAGTACGGCACGACGACGGTCTCCGACATCGCCGACGTGCGCCAGACGAGCAACGACCCGAAGGCCGGCGCCGGCTCGGTGTTCGGCGCGCTGTTCCTGCGGCACTTCGTCGGGAACCGCAGGTGGGCGCACCTGGACATCGCGGGTGTCGGCCGGGCGACGGCCGACCGGCACGAGGTCACCGAGGGCGCCACGGGCTTCGGCGCCCGGCTGCTGCTGCAGTACCTCGCCGACCTGCGCTGACCGCTCCCCGCCGACCCGCGCTGACCGCTCCCCGAGCGCTCACGCCACCCCGCAGGCCACGCCGCCCCACCCTGCGGGCCCACGCCAGCACCCCTACCTGCCCGCGGGCCACGCCGCCAACACCCGCCCGCCCAGCACCGCCGAGCGCTCACTCCTCTCGCCGAGCGCCATGTTCTCCGCCGAGCGCGGACTCGTCGGGCGCGAACCGGCACGCGCTCGGCGCATGGAGTGGCGCTCGGCGTAAGGAGTGGCGCTCGGCGCAAGGAGTGGCGCTCGGCGCGTGGAGTGGCGCTCGGGGGCGCTGGGCGGGCAGGTGGGGGGGTGGCGCTCGGGGGGAGGGGGCGCGCGGGGGTGGACGTGGCTGCGGTCAGCGGCGGACGGCGGTCAGCAGGCCGTCGCCCGTGGGCAGGAGGGCGGGCAGCAGGCGCTCGTCGTCGCGGATGCGCCGGCCCACGTCACGGATGGCCGTGGTGACGGCATCGCGCTTGGCGGGGTCGGCCACGCGGTCCTGCCACAGGGCGTCGTCCACGGCGAGCACGCCGCCCGGGCGCAGCAGCCGCACCGCCTGGTCCACGTAGGCCGGGTAGCCCTCCGGGTCCGCGTCGACGAGCACCAGGTCGTAGCCGCCGTCGGTCAGCCGGGGGAGCACGTCGAGCGCCCGGCCGGCGATCAGGCGCGTGCGCGTGGGCCGGACTCCGTCGTCGGCGAACGTCTCCTTCGCGGCGCGCTGGTGCTCCACCTCGAGGTCGATGGTGGTGAGCACCGCGTCGGCGGCCATACCGCGCAGCAGGTAGGTGCCGCTGACGCCGGCCCCGGTGCCGATCTCGACGACGGCGCGCGCGCGGACGGCGGCCGCCAGCATGCTCAGCACGGCGCCGACGCCCGCGGAGACCGGGGTGCAGCCGAGCTGGGCCCCGCGCTCCCGGGCGCGCAGCAGCACGTCGTCCTCGGTGTGGAAGTCCTCGCAGTAGGCCCAGGACTGGGCCTTGTCGGTGCTGATGGCGGCCTCCCGGGCGTCTCGGAGCTGCCTCCAGGGTATCGGCGCGGCGGGGGCGCTGCGGGGAACCGGAGCGCGGCGCCGAGCCGGCCCGGACGGGGAACCAGGGGCTCCCAGCCGCCGTTCAGACAAGTGCTGGAACAATAGGGGTGTTCCGACGACAGGAGAGCCGATGACCACGCAGCCCGCCGAGTGGCAGGCACCGACGTGGGAGGAGATCGTCCGCGAGCACTCCGCCCGTGTGTACCGGCTGGCCTACCGGCTGACCGGCAACCGGCACGACGCCGAGGACCTCACCCAGGAGACGTTCATCCGGGTGTTCCGGTCGCTCGACTCGTATGTGCCCGGCACGTTCGAGGGTTGGCTCCACCGCATCACCACCAACCTGTTCCTCGACCAGGCGCGGCGCCGCAAGCGCATCCGGATGGACGCGACGGGCGACGAGACCGCGCAGTGGCCGTCCGGCGACCAGCTGAGCTCCCCCGAGCGCGCCTACGAGCACGGGAACCTGGACTCTGATGTCCAGCGGGCGCTGGACGCCCTGCTGCCCGAGTACCGCGCCGCCGTCGTCCTGTGCGACATCGAGGGTCTCAGCTACGAGGAGATCGCCGTCACGCTCGGCATCAAGCTCGGCACCGTGCGCTCGCGGATCCACCGGGGCCGCGCGCAGCTGCGCGCGGCGCTCGAGCACCGGCGGCCGGCGTACCTCCCGGCCGAGACGGTGGACCAGGGGGCCGGCCGGTGACGCACCTCGGGTCGTGGCTCAGCGCTCTCGCCGACGGACAGCTGCCCGCCGACGTGACCGAACGCTGCCTGGCCCACGTGGCGGTGTGCCGCCGTTGCGCCGCCGAGCTCGACGCTGCTCGGGCG
>JAEXPS010000179.1 GCA_023438885.1 Actinomycetes bacterium
GGGTGGGGGGGGGGGGGGGGGGGGGGGGGGCGGTGCACCCCCCCACCCCCGGCGGCTCCGCGCTGACCGCCGTCGACGCCGTGCAGGAGGCCGGCGGTCAGGTGCTCGGCGTGGCGGTGCTCGTCGACCGTGACACCGGCGCCCGCGAGGCGATCGAGGCCCGCGGGCTGCCCTACCACTACCTCTACGGCCTGGCGGACCTCGGACTGGCCTGACCCGCAGGCCCTACGATGCGGCGCAAGCCTCGGTCCTGAGAGGAGCCACGTGCCGGTCGAGACGTTCCCGGGTCCCTCGGCGCTGTTCTTCTTCGGGCTCCTGCTCGTCGCAGTCGTCGGCATCGGCGGGTGGTGGCTGCAGCACAAGCGCCGGGAGCGGCTCGCGCAGTGGGCCGCGGCCAACGGCTGGCTCTACGTCGACTCGGACCCCACCCTGGTGAGACTGTCCGAGCGCTACCCGTTCGGCGACGGGCATGCCCGGCGAACCGGCGAGGTGATGCGTGGCCAGTTCGGCGGTGCCGAGGCCCTCTCCTTCGCCTACAGCTGGAAGACGGGCAGCGGCAAGAGCGAGTCGTCGCACACGGTGCACGTCATCGGGCTCGCGCTACCCGCCTACCTGCCGATCGTCGAGGTCGCCCCCGAGAACGTCTTCGACAAGATGGCCAAGGCGTTCGGCGGTCAGGACATCCGCTTCGAGCTCGAGGAGTTCAACCGCGCCTTCCGCGTCCAGGCGTACGACGAGCGCACGGCGCACGCCGTCATCCACCCGCGGTTGATGGAGCGGCTGCTCCGGGCCGACGCCCGCGGCCTCTCGTGGCGCACGGAGGGCACCTGGATCCTCTCCTGGCAGGCGGGTGCCACGGACCTCGACACCATGGCGAGCCGGTTCGGTGTGCTGTCGGCGGTGGTCGCGGCGATCCCGCGCCACGTGTGGCAGGACCACGGCTTCGACCCTCTGGCGCCCCCTGCCCGCTGAGCAGCACGCTCGCTACGATGCGGTGACCGTCCCGACTCCCCGGAAGGCCCCAGCCGTGCCCAGTGGCACCATCGCCCTGATCGTCATCGCCGCGATCGTCCTCATCGTCCTGCTGTGGGGCGTCGCGCAGTACAACGGACTGGTCCGGCTGCGGAACCTGGTGCAGGAGGCCTGGCGCCAGATCGACACGGAGCTGCAGCGCCGGCACGACCTGATCCCCAACCTCGTCGAGACCGTCAAGGGCTACGCCGCCCACGAGCGTGCGGTGTTCGACGAGGTCACCGCCGCCCGTGCGGCCGCCTCCAACCCCGGCGCCAGCCCGGCCCAGCAGGCGCAGCAGGAGAACGTGCTGACGGCCGCGCTCGGCCGCCTGTTCGCTGTGGCCGAGGCGTACCCGGTGCTGCGCGCCAGCGAGAACTTCCAGCAGCTGCAGGCCGAGCTGGCGAACACCGAGGACCGCATCGCCGCGGGCCGGCGGTTCTACAACGCCAACGTGCGCGAGCTGAACATCAAGGTCGAGTCGTTCCCCTCGAACGTCGTCGCGAACATGTTCGGGTTCACCAAGGCCGAGTACTTCGAGGCCGAGGACCCCCAGGTGCGCCAGGCGCCGACCGTCACCTTCTGATCGGAGGCTGCACAGCCTCCGTCAGAGGCTGAACGCCGCGACGTGATCGTCGCTCGGCGGCGGCAGGCTCGGGTCGCGCAACGACGGCAGGCGGTGCAGCAGCGGGTCCGCGAGGCCACGGCGCGGGTCGATCACTCCTGCGTCTGCCATCCGGTCCAGCAGCACCAGCACGTCCGCCGTCGGCCAGCCCAGCGCGGCGGCGAGCGGCGCCGGCTCGATGAAGCGGCCCGCGGTGGCGCACAGCGCGACGATCACCTCGTCGAGGACCACGGGGTGCAGGGCGAAGACGCCGACGTCCTTGAACATCCCTTCCTCGAGCAGCTCGACGAAGGCGGAGCTCACCTGCCCGAGGTCGCGGTACTCGGCGAGCGCGCGCGGGAAGCCGCCGTGCTCGAGGAACCTCCGCCGGGCCGCTTCGGCGTCGACGCCGGGCTGTGCGATCAGCAGCTCGCCCAGCCGGGTGGGCCGCAGGTGCTGGATGATCATGCGGCCGGGGTAGCGGGCGGGCAGCGCCTCGGCGGCCTCGCCGCCGACGGAGGCGGTCACCAGCAGCTGCGCGTTCGGCGCACCGACGGCGATCACGTCCACCCAGTCCTGGGAGACCGAGGCCTCGTCGACGACGATCAGCCGCGGCCCGTCGCACGCCGGTGCGCCGACCCGGGTGGGGCGCCGCAGCGCGTTGTCGAGGTCCTCCGGCTCGAGCGGGTCCAGCTCCGGATGGTCGGCGTCCGGCTCGACCGGCACCCAGAGCACCTGGCGGGGGTCGACCCGCACGTCCGACAGTACGCGCAGCACCGCATCCTTCGCGGCGGTCGTCTTGCCGACACCACGTGGGCCGAGCAGCAGCGTCGCGATGCCGGCGGTGGGGCCGCTGGCTACCTCCGTCAGGGCGGTCCGCCCGGCGCGTGTCGCCGGCGCCCACTCGTGCGCGTCGCGCTGCGACAGCTCGGGGTCGTCGCTCACCCAGGCGGAGCGTTGCCGACGCGACCACCACGGGTTCGCCGCCCGCAGGACGGTGGCCAGCTCGCTCGGTCGCATACTCCAGGATCCGCCCAGGTCCGGCCCGATGCGCAGGACGAAGGGCCTCTGACCAGGCAGGACTCCGTCCGGCGCCGATCAGGCGTCGAGCGTGGCGCTCGCGTCTCCCGTGGGAGCCGCCACGGGTTGGATGTGGGCGGCCTTGCGCGCCTTGAGCCGGTGCCGGAGCGCCTCGATGAAGACCGGCGAGACGGAGACGAGCACCATGAGGACCAGCAGCGCCTCGATGTTGTTGCGGACGAAGCCGATGTTGCCGAGCCCGTAGCCCAGCCAGGTGACGCCGGCCGCCCACAGCACCACCCCGATGGCGTTGAAGGCGACGAAGTGGCGGTACGGCATGCGCCCCACGCCGGCGGCCACGGAGGCGTACGTGCGCACGAACGGCATGAACTGCGCGACGACCAGCGTGCGGCCGCCCCACTTCTCGAAGTACGCGTTCGTCATGTCGATGTGCTTGCGCTTGAAGATGCGCCCGTCGGGGCGGTCGAACAGCTTGTTGCCGATCAGCCGGCCGATCCAGTACCCCGTCTGGGTTCCCGCGAACGCGGTGAGGACCAGGATCGTCGTCAAGGCCCAGATGTTCGGCAGGGAGGACTCCGGCCGGGCGGCGATCGCGCCGGCGGTGAACAGCAGCGAGTCGCCGGGCAGGATCGGGAAGAGGAGCCCCACCTCGACGAACACGATGGCCATCACGCCGACCAGCGCCCAGGTGCCCAGCGAGTCGATGATGTGCTGCGCGTCGAGCCAGTCGGGCCCGAGAGCGGGCATGACCGATGGCATGGCGGCGGACACTGCGGTGATCAAGGGCACGACGTCCAGGGTACGTGAGGCACCTACCCCGACGTCCCAGGTGTCGAGTGCAGGAAGCGTGGAAGGATCGGGGTGGACCATCCCCGACCGAAACTGGAGACATTGCGATGCCCATCGCAACCCCCGAGGTGTACGGCGCCCTGATCGACCGCGCGAAGGCCGGCAAGTTCGCGTACCCCGCCGTCAACGTCACGTCGTCCCAGACCCTCACTGCCGCGCTCCAGGGCTTCGCGGAGGCCGAGAGCGACGGGATCATCCAGGTGTCCGTCGGGGGCGCGGAGTACGCCTCCGGCTCGACGATCAAGGACCGCGTCGCCGGTTCGCTGGCCCTGGCCGCGTACGCCCGCGAGGTCGCCAAGAACTACCCCGTGACCGTCGCGCTGCACACGGACCACTGCACCAAGCAGAACCTCGACAGCTGGATCCGCCCGCTCCTGGCCATCGAGGCCGAGCAGGTCAAGCGTGGCGAGGAGCCCACGTTCCAGTCGCACATGTTCGACGGCTCCACCGTTCCGATCGACGAGAACCTCGTCATCGCGGCCGAGCTGCTCGAGCTGTCGCAGGCGGCCCGCACGATCCTCGAGATCGAGATCGGCGTCGTCGGCGGCGAGGAGGACGGGCACGCCGCGGAGATCAACGACAAGCTGTACACCACGCCCGAGGACGGCCTGAAGACGATCCGCGCGCTCGGTGCCGGCGAGAAGGGCCGCTACCTGACGGCCCTGACGTTCGGCAACGTGCACGGCGTCTACAAGCCCGGCGCGGTCAAGCTGCGCCCGGAGATCCTCCTGGACATCCAGAAGGCCGTCGCCGCCGAGGTCGGCCGCGACCTGCCGTTCGACCTCGTGTTCCACGGCGGCTCCGGCTCCACGCCGGAGGAGATCGCCGAGGCCGTCGCCAACGGTGTCATCAAGATGAACATCGACACCGACACCCAGGACGCGTTCACGCGCCCCGTGGTGACGCACATGTTCACCAACTACGACGGCGTGCTGAAGGTCGACGGCGAGGTCGGCAACAAGAAGGCGTACGACCCGCGGGCGTGGGGCAAGCTGGCCGAGGCCGGCATGGCCGCGCGCATCGTCGAGGCCGCGCAGCAGCTCGGCTCGGCGGGCAACAAGCTCGTCTGACGAACGACCGGGGCCGCCCCCACGCCCCTCTCAGAGAGATCTCAGAGAGGGCGGAAGGGGGCGGCTTCGTCGTCCCCGGCGAGGTCGACGAGCTCACCGATGCGGGTGACCTCCAGGAGGAACCGCACCGTGGGCGGCACCCGCAGCACCCGGACGCGGTGCGGGCTGCGCGCGGCGAGCCGCGCGAGGAAGGCGACGCCGGCCGAGTCCATGAACGTGACGTGGCGGGCGTCGACCTCGATGGGCAGACGATGGGACTCCGCCTCTGCCGCTGCCTCGGTCAGATCGTCGGCCAGCTCGGAGTCGACGTCGCCCGAGAGGATCACGCGCGCATGGTCGGCCCCGAGGATCACCTGCACGTCGCCGGGTTCGCCGCAGGGGACGCCGTCGTCCGCCTCCGGCGGCTCGACTCCGATTCCCGCGCGCAGGCGCGGCGTGTGGGCGTCCTCGAGCATGGGTCCCCCCTCAGTGACCGCAGACCGGACGGTGTGAACGGTAAGGAGGCGCGGCGGCGGCGGTCAACAGT
Organism: Actinomycetes bacterium; assembly: GCA_023438885.1. Taxonomy (GTDB): domain Bacteria; phylum Actinomycetota; class Actinomycetes; order Actinomycetales; family Cellulomonadaceae; genus Cellulomonas. The sequence goes on from JAEXPS010000179.1 coordinate 5,102, forward strand.
GAGGGGCTAGCCTCGTGCGCGTGCGTCGGCTCGCTGCCGCCGGCGCGAGCATCCGTCGGCAGCGGGAAAACGGGGACGAACATGCCCGCCGTCGTGGTGCTCGGCGCCCAGTGGGGCGACGAGGGCAAGGGCAAGGCGACCGACCAGCTCGGCGACCGCACCGACTACGTCGTCAAGTTCAACGGCGGCAACAACGCGGGCCACACCGTGGTGGTGGCCGGTGAGAAGTACGCGTTGCACCTGATCCCCTCGGGCATCCTGACCCCCGGCGTGGTGCCGGTGATCGGCAACGGCGTCGTCGTCGATCTCGAGGTGCTGTTCCAGGAGATCGACGCGCTGGAGGCGCGCGGGGTGGACACCTCCGGCCTGCTGGTCTCGTCGGCCGCGCACGTGATCGCGCCGTACAACCGGACGATCGACAAGGTGACCGAGCGGTTCCTCGGCAGCCGGCGCATCGGCACCACCGGCCGCGGGATCGGCCCGGCGTACGCCGACAAGATCAACCGGATCGGCATCCGGATCCAGGACCTGTTCGACGAGTCGATCCTGCGCCAGAAGGTCGAGGGCGCGCTGGCGACCAAGAACCAGCTGCTCGTCAAGGTCTACAACCGGCGGGCGGTGACGGTCGAGGAGACGGTGGCCGAGCTGCTGCGCTTCGCCGAGCGCCTGCGCCCGCACGTCGCGGACACGCCGCTGGTGCTCAACCGGGCGCTCGACGAGGGCAAGACGATCGTCTTCGAGGCCGGCCAGGCGACGATGCTCGACGTGGACCACGGGACGTACCCGTTCGTCACCTCGTCCTCGGCGACGGCGGGCGGCGCGTGCACCGGGTCGGGCATGGGGCCCACCCGGATCGACCGGGTGGTCGCGGTCGCGAAGGCCTACACCACCCGCGTCGGCGAGGGTCCGTTCCCCACCGAGCTGCTGGACGCCGACGGCGACCGCCTGCGCGAGACCGGTGGCGAGTACGGCACCACGACCGGACGGCCGCGGCGCACCGGGTGGTACGACGCCGTCGTGGTCCGGTACGCCGCGCGCGTGAACGGGCTGACGGACCTGGTGGTCACCAAGCTCGACGTGCTGACCGGCTGGGACCGGATCCCGGTCTGTGTCGCCTACGACGTGGACGGCAAGCGGTTCGAGGAGATGCCGTTCGACCAGTCCGACTTCCACCACGCCAAGCCGATCTACGAGTACCTCGACGGGTGGACCGAGGACATCTCCGGCGCCCGGGAGTTCGACGACCTGCCGGCCGCGGCGCAGCGCTACCTGCTGCGGCTGGAGGAGGTCAGCGGCGTGCGGATCTCGTCGGTGGGAGTCGGCCCGGGCCGGGAGGCGACGATCGTCAGGCACCAGCTGCTGGACTGACCTCCGCCTCGGCTGCCGCTGCCGCCTCGGCATCCGCCTCTGCGGCGGCGACGGTGGTGCGTTTGACGACGAGGGTGGGGTAGAGCGCGGAGACGATGCTGATCAGCGCACCGCCGATGAACGTCGTCTCCAGGCTCCAGTGCTCGGCGACGACCCCGCCCAGCACCGCACCGACGGGCATCAGGCCGAAGCCGAGCGTGCGGCTCGCGCCGGTGACGCGGCCCAGCATCGCGGCGGGCACCACGCGCTGGCGCAGCGACTGCGTCAGCACGTTGCCGATCGTGTTCGTCAGAGCGAGCAGGAAGACGACGACGAACCACACGGGGACGCTCGGCCAGAGCACGGGCACCAGCATCAGGACGCCGCCGGAGAGCCAGCCGCCGAACATCACGGGCAGCTCGGGAAGTCTCTTGAGGACCGGTCCGGTGAGCAGGGAACCGGAGATCGCGCCGACGGCGAACACCACCATCGACAGCGCCCAGGCCGGCTGCGACATGCCGAGACGGGACCCCTCGCCGACAGCCCAGACGATGAAGACCGCGAAGTAGCCGGTGCTGGCCATGTTCATCAGCCCGCCCGCGATCGTCAGCGGCCGGATCACCGGATGCCGGACGACGAACCGCAGACCCTCGCGCACCTGCGCCAAAGGCCGCTGGGCGCCGTGGTGGGACGCGTGCCTGAAGTTGCCACGGATGCTCAGCGCGAGGAACGCGGCGCCGACCGCCAGCGCCGCGGGGATGCCGAAGATCCAGCCCGCCCCGAACGCCACGAGGAAGCCGGCCACAGGCGAGCCCAGGAAGGAGTTGGCGACGGTCTCGACGGCGATCAGCCGACCGTTGGCCGCCTGGAGCTGGCCGCGCTGGACGAGGTCGGGGACGAGTGCGCTGCCGGACAGGTCGGTGAACACCTCGGCGGTGCCGTACAGCAGGGCGACGGCGACCAGCAGCGACATGTTCATGTGGCCGGTGACGACCAGGGCGAGGGCGGCGGTGAGCAGCGCGGCCCGGGAGGCCAGGGCTGTGGCGCGCACGACGCGCCGGTCGTGGCGGTCCACCAGCACGCCCGCCGCCATGCCGCCCAGCAGCCACGGCAGCCAGTTCGCCGCGGCAAGGAGCGCGATCTGCGCGGGGGAGCGGGTCAGGGAGAGGGCGACGAGCGGCATGCCCGTCTGGAACACCCCGTCGCCGAGGTTGGCGAGGCCGGTGGAGCTCAGGTGCCGGGCGAACCCGATGCCGAGGCCGGGCTTCTTGTCCCCGGCCGGCCGCTCTCCAGGTGCGGCCGCATCTTCGCTCCCTGTAGGTGCCGGCTGTGTGTCCACGCTCATCGTCCCCGTCCCTCCACCCGATGCGTGTAGCCTTTACAGAAGAAGTTCTGCAAAGAAGTCTCTGCAAAGGTATCTCTGCACATGGACGATGGCAAGACGCAACCGGAGTCCCCTTCGACGACGTCGCCGCCCCGGCAGCTCGGCAGCGAGGAGCTCAAGGCCTTCACGCACCCACTGCGGATGTCGATGTACATGACGTTGAGCCACGGAGGGCCCGCGACCGCGAGCCAGCTGGCCCGGCGGCTCGGGCAGAGCAGCGGGGACACCAGCTACCACCTGCGCCAGCTGGAGCGGTTCGGGCTCGTGGAGGACGACCCGGAGCATCAGGGCGGGCGCGAGCGGTGGTGGCGGGCGGTCGGGATCAGGCTCGAAGACCCCGAGCTGTTCCGGGATCCCGTCGCTTCGGTGGCGGCGCGCGCGCTGGTCCAGCGGGACATCGCGGACCGTGCCGCGATCCTGCTCCGCTGGGCCGATGCCGTGTTCGCCGGCGAGATCGACGTGGAGGGCGCTTGTGCGCTCGACACGGCCACTGTCGAGATGACCGACGAGGAGGCGGCCGAGCTGATCGCCGCCGTCGAGGCGACGCTGCGAGAGCACACCGCCCGGGCGCGGGCTCGCCGCGCCTCCGGCGACACCGAGGGCCGTCAGCGCACGCGCATCTACTTCGACGTGCTGCCGCTCCTGCCGGAGTTCTTCGGGGGCTGAGCAGCCAACTGTGGACCGGCTGTCCACATAGTGAACACAGATGCGGGACTTTGGCCGGGTTCGCCGCGCCGAGCGCGGGCTAGCCTCCAAGGAGCCTCGACGTAGAGGTCGAGGGTGCCTTCGGAAGGACCGAACGCCGTGACCGATGTCGCTGACGCCGTGCCCGACACCGCCTCTGCCGCCGCCTGCGCGCGGGAGAAGGTCTCCGCCTTCGTCGAACGCATCGCCGCACTGACGGCGCCCGACGCGATCGAGTGGGTCGACGGTTCCGCCGAGGGCAAGCAGCGGCTGATCGACAAGCTCGTCGGTGCCGGCACGCTGATCGAGCTCAACCCCGAGCTGCGGCCCGGGTCGTACCTGGCGCGCTCGGACCCCGGCGACGTCGCGCGCGTCGAGGACCGGACCTTCATCTGCTCGCCGGACCCTGCGGACGCCGGCCCGACGAACAACTGGCGCGACCCGGACGAGATGCGTGCCGAGCTGGCCGGGGTGTTCGCCGGCTCGATGCGCGGCCGCACGATGTACGTGATCCCGTTCTCGATGGGCCCGATCGGCGGGCCGATCTCGCAGATCGGCATCCAGCTGACCGACTCGCCCTACGTCGTGGTCTCGATGTCCGTGATGACGCGCGTTGGCGATGCCGTCCTGGCCGAGCTGGAGCGCGGCGACGGGTTCTTCGTACCGGCCGTGCACTCGGTGGGCGCCCCGCTCGGCGACGGCGACGTGGACGTGCCCTGGCCGTGCAGCACGACGAAGTACATCGTCCAGTTCCCTCAGACGCGGGAGATCTGGTCGTACGGCTCCGGGTACGGCGGCAACGCGCTGCTGGGCAAGAAGTGCTTCGCCCTGCGGATCGCCTCCGTGATGGGACGCGACGAGGGCTGGCTCGCCGAGCACATGCTGATCCTGCGGCTGACCAGCCCGGCGGGCCGCGTGTTCCACGTCACCGCCGCGTTCCCGTCCGCCTGCGGCAAGACCAACCTCGCGATGCTGCAGCCGACGCTGCCGGGCTGGACCGTGGAGACGATCGGCGACGACATCGCCTGGCTGCGCCCGGGTGCCGATGGGCGGCTGCACGCGATCAACCCCGAGGCCGGCTTCTTCGGGGTGGCGCCGGGCACGTCGATGACGACGAACCCGGTGGCGACCGAGATGCTGCGCAGCGACACCATCTTCACCAACGTCGCCCTGACCGATGACGGCGACGTGTGGTGGGAGGGCCTGACCGACGAGCCGCCCGCGCACCTGACCGACTGGCGCGGCGAGTCGTGGACGCCTGGCTGCGGCCGGCCGGCGGCGCACCCGAACTCGCGGTTCACCGTCTCGGCCGGCCAGTGCGCGTCGATCTCGCCCGACTGGGAGGCCCCGGCGGGGGTACCCATCGACGCGATCCTGTTCGGCGGCCGGCGTGCGACGAACGTGCCGCTCGTGGTGCAGTCGCGCGACTGGGCGCACGGGGTGTTCCTCGGCGCGACGGTGGCCTCGGAGCAGACCGCCGCGGCCGAGGGGCCGGTGGGCGTGCTGCGCCGCGACCCGTTCGCGATGCTGCCGTTCTGCGGCTACAACATGGCCGACTACTGGGGCCACTGGCTCGCTCTCGGCGAGTCGCTGGCCGCGCGCGGCGTGCAGCTCCCGGCGATCTTCGGGGTCAACTGGTTCCGGCGCGACGGCGAGGGCCGGTTCCTGTGGCCGGGGTTCGGCGAGAACTCGCGCGTGCTGGCATGGGCGCTGGACCGCGTGGCGGGCCTGGCGCACGGGGTCGAGTCGCCCGTGGGCGTGCTCCCGGCGCCCGGTGAGCTCGACGTGACGGGCCTGGACCTCGCCCCGGACGCGCTCGAGCAGCTGTTCGCGGTCGACCCCACGGCGTGGCTGGTCGAGGCCGACCTGGCTGAGGAGTACTTCGCCAAGTTCGCGGACCGGCTGCCCGACGAGCTGCGGAGCCAGCTGGCTCGGCTGCGGGCCGCGCTGATCGCCGAGGCCTGATACGGCCCGTGGCCGCGTGAGGCTGCCTCGGTAGGCTCGACGCCCGTGGAGATTCTGGTCGTCGGTGGCGGTGCCCGCGAGCACGCCCTCGTCCGCGCGCTGTCGCTCGACCCCGCCGTCACCGGGCTGCACGCCGCGCCGGGCAACCCCGGGATCGGCGCCCTGGCGACGCTGCACGCGGTGGACCCGCTCGACGGTTCGGCGGTGGCCGCGCTGGCGATGTCGCTGGAAGTGGACCTCGTGGTCGTCGGGCCGGAAGCACCGCTGGTCGCCGGGGTGGCGGACGCGGTGCGCGCCGCCGGGATCCCGGCGTTCGGGCCGTCGGCGGCTGCGGCGCGGCTCGAGGGATCGAAGGCCTTCGCCAAGGACGTGATGGCCGCCGCCGGCGTGCCGACCGCCGCTGCGCGGGTGGCGACCACGCTCGACGAGGTGGCCGCGGCGCTCGACGAGTTCGGGGCGCCGCACGTGGTCAAGGAGGACGGCCTGGCCGCCGGCAAGGGCGTGGTGGTCACCTCCGACCGCGCCGAGGCGCTGGAGCATGCGGCGGCGTGCCTGGGCAAGCCGGGCGGCAGCGTGGTGGTCGAGGAGTACCTCGACGGACCGGAGGTCTCGCTCTTCGTGCTGTGCGACGGCGCCACCGTGGTGCCGCTGCAGCCGGCGCAGGACTTCAAGCGCGCCGGCGACGACGACGCGGGGCCGAACACCGGCGGCATGGGCGCGTACTCCCCGCTGCCGTGGGCGCCGCCCGGGCTCGTCGACGAGGTCGTGGCGGACGTGGCCGTGCCCACCGTGGCCGAGATGGCGCGACGGGGCACTCCGTTCGTCGGCGTCCTGTACTGCGGGCTGGCGCTGACGTCGCGTGGCGTGCGGGTGGTCGAGTTCAACGCGCGGTTCGGCGACCCGGAGACCCAGGTGGTGCTGGCCCGGCTCACGACGCCGCTGGCAGGCGTGCTGGCGGCTGCCGCCGGCGGCGCGCTCGACGCGCTGCCGCTGCTGGACTGGGACGACGGCGCCGCCGTGACGGTGGTCGTCGCCGCGCACGGCTACCCCGGGACGGTCCGCTCCGGCGACCCGATCTCGGGGATCGCCGACGCCGAACAGGTCGACGGCGTCCACGTGCTGCACGCCGGCACGGCACTGCGGGACGGCGTGCTCGTCTCCTCGGGCGGCCGGGTCCTGTCCGTGGTCGGCACGGGCGCCGACCTCGGCGCAGCGCGTGCGGCGGCCTACGCCGGCGTCGCACGGATCGCGCTGGCCGGCTCCCACCACCGCACGGACATCGCCCGCCGTGCCGCCGAGGCACCGGCCTGACCGGCGGTCTCCTCCGGCACAAGGCGCGCCCCGTACGATCCGGGCATGTCACACCGCAACGGCGCGGCCCTGACCGCCAGCGGTGGTGCCCGGCTCTGGGTGCCCCTGCTCGTCGTCGGGTTCGCGGGCCAGCTCGCCTGGACCGTCGAGAACCTGTACCTCAACGTCTTCGTCTACGACACCATCACCGACGATCCGAATGCGATCGCGGTGATGGTGGCCGCCAGTGCGATCACCGCCACCGTCGCCACCCTGCTCATGGGCGCGGCCTCCGACCGGGCCCGCAACCGGCGGGCGTTCATCGCCGCCGGCTACGTGCTGTGGGGGCTCACCACCGCGGCCTTCGGGCTGGTCAGCGTCGACCGGGTGGCCGGGGTCGCGGCGGCGGGCACCGGGGTCGCCGTCGCGGTGGTGGCGATCATCGTCCTCGACTGCGTGATGACCTTCGTCGGCTCCACGGCCAACGACGCGGCGTTCAGCGCGTGGGTCACCGACTCGACCGTGCCCGCCACCCGCGGCCGGGTCGACTCGGTGCTGGCGGTGCTGCCGCTGCTGGCGATGCTGTTCGTCTTCGGAGCTCTCGACCCGCTCACGCAGTCCGGGCAGTGGCAGACGTTCTTCGGGGTGATCGGCGCCCTCACCGCGGTGGTCGGGGTGGTGGCCTGGTTCATCGTCCGCGACTCGCCCGACCTGGCGGTGCAGTCCGACGGGTACCTGTCGGCGGTCGTCCACGGGCTGCGTCCCAGCGTCGTGCGCACGCAGCCGGCCCTGTACGTCACGCTGCTGGCGTACGTGGTGATCGGCACGTCCACCCAGGTCTTCATGCCGTATCTCATCGTCTACGTCCAGTACTACCTCGAGATCGAGCAGTACCCGGTGCTGCTGGCGATCGTGCTGGTCACCGCGTCGGTCGCGAGCGTGCTGGGCGGGCGGGTGATCGACCGCGTCGGCAAGCAGCGCGCGATCCTGCCCACCGCGGGCATCCTGGGTATCGGCTCGGTGGCGATGTTCGTCGCCCGGGGGATGACGGCGGTGACGATCGCCGCGACCGTGATGATGGCCGGCTTCATGCTGGCCGTGGCGGCGGTGAACGCCACGATCCGTGACCACACCCCGGCCGGTCGCGTGGGCAACGTGCAGGGCCTGCGGATCATCGCCGCCGTGCTCCTGCCGATGGTGATCGGCCCGTTCATCGGGTCCGCGGTGATCAAGGGCGCGAACGAGACCTACGTCGACCTCGGTCAGGTCAAGCAGGTGCCGACCCCGTGGATCTTCCTCGCGGCCGCGGCGGTGCTCGTGCTGCTGCCGCCCGTGGTCGCGTTGCTGCGGCGCGTCACGGCGGCCGGCGCGCCGGGCGCCGATCCGGACACCCTCGTGACGGTCGCGCCGGACGGTGAGGACGCCTGATGGCGCTCACCCGGTGGGGCGCGGAGCTCGACCCGGCCCACGTGCTGCCCGAGCACCCGCGGCCACAGCTGGTGCGGGAGTCGTGGGCGAGCCTCAACGGTCACTGGGACTACGCGATCGTCCCCGCCCCGGCGGGCCTCGGCCCGGGAGCGCTGGGGCTGGACGGCGTGCGCGCCCCGGCGCACTGGGACGGGCGGATCCTCGTCCCGTTCTCGCCCGAGGCGCAGCTCTCCGGGGTCAGGCGCCGGCTGCAGCCGGGCGAGCTGCTCTGGTACCGCCGCACGATCGACGCGCGCGGCCTGGACCGCGGGCGGGTGCTGCTGCACTTCGGTGCCGTCGACCAGCATTGCGCCGTCTTCTTGGACGGGATCCCGGTCGGCCGCCACGAGGGCGGCTACCTACCGTTCACGGTGGACCTCACGGAGCCTCTCGCCGGCGGCGCCGAGGGCGAGCTGACCGTCGTCGTCCGTGACGTGTCGGACACCTCGTACCACTCCCGCGGCAAGCAGAAGCTCGACCCGGGCGGGATCTGGTACACCGCCCAGTCCGGGATCTGGCAGCCGGTCTGGCTGGAGTCGGTGCCCGAGCAGCACGTGGCCTCGCTCCGGCTGGTGCCGCACCTGGAGTCCGGCGAGCTCGAGGTCGTCGTGCGCGGCTCCGTGCCCGGCACGGCCCAGGTCGAGCTGCGGGCGGGGGCGGGGGTCGTCGCCGGCGCCGCGGTCGTCGTCGGCGAACCGGTCCGGCTGGCGATCCCCGACGTGCGGGCATGGAGCCCGCAGGATCCGTTCCTGTACGGCCTGGCCGTGCGGCTGGGGGACGACGAGGTCACCGGCTACGCCGGGATGCGTTCGGTGGCCGTCGCGCCGGACCGGGCCGGGGCGCCGCGGATCCACCTCAACGGCCGGCCGGTGTTCGAGCTCGGGCTGCTCGACCAGGGCTACTGGCCGGACGGGCTCTACACCCCGCCGTCCGACGAGGCGCTGGTGCACGACATCGCCACGATGAAGAGCCTCGGCTACACCATGCTGCGTCAGCACATCAAGGTGGCCCCGCTGCGCTGGTACCACCACTGCGACCGGCTCGGGATGCTGGTCTGGCAGGACTTCGTCAACGGCGGGCGGGCGTACAAGCCGCTCGTCGTCACCGCCCCGGTGCTCAGCCCGCTGCGGCTGCGGGACAACCGCTACACGGCCTTCGGGCGCCAGGACGCCGCCGGGCGCGACGAGTTCCGCCGCGAGGCGGCCGGCGCGGTCGCGCTGCTCGGCAACAGCCCGTCGGTGGTGGCCTGGGTGCCGTTCAACGAGGGCTGGGGGCAGTTCGACGCGGCCCAGGTCGCCGCCGAGGTGGCCCGGCTCGACCCGACCCGGATCGTCGACCACGCCTCCGGCTGGCACGACCAGGGCGCCGGCGACCTCGACAGCCGCCACGTCTACTTCCGCCCGGTCCGGCCGCGCCGCCGCACGGGGAAGCGGGCGCAGGTGGTCTCCGAGTACGGCGGCTACTCGCTGCGAGGCGCCGACGCCGGCGGTCACAAGCCGTTCGGCTACCGCCGCTTCGCCGACCCGGCGGGGTTCCTGCGCGCCTTCGAGCGGCTGCACGTCGCCCAGCTGCTTCCCGCGATCCGCGGCGGGGTCGCGGCGTCGGTGTACACCCAGGTGAGCGATGTCGAGGGCGAGGTCAACGGCCTGCTGACCGCCGACCGGTCGCAGGTGAAGGTTCCGGTGGCGCGGGTCCGGGCGCTCAACGAGCAGCTCATCCGGGCCGGCTCGCCCGGCGAGCTCCCCGAGCGTGAGATCACCGAGGCGGTGTCGCTGTGCCGTCCGGACGGCCGGCTCGACCCCGAGGCGATCGGGTGGACCCGGACACCGCTGCACGACACGGACGGCATCGGGCGCGGCCGGTTCGGGCGAGGCCGCAACAAGCGGTGGGAGTACTGGAACGTCATCACCCCCACGCACGTCCTGGCGCTGACGGTCTCCGACATCGACTACGCCGGGGTGCACGAGGTGTGGGTTCTCGACCGAGCGACCGGCCAGGAGATCGGCGCCAACGCGATCAGCCCGCTGGCCGCGAACACCGTGCTGCCCGGCACCCTCGGCCGCGGCCCTGCCCGGGCGAAGGCCGGCGGCCTCGCGATCGCGATCGACGAGGTACCCGGGGGCACGCGGTTGCGCGCTGAGACGGCGCGGGTCCGCTTCGACGTGCTCGCCGCCCGGCCCGACGGTCACCAGGCGATGGGCGTGGTGGTCCCGTGGAACGAGCGGCTGTTCCAGTACACGGTCAAGGACGTCGCCCGGCCCGCGGCCGGGCAGCTGTGGGTGGACGGCGCGCGCCACGAGATCACGGAGTCCTGGGCCGCCCTCGACCACGGCCGGGGCCGGTGGCCCTACCAGCTGCGGTGGAACTGGGGCGCGGGCGCCGGGGCGAGTGACGGCCACGTGGTCGGCGTCCAGCTCGGCGCGAGGTGGACCGACGGCACGGGCTCGACGGAGAACGCGCTGGTCGTCGACGGCGTGGTCCACAAGATCAGCGAGGAGCTGACCTGGGACTACGACCCGGGCGACTGGCTGAGGCCCTGGCGCATCCACGGCCGGCGGGCGGACCTGGCGTTCACCCCGTTCCACGACAAGGTCTCCAGCACCAGCCTCGGCGTCCTGGTCAGCCGCGGCCACCAGTGCTTCGGCCACTACGACGGCTGGATGCTCGACGACACCGGCAGCAGCGTCCGCGTGGACCACCTCACCGGCTGGGCGGAGGACGTCTTCAACCGCTGGTGAGCCGCGCCGCTCACGCCGAGGCGGCGGGCAGCCCGCTCCTCTGACACAGCACTAGCCTCGCGTTCGTGGAACTGCTGGCCCGTGGACGAGACGCCGACGTGTTCGTGCTCGATGAGGCGCGAGTGCTGCGCCACTACCGCGACGGTCGGTCGGCGGAGCGGGAGGCCGACCTGATCCGCAGGCTTGTGGAGGTCGGCTTCCCGACCGCCCGCGTCCTGGATGCTGCCGGGCCTGACCTGACCCTCGAGCGACTCGACGGCCCCGACCTCATGACGGCGACGTGCTCGGGTGCCCTCGCCACCCAGGAGGCAGGCGCGCTGCTCGCCGACCTGCACCGCCATCTGCACGCGCTGCCCTGGGACGGGGGAGCGTTGCTGCACCTCGACCTGCATCCGCTCAACGTGCACTTGACCGCCGCCGGCCCCATGGTGCTCGACTGGACGAATGCGCAGGTCGGCGCACCCGCGCTCGACGTGGCCGTGACGGCGATGATCCTCGCCCAGGCCGCGGTGGCCCCGGACGCGTTCGCCGATGTCGGTATCGACGTGGATCTCCTCGGGGGTGCGAGCGGCTCTTTGCTCGCGGCGTTCACCGCGGCGGCCGAGCCCTTCGCCGACCACCTGGACCAGGCGGCCGCGCGCCGCCGAGGCGACGAGAATGCCGGCCGGCGAGAGCTCGAGACCCTCGACGACGCGCACGCGCTCGCCCGCTCCTACGCCGGCTGAGCCGCCCTCGAAGAGCTGACCGGTGCCTGGGCGATCAGCCGGGCCTCGTGATGGCCGCGGCGCCCGACCGAGTCAGCGCGCGGGTTCGTCGGAGGCGGCGTCGGTCTCCACGCGCTCCAGCGCCTCCTCGTCGGAGGCGGAAGCGCCGGCCTCGTCGTGCTCGAACTGCGCCTCCGCCGCCGCGAGGCGGCGCGGAGTCAGCATCGGGATCCCGGCGAGGAGCGCCAGGCACAGCCCGGTGGACACGGCGAACACCGCGCGGATGCCGAACGCCTCGCCGAGCGCACCGCCCAGTGCCGCACCCAGCGGCATGGTGCCCCAGGCCAGCAGGCGATAGGCGCTGTTGAGGCGTCCCAGCAGCCGGTCCGGCGTCAGCCGCTGCCGCAGCGACACCGTGACCACGTTCCACATCGAGAGGCCGAACCCCACCAGGGCGAAGATCGCGCCGATCACCCACACGTTCGTCGTCAGCAACGGGGTGGCGACAGCGACGGCGTTCATCACCATCGACCCCGCGAGGACGGCGGTGCGCCCGACGCGGTCGGCGACCCACGATGCCACGACCGAGCCCAGCACCGAGCCCACGGCCAGTGTCGTCAGCAGCACGCCGTACCCGGGCTCGGACAGCTTCAGGGTGGAGTCCGGCCCCACCGCCCACAGCACGAACAGCGAGAACGCCGCCGTCCACGCGAGGTTCGAGACCCCGACCATCGCCGCAAGAGTCCGCAGCACGGGCCGGTTCCACAAGAACCGAAGCCCCTCGGCGACGTCGGTGCGCAGGGAGGTCTTGACCGTCCGCTCCACGCGGAACACGCCGCGCAGCGCCAGCAGCACCAGCACCGCCACCACCCACAAGCCCGCCGGCGCCCCCAATGCGAGCGCCACACCGGCGGCAGCGACGACGCCACCCAGGGGCGGCCCGACGAACGAGTTCATCGTCAGCTCGACCGCCATCAGCCGGCCGTTCGCCCTCTGCAGGTCGTCGCGCGGAACGATCATCGGCAGGATCGACTGGGCCGTGGTGTCGTAGAACACCTCGGCGATCCCCACCAGCAGGGCCGCGCCGTACAGCCACCAGATCGAGCCGAAGCCGGTCAGGGCCACGACGGCGACGACGGCGAGCACCGCGGCGCGCACCGAGTTGGCGATCACCATCGTGCGTCGCCGGTCCCACCGGTCCGCGTAGGCCCCGGCCGGCAGCGCGACCACCAGCCACGGCAGCGTGGCCACCAGCGCCAGGCCGGCGATCAACGCGGGCGACGTGGTGTAGCGGAGCGCGACGAGCGGCACCGCCGTCTTCAGCACGCCGTCAGCGAGGTTCGAGAGCCCTGACGAGGTGAGGAGGCGAAGGAAGCCGGGGCCGCGGGTGGCGCTCACCCGACGCACCTTACGAGGGTGGGCAGGGCCCGACGAACACCCCGGCCGCAGTTCGGGACGAACCGCCCGCGAGACGGGGCTGCCGTCCGGGCACGGCACCGGCGAGGATGTCACCGTGACCCAACTCCCCGGCTGGACCCACGCGTACAGCGGCAAGGTCCGCGACCTCTATGTGCCCGACGAGTCCGAGGCGGGCCGCTCGATCGTCGAGCAGCACGGCGACGTGGTGCTGGTCGTCGCCTCCGACCGCATCTCCGCCTACGACCACGTGCTCTCGCCCGGCATCCCCGGCAAGGGCGTGGTGCTCACCGCGCTGACGCTGTGGTGGTTCGAGCAGCTGGCCGACCTGGTGCCCACGCACCTGGTCTCCACCGACGTGCCGGCGGAGGTGACCGGCCGCGCGATGGTGTGCCGGCGCCTGCAGATGTTCCCCGTCGAGTGCATCGCCCGCGGCTACCTCACCGGCTCCGGCCTGGCCGAGTACCGCAGCACCGGCGAGGTCACCGGCATCCCGCTGCCCGCCGGCCTCGTGGACGGCTCGCGGCTCCCCGAGGCGATCTTCACGCCGTCGACCAAGGCCGAGATCGGCGAGCACGACGAGAACGTGCCGTTCGATGCCGTCGTGTCGCTCGTCGGCCCCGATGCCGCCGCGGCACTGCGCGACCTGACCCTCGCGGTCTACACCCGTGCCGAGGAGATCGCCCGGGAGCGCGGCGTGATCCTGGCGGACACGAAGCTCGAGTTCGGCACCGACGCCACCGGCACCATCACGCTGGCCGACGAGGTGCTCACCCCCGACTCGTCGCGGTTCTGGCCCGCCGACGAGTGGGAGCCCGGCCGCGCCCAGCCGAGCTTCGACAAGCAGTACGTGCGCGACTGGCTGACGTCGCCGGCCTCCGGCTGGGACCGTGCCTCGGACGCGCCGCCGCCTGCGTTGCCCGACGAGGTGGTCGAGCGCACCCGCGACCGCTACCTGGAGGCGTACCGCCGGATCACCGGCGCGGAGCTGACCCTGCCGAGCTGACCCGGGCAACCTCTCCGCGAGCGCGAGGTTCGTCGTTGCAGCAGCGCCCGATGCGCAACGAGGCTCGCGTTCGCCGACGGGGCAGACGTCAGCAGGAGCTCCGGGGCAGGTCGGGGCGTCGCCCAGGTGAGTGAAGGGCGTTGCCCCCATAGGTCGCTGCGCGATATATATCGGCCATGGCGTTCCGGATGACCGAGCAGGCCTACCTGGTGCTGCTCGCGCTCGCGGACGGGCCGCGGCACGGCTACGGGATCGTGCGGGCGGTCGCCGCCCTGTCCGACGATCGCGTCAAGCTCGGTGCAGGGACCCTCTACGGCGTGCTGGACCGACTCGTGGAGGCCGGGTACGCCCGGGTCAGCGGTGAGGAGGTCGTCGACGGCCGGCTGCGTCGCTACTACGAGCTGACCGACGAGGGCGGCTCGGCGGCCGCTGCGCACACCCGCCAGCTCGCTGCGCTTGCTGCTCGCGCCACGCGCGCCCTCGCGGCACGGCCCGCACTCGGCGGCGCGTGATGTCGGCGCAGGGGGCAGCCGGCGACGCGACCGGCATGGGTGGAAGCGGCGTGAACCGCCAGGCCGCAGGGCTGGACCCGCGGTTCGCGAGGTCGGTGCGGCGCTGGCTCTGGGCCTACCCGCGGCGCTGGCGGCTTGCTCGGGCCGACGAGGTCGTCGGCACCCTGGCCGAGATGGCGCCGCCGGGCGCGACGAGGCTGGGCTGGCGGGACGGGCTCGGTCTGGTGCTGAACGGCTGGGCCACCACCCGCCGGATGCGCCCGCCGCTGCGAGTGCGTCTGGCCTTCGACCTGCAGGTGGGTGGCCCCATCCGCCCGCAGTACCGCGGCTGGGCTGCCGACAGGATCGCGAGCCCCGTGTACGGGGCATCGCCGGTGGCCATCCTGATGGTGGCGATCGCGTTCGGCTTCTCGGCCCTCCGCAATGGTGGGGGACTTTGGTTCGGCGCGTATGTCGCGGTGTACCTGGTCCTCCAGGCGCTGCCCCCGCACGTGCGGTACCGCCGTCGGCTCGCGATGCAGCACCTGGTACATCGGCCAGGCGACGAGCCAACGCCCTGGGACCAAAAACCGGGTTGGGTGTTCCGCGACCGCCTCGCGGCCCGCGACGTGCTGCCGCACGTGTTGGCCTCGCTCGGGTTCGTCACCCTGGTCACCGGTGCGGTGGGGCTCGTCGCGGTGGGGTTCGCGATGCCACTCAGGGTCTGCCTTCTCGTCGGCGCGGCTGCGGCGCTGCGGCTGGCGGTTCGGTGGCACCGGCAGGTGCCGCGTCGGCCGGAGCAGCCGGCCCGCCGCCTGGTGCCGATCAGCCGTCGAATGATCGCCGTCTACTGGGCCGTTGCCGTCATGCTGCTGACCTTCCTGTTGCTCCCGGACATGGGAACCTTCACGGCCGCCGTGTGGTTCGGCGCATGCCTCATGGTGCTGCCGGCCGTCGCACTGGCGACCTGGCTCGCGCGTCGCGGCCCGGCGGACATCACCATGGTCGACGTGGCTCGTCTCGTCGGCGAGGCCGGCCCGTTGCGGGTGGACGAGCTCGAGCGGGGAGTTGTCCCGGTGTGGTTCGGCCCCGAGGTCGCCGTCGGGCTCGGCGAGATCCCGCCGGCGCCCACCGATCCCACTCCGGCGTGACCGGGCCGTCCCGCACCACCCCGCCGATAGGATGTGCGCGACCCCCCAAACGCCAGGGAGTGAACCGTGGGACTGGTCGTCGTCGACGTCATGCCGAAGCCCGAGATCCTCGACCCGCAGGGCAAGGCCGTCGCCGGCGCCCTGCCCCGGCTCGGCTTCGGGCAGTTCACGGCGGTACGGCAAGGCAAGCGCTTCGAGCTCTCCGTGGAGGGCCCGGTGACCGACGAGGTCCTCGCCGCCGCCCGGGAGGCCGCGATCCAGGTGCTCTCGAACCCGGTGATCGAGGACGTGGTGAGCGTGGCCGAGGCCGGCGAGGGCGCCGCCTGATGGGCCGGATCGGCGTCGTCACCTTCCCCGGCACGCTCGACGACCGGGACGCCGCCCGAGCGGTGCGCCTGGCCGGCGGCGAGGCCGTCAGCCTGTGGCACGCCGACGCCGACCTCAAGGGCGTCGACGCCGTGGTGCTCCCCGGCGGCTTCTCGTACGGCGACTACCTGCGTGCCGGCGCCATCAGCCGGTTCGCCCCGGTGATGGGCGAGGTCGTCGCCGCGGCCCACCGCGGCCTGCCGGTGCTCGGCATCTGCAACGGGTTCCAGGTGCTCACCGAGGCCCACCTGCTGCCGGGCTCGATGATCAAGAACGACCACCTGCGCTTCGTCTGCCGCGAGCAGGAGCTGGTGGTGGAGAACAACCGCACGGCCTGGACCCGCGAGTACGCCATGGGCCAGCGCATCACGGTGCCGTTGAAGAACCAGGACGGCCAGTACGTGGCCGACGAGCACACGCTCGACGAGCTGGAGGGCGAGGGCCGGGTCGTCTTCCGCTACTCCGGCTGGAACCCGAACGGCTCCCGCCGCGACATCGCCGGCATCACCAACGAGGCCGGCAACGTCGTGGGCCTCATGCCGCACCCGGAGCACGCGGTCGAGCCGGGGTTCGGTCCGGACGGTCCGAAGGGTCCGCGCACCGGCACCGACGGCCTGGCCTTCTTCACGTCGGTGCTGCACGCGCTCGTCGGGTGACCACCGCGCACCTCGTCGGCTGGACCGACCCCGACTTCGCCGCCCTGCGCACCTCCCAGCAGGCCGAGCTGCGCGCGCGCTACGGCGACGACGACATCGGCCACGAGATGAGCGGCGAGGACATCCTCGACGTGGTGCTGCTGCGCGACGGTGCCGAGGCGGTCGCGTGCGGCGCCCTGCGCGACGCCCCCGAGCTGGGCACCGGGACCGGCGAGCTCAAGCGCCTGTTCGTCGTGCCGGAGCACCGCGGACGGCGGCTGGCCGGGAGGGTGGTCGACGAGCTCGAGGCGCTCGCCCGCGCGCGCGGCCTGACGCGCCTGGTGATCGAGACCGGCGTGCTCCAGCCGGACGCGCTCGGGCTGTACCTCGGGCGCGGCTACGCGCCGATCGACCGCTTCCCGCCGTACGAGGACGTGCCCACCTCCCGCTGCCTGGCCAAGGACCTGACGGCCGCCGCCATCCCCGAGCCCGGCAGTTCCGCCCGAGCCCGGCAGGTGGAACTGCCGGGCTGGA
>JAEXPS010000086.1 GCA_023438885.1 Actinomycetes bacterium
CCCGCTGGTCCTGCGGCCGTACCACGCCGTCGACGAAGCCGACGGCGAACTCCAGCCCGTCGGGGTCACGCAGCAGCGCGGCGAGCCGCCGGGCGGCAGGGTCGACGGGCCGGCCGGCGGCGTCGGCGAGCCAGCGACGCACCAGCGCCGCGACGTCCTCGACCGCCGGAAGGCCGGACCTCACCGCCCGAGTATCACGCCGTGCGTCCGCGGCCGCTCAGCGCGACCGGTGCCCCGACCATCCGGCCGGTTTCCTGACGTGGGCGGGGTCTCACGCACCCGAGAGTTCAGGAAACGGGGCGGGCAGGCGGGGCGGGCGGGCAGGCGGGCAGGCGGTCAGGCGCCGATGACCGCCAGCGACTGCCGGGCGATGGCCAGCTCCTCGTTGGTCGGGAACACCACCACGGTGATGGGGGAGTCGTCGGTGGAGATGATCTTCGGGCCGCCCCGGCCTTCGTTGCGGGCCGGGTCGATCACGATGCCCAGCGGCTCCAGCCCCTGGCACGTCGCCAGGCGCACGATGTCGTCGTTCTCGCCGACGCCGGCCGTGAAGACCAGTACGTCGAGCCGGCCGAGCACGGCGTGGTAGGCGCCGATGTACTTCTTCAGCCGGTGCACGTAGACGTCGAGGGCGAGCTTCGCGGACGCATCGCCGGACTGCACCATCGAGTGCAGCGCGCGGAAGTCGTTCTCGCCGGAGATGCCCTTGATCCCGGAGCGGCGGTTGAGCAGGTCGTCGATGTCGTCGACCGACATGCCGCCGACGCGGTGCAGGTGGAACACCACCGCGGGGTCGATGTCGCCCGAGCGCGTCCCCATGACGAGCCCCTCGAGCGGCGTCAGGCCCATCGAGGTGTCGATCGCCTTGCCGCCCGCGACGGCCGAGGCGGACGCCCCGTTCCCGAGGTGCAGCACGATCTGGTTGAGCTCCTCCACCGGGCGGCCGAGGTACTTCGGCACCTCGTGCGAGACGTACTGGTGCGACGTCCCGTGCGCGCCGTACCGCCGGATCTGGTAGTCCGCGGCGGTCTTGGCGTCGATCGCGTACGTCGCGGCCTGTGCCGGCAGGTCGCGGAAGAAGGCCGTGTCGAACACCGCGACCTGCGGCACGTCGGGCATCAGCCGCCGCGTCACGCGCATGCCGATGACGTGCGCGGGGTTGTGCAGCGGCCCGAGGGGCGACAGCGCCTCGATCTGCTCGACGACCTCGTCGTCGATGAGCGCCGGGCCGGCGAACACCGGGCCGCCCTGCACCACGCGGTGGCCGACGGCGACGACGTGCTCGTCCGCCAGCGACGGCCCGACCTCGTCGAACAGGCCGAGCACGATCCGCATGCCCTCGTCGTGGTCGGCGATGTGCAGCTGCCGCGTGGTGGTCTGGCCACCGGTGCTGTGCTTGACGTTGCCGGTCTTCTCACCGATGCGCTCGACGAGCCCCGAGGCGACCGCCAGGCCTGCCTCCGGGTCGACGAGCTGGTACTTGATCGACGACGACCCGGAGTTGACGACCAGGACGGTTCGGGTGCTCATACGGCCTCCGCGGTAGCAGCGGCGCCGGCTGGGGCCGCAGGGGTTGACTGTGCCTGGATCGCCGTGATGGCGACCGTGTTGACGATGTCCTGGACCAGGGCGCCCCGGGACAGGTCGTTGACCGGCTTGCGCAGGCCCTGGAGCACCGGACCGACGGCCACGGCGCCGGCGGAGCGCTGCACGGCCTTGTAGGTGTTGTTGCCGGTGTTGAGATCGGGGAAGACGAACACGGTGGCCCGGCCGGCGACGGTCGAGTCCGGCAGCTTCGTCTTCGCCACGGACGCGTCCACGGCTGCGTCGTACTGGATGGGCCCCTCGACCGAGAGGTCGGGGCGGCGCTCGCGGACCAGCCGGGTGGCCTCGCGCACCTTGTCGACGTCCGCGCCGGTGCCGGACTCGCCCGTGGAGTAGCTGAGCATGGCGATGCGCGGCTCGATGCCGAACTGCGCGGCGGTGCCCGCCGAGAGGATCGCGATGTCCGCCAGCTGTTCCGTGGTGGGGTCGGGGATCACGGCGCAGTCGGCGTAGACCAGCACGCGGTCCTCGAGGCACATGAGGAAGCACGAGGAGACGCTGCCGGCGCCGGGGCTGGTCTTGATGATCTCGAACGCCGGCTTGATGGTGTGCGCCGTGGTGTGCACCGCGCCGGAGACCATGCCGTCGGCCAGCCCGAGCTGCACCATCATCGTGCCGAAGTAGGAGACCGAGGAGACGATCTCGCGCGCGCGGTCGACGGTCATGCCCTTGTGCTTGCGCAGCTCGGCGTACTCGGCGGCGAACCGCTCGAGCATCTCGCCGTCCTTGGGGTTGATCACCTGCGCGGAGTCGAGCACGAGGCCGAGCTCGGTGGCCCGGGCCCGGATCGCCGCCTCCTCGCCGAGGATCGTCAGGTCGGCGACGTCACGCTGGATCAGCGTCGAGGCGGCCCGCAGGATGCGGTCGTCGTTGCCCTCGGGAAGCACGATGTGCTTCCGGTCGGCGCGGGCGCGTTCCAGCAGGCCGTGCTCGAACATCAGCGGGGTGACCACGGCCAGGCGCGGCACGTCGATCGCCGCGAGCAGGCCCTGGCCGTCGACGTGCTTCTCGAACAGCGCCCGAGCGGTGTCGATCTTGCGCTGGGAGTCCCGGGTCAGCCGCCCGCGCGTGGTCGACGCGGTGGACGCGGTGCGGAACGTGCCGAGGTCCGTGGTGAGGATCGGCAGCCGGGACGCCAGGCCGGCGACCAGGCGCGTCATCGTCGTGGACGGGGTGAACCCGCCGGTCAGCAGCACGCCGGCCAGCGCCGGGAAGCCCTCGGCCTGGTGGGCGAGGAGCAGGCCCAGCAGCACGTCGTGGCGATCGCCGGGGGTGATCACGACCGCACCCGCCTGCAGCCGCTCCAGCAGGTGCTCCACGCTCATCGCGCCGACGAGCACGTCGGCGACCTCGCGGGAGAGCAGCTCCTCGTCGCCACCCACCTGGACGGCCAGCGTGGCGTCCGCCAGCTCGCGCAGGGTCGGGGCGAACAGCAGCGGGTCCTCGGGGATGGCCCACACCGGGACGTGACCGCAGCCGAGGCCGTCCTTCACCGCGTCCACCAGGTCCGGCGCGCAGCGGTTGGCGATGCACGCCACCACCTGCGCGTGGTTGGCCGCCATCTCCGCGTGGGCGATCTCGGCGACGTCGCGGATCTGGTCCGGGGTGCGGTTGCGCCCGGAGACGACGAGCACGGTGACCGCGCCGAGGTTCGCCGCGATGCGGGCGTTGAACGCCAGCTCCGTCGGGCCGGCGACGTCGGTGTAGTCCGAGCCGACGACGACGATCGCGTCGCACCGCCGCTCCACCTCGTGGAAGCGCTGGACGATGCGCGCCAGCGCCGCCTCCGGGTCGTCGATGACGTCCTGGTAGCCGACCCCCACCGCGTCGTCGTAGGCGAGCTCCACGCTGGTGTGGGCGAGCAGCAGCTCGAGCACGTAGTCGTGCACGTCCGTGGACCGCGCCACCGGCCGGAACACGCCGACCCGCTGGACGGTGCGGTTCAGCAGGTCGACGAGCCCGAGGGCGACGGTGGACTTGCCGGTGTCACCCTCGGGCGAGGCGACATAGATGGTGCGGGCCACGTGGGATCTCCTGTGGTCGGTCGGCGCTGACGTCGTGGTTCATCGTCCGGCGCGCGTCGACGACAATGATGGGACGATTGTCCCTTTCCGTCGTCAGGCTACTCGTTGTCACCGGCCGTGCTGAGCGTGGCGGCGACCTGCTCGGTCGCGGCGGCGTCGCCGGCGTCGGGCCACACCCAGTCGCGGACCTCGGGGATGTCCTCCCCGCGCTCCCGGGTGTACTGCCGCGCCCTCAGCCGCGCATCCACCATCTTCTGCCTCAGCCCCGCCTGCGACGAGCGCAGCCAGTGCACCTGGTCGATCACGTCGATCACCAGGTGGTACCGGTCCAGGTCGTTGAGCATCACCATGTCGAACGGCGTGGTGGTGGTGCCCTCCTCCTTGTACCCCCGCACGTGGATGTTGACGTGGCCGTTGCGGCGGTACGTCAGGCGGTGGATCAGCCACGGGTAGCCGTGGTACGCGAACACGATCGGCCGGTCGGCGGTGAAGATCGTGTCGAACTCCCGGTCGGTCAGTCCGTGCGGGTGCTCACGGGCGTCCTGGAGCCTCATCAGGTCCACGACGTTGACCACGCGCACCTTGAGCTGCGGCAGCTCGCGCCGCAGGATGTCCGCCGCCGCCAGCACTTCCAGCGTCGGCACGTCCCCGGCACAGCCGAGCACCACGTCCGGCTCCTCGCCGGCCACCTCGGTGCCCGCCCACTCCCAGATGCCCAGCCCTCGCGAGCAGTGCGCGATGGCGGCATCCATGTCGAGGAAGTTCGGCGCCGGCTGCTTGCCGGAGACCACCACGTTGACGTACTGCCGGCTGCGCAGGCAGTGGTCGTAGGTGGACAGCAGGGTGTTCGCGTCCGGCGGCAGGTAGACGCGCACCACCTCGGCCTTCTTGTTGACCACGTGGTCGATGAACCCCGGGTCCTGGTGGCTGAACCCGTTGTGGTCCTGGCGCCACACGTGGCTGGACAGCAGGTAGTTCAGCGACGCGATCGGCCGCCGCCACGGGATGTCGTTGGTGACCTTCAGCCACTTGGCATGCTGGTTGAACATCGAGTCGACGATGTGGATGAACGCCTCGTAGCTGGTGAACAGGCCATGGCGCCCCGTGAGCAGGTAGCCCTCGAGCCAGCCCTGGCACTGGTGCTCGCTGAGCATCTCCATGACGCGGCCGGCCCGCGCCAGGTGCTCGTCGACCTCGGGGGAGTGGAACTCGGCGTTCCACTGCTTGTCCGTGACGTCGAACACGGCCTGGAGGCGGTTGGACGCGGTCTCGTCGGGCCCGAAGATGCGGAAGTTGTCCGGGTTCCGGCGGACCACCTCGGTGAGGTAGGTGCCGAGGACGCGTGGTGCCTCGCTCTGGGTCGCCGCCGGCGTCGGCACGTCGACCGCGAAGTCGCGGAAGTCGGGCAGGCGCAGGTCGCGCAGCAGCAGGCCGCCGTTCGCGTGCGGGTTGGCGCTCATCCGCAGGTCACCCTCGGGCGCCAGCGCGCGGATGTCGTCGGCGACCTTGCCGGTGGAGTCGAAGAGCTCGTCGGCCCGGTACGAGGCCAGCCACTCCTCGAGGACCGCCAGATGCTCGGCGGTGTCGCGCGCGTTGGCCAGCGGCACCTGGTGCGCACGCCACGACCCGGTGGTCTTCTTGCCGTCGATGTAGGCCGGGCCGGTCCAGCCCTTGGGGGTGCGGAAGACGATCATCGGCCAGGTGGGGCGCGTCAGGTCGCCGGCGGCGGCACGGGCCTTGATCTCGGCGATCTCGTCCAGAACCTCGTCCAGCAGGGCGGCGAACCGGCGATGCACCTGTTCCATCGGCTCGTCGTCGTCGTACCCGCCGGTGAAGACGTACGGACGGTGGCCGTAGCCCCGCATCAGGTCGGTGAGCTCGTCGTCCGTGATGCGGGCCAGGACCGTCGGGTTGGCGATCTTGTAGCCGTTGAGGTGCAGGATCGGCAGCACCACCCCGTCCTTGGCCGGGTTGACGAACTTGTTCGAGTGCCAGCTCGTCGCCAGCGGTCCGGTCTCCGCCTCACCGTCGCCGACCACGGCCGCGACGAGCAGGTCCGGGTTGTCGAAGGCCGCGCCGTACGCGTGGCTCAGCGCGTAGCCGAGCTCACCGCCCTCGTGGATCGAGCCCGGCGTCTCCGGCGCGACGTGGCTCGGGATGCCGCCGGGGAACGAGAACTGGCGGAACAGCTTGCGCAGCCCCTCCTCGTCCTCGGTGATGTTGGGGTACACCTGCGTGTACGTGCCGTCGAGGTACGCGCTCGCCACCAGGCCGGGGCCGCCGTGCCCCGGGCCGGTGACGTAGATCGTCGAGGTGCCCCGCTCCGCGATGGCGCGGTTGAGGTGGGCGTAGAGGAACGTGAGGCCGGGGGTGGTGCCCCAGTGGCCCAGCAGCCGCGGCTTGACGTCGTCCCGCGTCAGCGGGGTGCGCAGCAGAGGGTTCGCGAGCAGGTAGATCTGGCCCACCGAGAGGTAGTTCGCCGCCCGCCACCACCGGTCGAGCCGCCGCGCGGTGTCGTCGTCGATCGCGGCCCCGGTGCCGCGCCGCCACGTGGTGGGGGTCTCAGTGGTGATGGCCATCGTGCCTTCCCCGTCTTGTCGGACCTGCGATGCCTGCAGCGATGCCATACAACCGCAACGTGACGCGTCTCACCACAAGCAAATGGGACCAGGAAGGGCCGCTAGCGTGGGCGGATGGCCGAGACGGTGACCCGCGCGGACGTGTGGCGGGTGGCGCGCACGCCGCGGATGCTCGGCATGCTCGCGGTGTTCCTCGCCGCCGCGGTGGTGTGCGGGCTGCTGGGTGCGTGGCAGCTGGACCGTGCGCGCACCCGCAGCGAGGCCGCGCAGCAGCAGCGGGCCGCGGAGCTCGCCACCGCTGAGCCCGTGCCCCTGGAGTCCGTCCTCGCGCCGCAGACGAGGTTCGACGGCTCGCTCGTCGGGCGCAAGGTCTCGGTCAGCGGGGTCTTCGAGCCCGGTCAGGTGCTGGTCACGGGAAGGTCGCACGACGACGCCACCGGCTCCCTGGTGCTGACGCCGCTGCGGGTGACGACGGGCGCGGGCGAGGCGGCCGTGCTGCCGGTGGTGCGTGGGTGGGTGCCCGCCGGGGCTTCGGCCGATGCCCCGCCGTCCGGGGACGTGCAGCTGGTCGGCTACCTGCAGGCTGGTGAGTCCTCGGGCTCCGGCCTGGAGGGCACGACGACGGACGCGATCAGCCCCGCCGAGCTGCTGCACGTCTGGGACGGGCCCATCTGGACCGGGTACCTGGTGCTGGCCTCGTCGGACCCGCCGCTCGCGGCCACCGGGCCGGCCCTGCTGGACCCGCCGACCCTCACCGGCACGGGACCGAACACCCAGAACCTGCTGTACGCCGGGGAGTGGTTCGTCTTCGGCGGCTTCGCGGTGTTCCTGTGGTGGCGAACCGTGCTCGACGAGGCCCACGGCCGGCGCCGCAAGCCGTCGCCAGCCCCGGCCCCGTAGCCCCTTCACCGCCCCCTTCCGGCCGGCCCGGCAGCACCCGCCGCGCAACACCGAGCGCAGAACTCCTCACCGAGCGCAGAACTCCTCACCGAGACGGTGGGTTTCGGCGGCTGAAACCCACCACTTCGCCGACGAGTTCTGCGCTCGGCGGAGGTGTGGTGGACGCCGGCGGGGCGGCGTCGGCGGGCGAGGTCTGCTACTCGTGCTGCCAGGAGTGCCACAGGGCGGCGTAGTCGCCGCCGGCCGCCACCAGATCGTCGTGCGGGCCGATCTCGGTGATCCGGCCGTCGTCGACCACCGCGACGCGGTCGGCGTCGTGGGCGGTGTGCAACCGGTGCGCGATCGCGACGACGGTGCGCCCGGCCAGTACCGCGGACAGCGACCGCTCCAGATGGCGGGCCGCGCGCGGGTCGAGCAGCGACGTGGCCTCGTCGAGCACCAGCGTGTGCGGGTCCAGCAGCACCAAGCGCGCCAACGCGAGCTGCTGGGCCTGCGCGGGCGTCAGCGGCGCGCCGCCGGAACCGACCTCGGTGTCGAGGCCGTGCTCCATCGCCTCGACCCAGTCGAGGGCGTCGACGGCCGCCAGCGCGCGGCGCAGCTCGTCGTCGGCCGCCTCGGGCGCAGCGAGGCGCAGGTTGTCCGCCACCGTGCCGACGAACACGTGCTGCTCCTGGGTCACCAGGGCGACGTGCCCGCGCAGGTGCTCCAGCGGCAGGTCCACCAGCGGGATCCCGCCAAGCTTGACCGTGCCGCCGGTGGGCGGGTGGATCCCGGCGAGCATCCGGCCCAGCGTCGACTTGCCGGCGCCGGACGGCCCCACCACGGCGAGCCGCTCGCCCGGCACCAGGTCGAGGTCGATGCCGTGCAGCACGTCGTGCCCCTCGCGGTACGCGTAGCGGAGGCCTCGCGCGGCCACCCGCTCGTCGGCCGGCTCCTCACCGGTCGCCGTGCGGTCCGGGTCCACGAGGTGCACCCCGACGATGCGCGAGAGCGCGACGGCCGCGAACTGCATCTCGTCGACCCAGAAGATCAGCTCCCAGATCGGCCCGGAGACCTGGTACGTGTAGAGCACGATCGTGGTGACGACGCCGATCGAGACGCGCCCTTCCGAGGCCAGCCAGCCGCCCCACAGCAGCACCGTGCCGACCGCCACCACGAACACCTGGTCGATCGCCGGGAACAGCGTGGTGCGCAGGTTGAGGGTCCGCTTCTCCGCGAGGAAGGCCTCGTGCAGGTCGTCGCGCACCCGGGCGTGCCGCCGCTCACCGAGCGCCAGCGCGTCGACCGTGCGCGCTCCCTCGACCGACTCCGTGATGGTGCCGTTGAGCGCGGCGTAGGCCGCGGCCTCCCGCAGGTAGGCAGGGGTCGCGCGCTTGAGGTACCAGCGCACCACGAGCAGCATCGCCGGCACGCCGACGAACAGCCCGATCGCCACCAGCGGCGACATCACCACGCACGCGAGCACCGTCAGGGCGATGGTCATCGTGGCGACGATCACCCGCGGCACCCCGAACCGCACCGCGTGCTGCAGGCGGTTGACGTCGTTGGTGGTGCGGGCGACGAGGTCGCCCGTGCCCGCCCGCTCCACCGTGGACAGCGGCAGGGAGGTCACGGTCTCGATGAAGTCCTCGCGCAGCTCGGCGAACACCCGCTCGCCGAAGACGATCGACGTGTACTGGGCCCACCGGGTCAGCCCGGCGTGGGCGAGCACGGCCGCCAGGCCGAGCGCGATCATGCCGTTGACGTACCCCGCGGTGGTGCCGTGCGTGATCGCGTCCACGAGGCGGCCCAGCAGCCACGGGCCGGCCAGGCCCATCACCGCGGCGACGGTGTGGAGCGTGGCGATGCCGGCGAGCTCCCCGCGGTGCTCGCGCAGCATCTGCGCGGCGTACCGGCGGGTCGTCGCCGTGTCGGCGATCGGCAGCTTCATCGCGCACCTCCCTCGTCGCGTCCGGCGTACAGCTCCTCGACGGTGTCGTCGTCGTGCTCCGCGGGGGCCCACAGCGGCCAGGGCTCGTCCGCCGCGACCTCGTCCTCGTCCTCGCCGTCCAGTCGGCGCCCGACGACCCGGCGATAGGCCGCGGCCACGCGCGGCCCGGCCGCGCCGTCCATCAGCTCGTCGTGCGCGCCGCGTGCCACCAGCCGGCCGCCCACCACGAGCTGCACCTCGTCGACGTGCTCGAGCACCAGCGGGCTCGCGGTGACGACCAACGTGCTGCGGCCGCGCCGTGCCTGCGCCAGCCGCGCGGCGATCCGCGCCTCGGTGTGGGCGTCCACCGCGCTCGTCGGTTCGACGAGCACCAGCACCTCCGGGTCGATCAGCAGCGCCCGCGCCAGCGCCACGCGCTGGCGCTGCCCGCCGGACAGCGACCGGCCCTTCTCGGGCAGCTCGCCGTCCAGGCCGTCGGGCACGGAGTCCAGGACGTCCTGGGCGTCGGCCAGCGCGATGACCCGGTGCAGCTCGTCGGGCCCCGCGCCGCCGCGGACGTCGAGCTCGGCACCGAGCCGGCCGGAGAACAGGTGCGGCGTCGCCTGGGCGACGACGATGCGCCGGCGCACCTCGCTCATCGGCAGGTCCGCCAGGCCGACGCCGCCGAAGGTCACCGGTGTGGCGGCCTCCGCGTCGTCGTCGAACCTGCCCATGCGGGTGGCGATGGCCGCCGACTCATCGGGGTCGGCGGACACCAGCGCCACGAGCCGCCCGGGCTCGACGCGCACGCCGCTGACCTCGTCGACCAGCGCGGCACCGGACTGCGGTGAGAGACCCGACGACGGCCGAACGCCGGTGGGCGGCACCACGCGCAGCACGCCGATCACCTTGCGGGCGCCGACCCACGCCCGCGTGCCGGCCTGGAGCATGTACGTGGCGTTCTGCACCGGCCACGAGAGGAACGCGGCGAACCCGTAGGTGGTGACGAGCTGGCCCGGCGTGATGGTGCCGTCCAGCGCCATGTGGGCACCGAGCCACACCAGCAGGGCGACGAACAGCCCCGGCAGCAGCACCTGGAGGCCGTCCATCCACGCCTGGGTCCCCGCGACGGCGACGCCGCGGCGGCGCACCTCCTGCGACTGCGTGGCGTACCGCGCGTTGAACACCGCCTCGCCGCCGATGCCGCGCAGGATCCGCAGGCCGGAGACCGTGTCCGAGCCGAGCGTCGTCAGCCGGCCGCTCGCCTCGCGCTGGGCGGCCTGCTTGGCGTGCAGCGGCCTGACGAGCTGGGCCAGCACCACCGCGACGGCCGGCAGACCGAGCACCACGATGAGGCCGAGCTGCACCGAGATGCGCAGCATCAGCACCGCCGCCACGCCGTACGCGACGACGGAGCCGACGAACCGCGCCAGGTTCGCGAACAGCTCGCCGATGCGCAGCGAGTCGTTCGCGACGGCGGAGACCACCTCGCCCGTCGGCAGCTCCGCGGTGATCGCGTGACCGGAGCGGGCCGCCGTCAGCCCGACGAGCTCGGACGCGCGGAAGGCCGAGCGCAGCCAGCACACCACGTCGTACCGGTGGCCGATCGCGCCGGCCGTCGCGCTGGCGACGCCCAGTCCGACCAGCGCGGCGACCGTCCGGAACAGCTCGGGCCCGAACCCGTGGTCGAGCCCGCCGTCCACCGCGCGCCCCACGAGGTACGGCCCGATGGCGTTGGCGCCCATGTGGGCGATCCCGAGCAGGATCCCGACCGTCTGCACGCCCCACTGCCGGCGCGCGAGCCACCACAGGAACGCGCCGGGGCCGCTGGTCGGCGGGGTGCCGGGATCGGCGAGGGGGAGTGAGCGCACGAGGGTCCACGGTACGTCCGCCCACCCACACGCCCCGATCACTTTTCGGTGGCCGGACGCGCCGGGAGGGGCGGGTGGGCGGCGACTACCCTGGGGGCGTGACGAGCCCCGAGCAGCCCATGCCCGAGCAGCCCGAGACCCCGGCCCACCGCCCCGTCCTCGTCGTCGACTTCGGCGCCCAGTACGCGCAGCTGATCGCGAGGCGCGTGCGCGAGGCGCACGTCTACTCCGAGATCGTGCCGCACACCATGGGCGTCGCGGACATGCTCGCCAAGGACCCCGCGGCGATCATCCTGTCCGGCGGCCCGGCCAGCGTGTACGAGCCCGGCGCCCCCGCCGTCGACCCCGCGCTGTTCGCGGCGGGCGTGCCGGTGCTGGGCATCTGCTACGGCTTCCAGGCGATGGCGCACGCGCTGGGCGGCGACGTCGACGCCGGCGCCACGGGGGAGTACGGCCACACGAGCGCCGAGGTCGCCGCGGACGGCACGCTCCTGGCCGGGTCGCCCGGCGAGCAGCAGGTGTGGATGAGCCACGGTGTGGCTGTCACGGGCGCCCCGGAGGGCTTCCGCGTGCTGGCCAGCACCGCCGCCGCGCCGGTCGCGGCCTTCGAGGCGCCGGACCGCCGCCTGTACGGCGTGCAGTGGCACCCGGAGGTGCACCACACGCCGCTGGGCCAGAGCACGCTCGAGAACTTCCTCTACCGCGGCGCGGGCATCGCTCCGGACTGGAGCGCGGGCAACGTCATCACCGAGCAGGTCGCCGCGATCCGCGCCCAGGTGGGCGACGGCCGGGTGATCTGCGCGCTGTCCGGAGGCGTGGACTCCTCCGTGGCCGCGGCCCTGGTGCAGCGGGCGGTCGGCGACCAGCTGACCTGCGTCTTCGTCGACCACGGCCTGCTGCGTTCCGGCGAGGCCGAGCAGGTGGAGAAGGACTTCGTCGCGGCGACCGGGGTGCGCCTGGTGGTGGTCGACGCGGCCGACCGGTTCCTCGACGCCCTGGCCGGCGTCACGGACCCGGAGGCCAAGCGCAAGATCATCGGCCGCGAGTTCATCCGCGTCTTCGAGCAGTCGGCGCGCGAGATCGTCCAGGGGTCCGACGAGCCCGTCCGCTTCCTGGTCCAGGGCACGCTCTACCCGGACGTCGTCGAGTCGGGCGGCGGTGAGGGCGCCGCGAACATCAAGAGCCACCACAACGTCGGCGGGTTGCCCGACGACCTGCAGTTCGAGCTCGTCGAGCCGCTGCGGACCCTGTTCAAGGACGAGGTGCGGGCCGTCGGCCTCGAGCTCGGCGTGCCGGAGGCGATCGTCTGGCGCCAGCCGTTCCCCGGCCCGGGCCTCGGCATCCGCGTCGTCGGCGAGGTGACGCGCGAGCGACTGACCGTGCTGCGCGCCGCCGACGCCATCGCGCGCGAGGAGCTGACGAAGGCCGGCCTGGACCGCGACATCTGGCAGTGCCCGGTGGTGCTGCTCGCGGACGTGCGCTCGGTCGGCGTCCAGGGCGACGGCCGCACCTACGGCCACCCGGTGGTGCTGCGCCCGGTCTCGAGCGAGGACGCGATGACCGCGGACTGGACCCGGCTGCCCTACGACGTGCTGGCCCGGATCTCGACCCGCATCACCAACGAGGTGCGCGAGGTCAACCGCGTGGTGCTCGACGTGACGAGCAAGCCGCCGGGCACGATCGAGTGGGAGTGACCTGCCGGTTCGCAGCGTGGGGAAGGACGAGATGACCGACGAGACGACGCCTGCGCCGAGCGCCGCCGGGGCGCTGACCCGCTACCGGGTGATGTCGTTCGTCACCGGGACGATGTTGCTGCTGCTGTGCGCGGAGATGGTGCTGCACTACGGGCTGGACAACCACGCCCTCGACTGGGTGCCTCGGCTGCACGGGTTCGTCTACATGGTCTATCTGGTCACCGTGTGGGATCTGTGGTCGCGAATGCGCTGGTCATGGGGTCGATTCGTGACCATGGCCCTAGCCGGGGTGGTACCGGTGATGTCCTTCGTGCTCGAGCGGCGCGTCCACCGGGACGCCACGGCGGCCGTGGAGGCCCCGACGCGGGCCTGACCTGGCGATTCTCCCTTGTGAATTTCGGAACATCCCAGCACGTCAGCCCTGGTCTCGGTTGGCCTGCGGGACAGAAGTCCTAGCGACTAGGCTTCACCTGCGGGAATTCTCTCGCTTGCGCGACGTTGTTCGCACCGGAGGGCCGCCATTTGCCCGTCGTCAACACCGCACTGATCGGGGAAGATCACATGTCCACTGCCACCGCCAGCCGGGGCAACAGCACCGTCAAGGTTCTCGGCATCCTGACTCTCGTCGCAGGCATCATCATGGCGATCGCCGGTGCCGTCACGTGGGGCGCCGTCGCCAGCAACCTGTCCAACGAGCGCATCACCGTCGCCGAGGACGCGAGCGCGTTCGGCGGCCAGAAGGTCAACTCGCCCTGGACCGCGTTCGCGCAGGCCGACATCATCAACCACCACGCGCTCGACGCGACCGACGGCAAGACCTACGCCGAGCTGCCGGGCAACGTGATCCAGGGGACCCAGGAGCCCTGCGAGCGCGGCTCGTCCGACGACTGCGTCTCGAACCCGCTGCGCACCACCGCCATGAACGGCTCGTTCCTGCGGGCCTCGCTGTTCACCTCGGTGGTCGCGTTCGGCGTGGCGTTCTTCGCCTTCGGCGTCGGCATCGTCCTGAGCCTGGTCGGCTGGGCGCTCATCAAGCTCGCCGCGCCGGTGACGGTCGAGGCCCCGGTCGCGACGCCGGTGCCCACCACCGCCGTCTAGCCTCCCGCTGACGACGAGGGCCGG
>JAEXPS010000209.1 GCA_023438885.1 Actinomycetes bacterium
GCCGTCGTCGGCGCCGTCCGGGAAGCCGTCTCGCCGGCGCGGTCGCGGCGCGCGCAGTGCCACGCCGGCCGCCGCACCGGCCTCCGCTGCGCGTCCAGCCTCGGGTGCGCGTCCAACCACTGGTGCGCGTCCAACCACGGGTGCCCATCCGGCCACGGGTGCCCGTCCCGCAACCCCCGGAGCCGCACCGGGCGCAGCCGCCGTTGCGCGCCCGCGCCAGCCGCGTCGCGCCACC
Organism: Actinomycetes bacterium; assembly: GCA_023438885.1. GTDB lineage: Bacteria > Actinomycetota > Actinomycetes > Actinomycetales > Cellulomonadaceae > Cellulomonas. The sequence continues at coordinate 236 of JAEXPS010000209.1, forward strand.
GCTCCGGCCGGTGCCCCGCGGGCCGAAGGCCTCCGGAAGGCCTGAGCCTCGCGAGGGTAATCAGTGGTGGGTCGGGGCCCGGGGTGGGAACGTGCGCGGGTGATCCTCGCCTCCGAGCGGCTGGTGCTGCGCCCGTTCGCCGCCGCTGACGGGCCTGCCCTGCACGCCTACCTCTCGCAGCCTGACGTGGTGCGCTTCGAGCCGTACGGCCCGCAGGACGCCGCGGCCTGCGACCGCCTGGCCCGCGAGCGCGCCGACGACGATCGCTTCCTCGCCGTGTGCACCGCCGATGGCACGCTCGTCGGCCACGTCTACCTCGCTCCCGGCGGCCCTGAGGAGTGGCGGACCTGGGAGATCGGCTACGTGTTCAACCCGGCCTACGGCGGCCGGGGCTACGCCACGGAGGCGGCGCGGCGCGTGGTGACTCATCTCGTCGCCGACGAGCGCGCTCACCGGGTCGTGGTCCACTGCGACCCCCGCAACGAGCGGTCGTGGCGCCTCGCGGAACGGCTCGGCATGCGCCGCGAGGGGCACTTCCTGCAGGCCGTCAGCTTCGAGGACGACGAGCACGGCGAGCCGATCTGGCACGACGCCTACCTCTACGCGGTCCTCGCCGACGAGTGGCGCGGCTGACCCCTCACCACGCCCGGGCGGACGACGACGCCTCGATGGCGATGCCGTCGGTGAACGGCGCCAGCACCCACGACACCCAGGCGGGCCGCACCACCGCGCCGAGCCGCACCTGCGCGGTGCGGGCGTCCGGGGCGCTCGCCGAGATCACGGTGAGGCCGTCCCACCGCGCGGCGGTGTCCGGGTGGGCGGCCAGGTAGCGCTCGACGGTGGCCGCCACGTCGTCGTCGGACAGCGGCGGCTCCCCGTCCCCACCGAAGTACGCCGCGTCGGAGACGACATCCGCCGCGTCGAGGGCCGCGAGGTCCGCGAGCGCCGCCAGCCGGGTGCGCTCGAGGTGCAGCGACGTGGCCGCCACCACGACGGTGACCAGGGCCAGCGCCACCACCATGAACCCGATGACGAGGATCGTCACCTGCCCCTCATCGCCCCGCCGGCGGCGCGCGCTCACGGGGCCGCCCGGTACTCGTCGACGACGGCGGTGCGCGAGGCAGCGACGGGGATCGACAGCGGCACCGCGTCGCGGACGAACGGCGGCACGAACGGCAGCGGCACCTCGATCCGCACGTCGACCCTCACCTCGCTGGCGGGGGTCAGGCACACGTCGGAGCAGGCGATCGTGACGGCCGCGGCCGGGTCGTCGCCGAAGCCCTGGTCGGTCATCGCCAGGCCGGCGGCGGCCAGCGCGCGGGGCGCTGCGTCGGCGGGCTCGTCGGACGCGACGAACACCCGCGCCGCCTCGCGCGCCGCGCCTTCCGCGGCGAACGTCGCCGCCTGGACGCGCCCGACGACGAGCACCACGTAGACCAGCGGGATCAGCAGCACCAGCGCCACACCGAGGAACTCGACCAGCGCGCTGCCCTCGTCGCCGCCCCTCACGGCTCCTCCGTCAGCGCATGCGCCCGCACGGTGAGCGCGCCGCCCGGCCCGAGCAGGCCCAGCACCGGCATCGGTGCCGTGACGCTCACCTCGACGACGTCGAGACCGTCGACGGTGGTGCGGGTGGCCGCGACGTCTCGGGCGTAGGCCGACGAGAGCGCCGCGGCCGCCAGCTCGCGGGTGCGCCCGGCGCCGTCGGCCGGCTCACGCCCCGCAGCCGCGGCGTACCGCGCGCCCTGCGCGGCGCAGTCGATCAGCGTGTTGCGCACGTGGAGCACCACCGTGAGCTGCAGCACCCCGGCGAACAGCACGGTCACCAACCCGCCGACGAGCACGAAGTCCACCACCGCCGACCCGCGCTGCCCCGATCCCGAGATCAGGGCGCGCCGCCTGGGGTCACCGACGCGATCGCGCTCTCGAACACGCCCACCAGCGCGTCGCCGGCGACGGTCCACAGCACGGCTACGAGGCCCGCGGTCATCAAGGTGACCAGCACCCAGCCGGGCACGTCGCCCCGGTCGCCTGAAACGCCACACAGCCGGCGCCACACCCTCATCGCCATCCCCCTCTCGCCGGCCCAGCGCCGGCCTCGACCTGGTCACATCCCCGCCCGCAGCACCACGAGCGAGGGGAACACCGCGAACAGCACGGTGACGGGCAGCACGAGGAACACGACCGGCACCATCTGCGCGATCTCGCGTTTGCCGCCGGCCTCCATCAGTGCGCGACGGCCTTCGGCCCGCACGTCCTGCGCCTGCGCGCGGAGCACCTCGGCGAGCGGCGTGCCGCGCTCCAGCGACACCGCGACGCCCTCGGCGAACCGGGTGAGCGCGGGCAACCCGGTGCGGGCGGCGAGCGCGTCGAGGGCCGCCGTCAGCGGGGCACCCGCCCGCGCGTCGGCCAGGGTCGCGC
>JAEXPS010000220.1 GCA_023438885.1 Actinomycetes bacterium
GCTCGTCGGACAGCGCGCCGCGGGTCGCCGAGGCCACCCGCTCCAGCGCCGGCCCGGCCCCCTCACCGGCGGCGACCGCGAGCGCCAGCAGCTCGGCGACGGTCGGCAGCTCGGCGAGCAGCCGCGCTTCGCGCGCGCGGACCTCGCGGCTGAGCAGCCAGTCCCGAGCGAGGACGGCCAGCAGTCCCGCGACCCCGACCAGCGCGGCCAGGGCCAAGGGCGAGCCGCCGCGCCGCGCGCCCAGCAGCAGCGCCGCACCCAGACCGGCGGCGAGGCCGCACGCGCCCCAGGCCACCTGGCCCAGCCGGAACTGCTCCACGGTCTCGGCGCGCCCGGCGCGCACCAGCCGCCGCCGCAGCTCGGCAGCGGGCGATCCCAGCCGGGCGACGAGCCGGGCGGCGTCGGCCAGGAACGGCGCCGCTAGCCGGCCGGCTGCACCCAGCGGCGACGCGGTGCGCTGCAGGAGGGCGGACTGGGTGCGCTGCGGCCGCAGGTAGGGCGCGAGCCGGCGGTCGAGCGAGGGTCGCCGAGCGGTGACGTGGGCGCCCACCAGCACCAGGCCGGTGCCCAGCAGGAGACCCGTCAGCGCGCCGGCGGGGTTCACCGCAGCACCCGTGGGTCGTCGGGCAGCCGGCCGATCCGGAGCATCAGCCAGTACGCCGTGCCCGAGCAGGCGCCGCCCGCGAGCAGCACCAGCGCTCCGGCCGGGGTGTCATACGCAGCGGCCGCCTCCGGCCGCGACCCGAGCATCACCAGCACCGCCCACGGCGCGGCGACGGCGAGCCGCGCGGCGTTCACCGTCCACGACGCACGGGCCTCGAGCTCGCCGCGGGTGGCCAGGTCCTCGCGCAGGAACGACGACAGCGTCCGCAGCAGGCGCCCCAGGTCCGTGCCACCGACCTCACGCGTCAGCCGCAGCGCCTCGACGATGCGGTCGGCCACCGGGTCGGCCAACCGCTCCTTCAGCGCATCGAGGCTGTCGCCGAACCGTCCGGACGCCCGGTAGTCCACCGCGAACGCGGCGAACGGCTCGCGCAGCTCGGCCGGCCCGCGCTCGGCGAGCGCGGCGAGCGCCTCCGGCAGCGACATGCCCGCGCGCACGCCCGAGGCGAGGTCGTCGACCACCTGTGGCCAGCAACGGCGCAGCCGTGCCTGCCGGCGCCGGGCCCGCCCGCGCAGCAGCACCCAGGGCAGCACCGCCCCGAAACAGGCCGCCACGCCGGCGACTGCCGGCACGGGCACCAGGAGCAGGGCGAGCAGGCCGGCGACGAGCCCGCCGGCGAGCGCCGCGGGCGCCAGAGCCCGCGGCCCCACGCCCCGCACCCCCGCCTGAGCCAGGGTGTCCGCGACGTGGCGGGCGAGCGGGCTCACCGTTCGCGCGCGGGCGGAGGGCCAGAACGACCACCAGACGCACGCCAGCCCCGCTCCGAGCAGCAGGCCCAGCAGCACGCCCATCAGTCACGCACCCGCAGCAACGCGGTGACGTCCACCCCGACGCGCGCGAACCGCTCCGGGTGCGGGGGGAACCCGTCCCCACGCACCAGCGCGCCGCCACGGGTGACGAACAGCTCGGCCGTCTCGACCACACCGGCCTCCACCCGGCCGGGCACCGCGACCACCTCACGCACCGAGCGCCGCCCGGCCGCGTCGAGCTCCACGTGTACCACCAGGTCCACGGCGCTGGCCACCGTGGGCACCACGAAGGCCGAGGAGACGTTCTCGCCGGCGAGCAGGGGAAGCGTGCACAGCTTCACCAAGGCTTCGCGGGCCGAGTTCGCGTGGATGGTGCACATCGCCGGCACGCCGGCGTTGAGCGCGATCAGCAGGTCGAGGGCCTCCGCCTCGCGCACCTCGCCGACGAGCAGCCGGCTCGGCCGCATCCGCAACGCCTCTTTGACCAGCCGGCGCAGCGGGATCTCGCCCGTGCCCTCGAGGTTGGGCTGGCGGCACTGCAGGGCCACCCAGTCGCGGGCGGCCAGGCGCAGCTCGAACACCTCCTCGCAGCTGATGACGCGCTCGCGCGCGGGGATCGCGCCCGCCAGGGCGTTGAGCGTGGTCGTCTTGCCGCTCTGAGTTCCGCCGGAGACCAGCACGTTCAGCCCGGCGCGCACCGCCGCCGCGAGGAACGCCGCTGGCTGGCGCGGCAGGGTGCCCAGGGCCACCAGGTCGTCGAGCGAGGTGGCGCGCGCCACGTGCTTGCGGATGTTGACGGCCAGGTCGGCGCGGGTGACGTCCGGCATCACCACGTGGAGCCGCTCGCCGCCGGGAAGCTGCGCGTCGACGAACGGACAGCTCAGGTCCAGGCGGCGTCCTGAGGGGCGCAGCATCTGCTCGACGAGGTCGCGCACCTGCTCGTCGGTGAGGATCGTCGTCGTCAGCTCCGGCACCCCGCCACGCGCCACGAACACCTGGTGCGGGTTGTTGATCCAGATCTCCTCGACGCTCGGGTCGTCCAGGTAGCGCTGAAGCGGTCCCAGCCCGGCCACGGCGTCGACCACGTGCTTGTGCACCGCCGCGGCGTCGTCCAGCGGCGGCACGGCGCCCAGCACCGACCGCTCGTCGTAGTCGGCGATCGCCGCCGACACCAGCGCCCGCACCCCGTCGGGGTCGCGCGCCGGATCCAGGCCTCGCCGGCGGATGAGCTCGCGCACCTCCCGCTCGACGAGGACAGCACCGTCCCGCGTCACACCTGCTCCTCGGTCTGTCGTCTGCCACCGCAGCCCGATCGGGCCGACCGTAGGGCATTACGGCCCGCGGCGTGCCCGGACGTGCACAGGTTCACCCGGCCGACGTTGACAGACGCCGATGCCCGGTCCCGTTCTCTCGCCGGGATTGGCACTCCAGTTCTCTCAGCACTCGCCCGTGGTCGGGCCAAGCGACGCCGCCCGGTAGCGGTTGCGGCGTTCAGCCGTCTGTGCAGTCCGCCACAGTGGTGTACCGGTAGCTGGGTGAGCGCGTCGTCGTAGACAAGGACGCGCTCACCGCGTGACCCTTCGAGTGGACCTTTCACAGCACCCTCGAAGTGGAGCACCACGATCACACCACCACCGAGTGTCGACCCTGCCGGTTTCCTGCACGAGCAGCGCTCACGGGCGTCTTCGGACCTGATGGGTGAAACCGCTCGGCTCTCTTTCGAGGGCGACCGAGACAGACTCCCGAAGGCGCCCAGTGGCCGGCGCGCAGCCGGACCACGGTCTGGGTCCTGACCAGACGCCGCCCAAGGCATGCCAACCCGGCCGCGCAGGCCTGGGCTGGCATGCCTTGGGGATGTGGGTGGCGCGCTCCGAAGGTGCCCGCTATCCGCTCGTAGGTGAAGGCGTGACCACCGGGAACTCACCCGAGGACTGGGCCTCGAGGTCCGCCGCCGTCTGCTCCGTGATCCCAGCGGCGCCCGTCGGGTCGAACCTGCAGACCCTCCCAGCGGGCGTGCTGGCGCGGTACTGCGGATCGGAAACGAGTTTGGCAAACTCATCGTTTGACAAACCCTTTCCGTCGGGAACGGCGTGCTTCTCGTAGCAGGCTCGTATTTGCTCGGACCCGCTGAGCCCCTGAGGATTGTCTCGCATCCCGAGGTAGATCGGTTCGATGTACTTCAGGGAACCGATCTGGCACTGCTGATGGGTCGCGTCACTGACGGTGTTGTAGTCATTGCCGCTTCCCGGAGCTCCCCGCACCGCGTACTGGCTACCGTCGACCGTCACCGTCCAGCCCTGATCCGCCATGCATTGAACGTATCGCGTTTGAGCGTCCCGATACTCCGCATCGGTGATCTTTTCGTCGGACAAAACTTGACGTTCGAAGTCGCTCAAGGCCGGATCAGCCAACGCTTGGCTGATCTGATCGCGCCACATTGCTGCGATCGCCGGCTTCACGTTCGCACTCGAACCGCCGTCGTGGCCGGCAGCGCAAGCCGAAGCCAGGCCCACAATGAGCAGCGCTGACAAGCCCGTAAGGACTCGACGAGGAGTCACAGTGTTCTCCGTTCGGCCCAGAAGTGGTGGGGCGCAATGGTGCTCGAGTTGAGCCATGCCGTTCCCCAGTAGTCGGTCGTCATGGCGGTCTGCGCGGTGGCAATGGAGCTGCCGGCAGCCTTGGGGTCGCACACGGTCCAGGACGTGCCGTTCGAGTGCAGGAGCTCCACCGCCGCCTGGACGGCCTGGCAGTTCGTCGACGTGACGACCGACCGGTTGCCCGATCGCGCTCCGGAAGCAGCGCAACTGCTGCCGCTGCTCTTCGCCACCCCCCACCCGTCCAACTGCGCGGGAAGCGCAGCAAAGGCAGTCCCGGCGACAACGGCTGCACCGAGAGCGAGAGCGGCAATCCTGTGCTTCATGCGACTCTCCTATCAGCCTCGTTGTTGAGCGCTGGCGTAGCTTGCAGAACGGCCATCGCTTCTAGGTCTCGGGCCGTTCTGTAGCCTGAAGTCGTCATCGATCTTTCGCATATCGATAGAGGTAGCTCTCTCGTGCAGTCAACGCGGCAGCGAGCGTGCCGAGGATTGCCGCGGCAGCGCCTGACCCGACAGTTCGGACACCTATCGCCCAGGTACTTCGATCAGCGCCCGATCCGCCGACGCCGGCGATGAAATGGACCACTGCACACAAGATCAGCGCGGCCGGGAGCACCCATGACATCGCCTCTATGACGTGCTGCCACGCCAGGTCGGCCCGAGGTACGCGGGCATGCAGCGAACTGGACAGCTCCAAACGCCGTCGGCGTATCGAGATCCAGCCCAGTGATAGGCCACCGAGAGCTGCCGCGACGGGGGCGGGCCTGGTCAGACGGTTGGCTAGCAGCCGCGGGCCGTCGAACTGAGTACCGTGCGTCGAGTTCAGTTGGGTGAGAGTGACCTGCCCATCCGCTGCGTCACCACCGGTTGCGACCGCGGTGTAGAGCAGCCCAGTCGCATCCGAGTCGAGGGGCCACACCTGCGCCCAGCATTGAGTGAACGACCCTACGGCGGGCACCGGGCTCAGCACCGAGTACCCGAGGTCTCGATCGCGGCCATCGTCGGGCCAGGTGAACACTCCAACCACACTGGCTGCCCCCTGGTCGGTGGGCAATGTGGAGCCCGGCTGCACGCCAAGATCGTCAGCGAGGTCGGACGCGACCCAAACGCCACCAGCGGCGCCCCAGTCGACTTCGGCCGGTCCAGCGACCTGTTCGAGCAGGTCGACCATCCCAGGGGTCACCTGCCAGTTGGTGATCTGGGTGGACGGCATGGCCAAAGGATGTATGGCACTGCCGGGTCGCAGGGCAGCCGCGCCGGCCGTGCCCAACGTTCCTGCGATCGCTGAGCATCGGGCTCCATCTACCGGTCCCTTGAGCACCGTGGTGGCCGCTCCGCTGGTTCGAAATGCCTGTGCATCGGACAGCACCCCGACCACGGCGCGAACGTCGGCGGCCGCTAGCAGTCCGACAACCACGATGAACACCGCTGCGAGGGCGACTCCGTGAGCTGTGCCGGTCACGACGTTGCGCCTGGCTTCGCTGACGATCGACGCAGCCCTCATTCGACGAGTCATGTCGCATCCTGGTAATCGGCCAGGTCGATGACGCGCGTGCACGCATCTCTCGTGTGCGCGTCATGGGTTGCCACGACCACGATGGACTCCGCCTGCGCGACACCCGCGAGCACGGCGTTAACGCTCGCTGCCGTTGACAGGTCCAACTGCGCGGTGGGTTCGTCCACCAGCAGAAGGTCGTCTCCGGTCGCGACCGCGCGCGCCAACATGAGGCGTTGCGCTTCGCCACCCGAAAGAGACCGGAGCTGCCGGTCAGCGACATCGGCCAGAGCGAAGCGGTCCAGGATCTCCAGCGCCGTCAGTTCTGCGGCGGTCCGACGCTCGCCGCGCGCCAACAAAGGCAGCACCACATGATCAAGTGCGCTCCGCCGGGGCGAGCCGTGGGGGTTCTGGAAGACCCACCCGGTGTGTTCAATGCCTGTTCGCTCGACCTTCCCCGCAACGGGAGCGACCCAGCCGGCGAGGATCGACAGCAACGTGGACTTGCCTGATCCTGACGGTCCCACGAGCCCGACCACCTCGCCGGCGTTCAACGTCAGATCGAGGCCTGTGAACAAGCGCCCCGTTCCGGCGAACCGGTGCTCCAGGCCTGTGACCACGACAGACTTCGTCAGCACGTCAAGCCTTGCTCGGGCCGGACGGTCACTTCTGTGGGAGTCGATCCATCTTTCGTCGCAACCAGTGTTTGCCCGAGTGATGACGCCACAATGTCAATGCGAACCGGAGTGCCGTCGGCGACGATGCAGCCCGCCCCCTCCCCTGTCGCGATGACCGCAGCGGGGGGTACAACCAGCACACGCCGTGGCGTCTCCAGGGCGATCTGCAACTGCAAGCCACCGTTGTTCGGGTTGCTCTGGAATAGGGCCAGCTCGGGGCCGGCCTCGACAGCGGCGAGGAAGGCTGGGTCGGTGACGACGCCTTGATCGTTGATTGTCGCGGAACGGTCACCGTAGTGAGCGAGCCACCCGCGACCCGGGGGGTTGACGAGGCCGAGCGACTTGAGTCCGCCAGCAAGCTTGCCGAACTCGTCACCTGACGTGACCCAGTCACCAGCCTGCACGTCGCAGGAGGCGAGCGTCACGCTCGGACTGGGCAGCCAGAGAACAGAAGCGGCCGGCAAGGCCCCCGACGGCTTGGTGATGCCCACTGACGCCTGGAGAGCCTTGACCGCACGCTGCGTCCGGCGGTCGAAGGTTCCGTCGGTAGGCGCGCTACGCCCCAGCCGGTTGAGCTCCTGCTGCAACAACGCGACGTCGCGCCCCACGTCATGGAGGGTGAGGTCGCGATACATGGGCTCTGCCGTTGCCAGCGCGAGCACCGGAACGCCGTCGACCGCCAGCGGGCTCGTTCCCGAGTCGATCTCCGTACCAGCTGAACAAGCCGTTGCCGTCACTCGCCCGGTGCTGCCGACTCGTAGAACCTGCTGCTGGTCGAGGTGGGGTGTCGCGGCCACGGTGTGGGAGCCGTCGTAGGTTTCGGCCTTCACAACAAGAGTCGCGGCGCTCGGAGCCTGACCCGGTTTCCCGGACAGTTGCGGTGTGGTGATCATGCCGCCGCGGTCGCGGCGGTGTGAAGGTCCTCGAACTCGTTCGGGGACCGGTAGCCGAGCCCGGAGTGGCGTCGGAGCGGGT
>JAEXPS010000246.1 GCA_023438885.1 Actinomycetes bacterium
GTCCAGAGCGGGCCGACCACCTCGCCACTCCCGAGGCCGCACCTCCGGAAGGATGTCCTCGTGCCCCGAGGTGACTCGTCCGCCGAGCAGATCCGCGCGTGTGCGCTCGAGCTGTTCTCGCGCAACGGCGTCGCAGCGACATCGCTGCAGATGATCGCGGATGCGCTCGGCGTGACCAAGGCCGCCGTCTACTACCACTTCCGCACCAAGGACGAGATCATCCGGGCCGTGCTCGCGCCGGCCTTCGGGACGTGGGCCAGCCTCCTGGAGACGGTCGACGCCCTGCCGGTGGGCGAGCGCGCTGCGGCGCTCGTCGACGGCCTCGCCGCCCAGGCGGTCACCCACCGGCGGCTCTACGCGGTGGTCCTGCAAGACGTCACCGCGGCCGAGTTGCGCGCCGAGTCACCGGGCGACCGCGACATCTTCCGTCGCCTGCGCGACACCCTCGCAGGCGACGAGCCCGACAACGCCTCCCGCGCGCGCGCCGCGATCTTCCTCTCAGGTCTCATGGCCCCGGCTGTCGACCCCGAGATCAGCGCGCTACCCGACGCGACGATCGAGTACGCCGTCGCGAGCGCCGGCCGGCGGCTGCTCGGGCTCTCGGACTGACCGCGCGCGGTCGGGCCTTCCCGATGGCGGTCCCGAACTCCAGGTCCGTTCGCACCCATCCCGGAGTTGACTCCCGTGCTCCGACGGCAACGCGCGCCCCGAGGTCGGGGCTCTCCCGGCGCCCGAAGCTATGGTTCACATGGGCACTCTGTGGCCAATTCTTGTCCGCCGCCCCAGTAGCGACCGCGGGGGGCAGGAGCCCGAGCACTACCCTCACCGTCGCAGCGCGGCATACGACAAGAGCAGAACGAGGACTCCGACAATCAGCTGCACCGCCTGTCGGCGCCAAGCGGCTGAGTCGCGGATCCGGACGGGCACCGCCGCTCGCGCACGCGCCAGCCATCGCGGCACCCAGAGCTGTTCAGCACGACTCGGACGCCAACGCCAGGCCAGCACGAGGCCGACCACGGTGAGGCATACGACCGCAGCGCAGACGACCGGCCGGTTGCGAGTTGCCCACGCGGAGCACACACCCGCTGCAGCGATGAGGGTCGGGCTGACCCACCACGTGGCTCGTGAGACTGCCCGAAAGGTCTCATCCCTCGGATACGGCGAAATGGAGCGAACCAGCCCCCCGGTGACGAACACCACAACCGCCGCCGCCACCAGAAGAAGGAGGATCCAGGAGAACCAGTCAGCTTGGTCATTCATAGGCACTCTGACAACGCTAGAGCTCCGAGCTCCCACGCTCCGGCCACGGCGCGCGCGCCCAGCCGCGACGCCGTGCTCACGTGCGCTGCTGCGTACATGGTCTTCCCGAGTCCGATGCCCTCACGGGAAATGGCGCTCCCTACGCCCCAGGTCGCGATGCCGACCGCAGTGTTGACGGCGGCGCCAACGCAATCCGAGCCCTCATCCCCGACCCCACAAGCCCGCCACGTCTCCATCCCTGAGGCAGCCGTTCCCACGACGTTCGCCGTTGTTGCGGCCAGGCCCAGCACAAGTCCAGCAGTACCGCCGGTTCCCACAACGAGTACACCGATGGCTGCAACCGCACCAACTCTGGCCGACCACTTGCCAATCGTCCCCCACTCATCGGCCGTCCAGTCGAGCGGGTTCCAGCCCCAGAGCCCGAGCGGGTCGATGTTCTGGAGGGGGTTGCCGGACGTGTAGCCGTAGGGGTTGGTTGTCAGGTCCTCAAGCGGGTCGCGAGTGAGGAACTGCGCGGTGGCCGGGTCGTAGTAGCGGGCTCGTAGATAGAGGTAGCCGGTGGGGTCGGTGTACTCCCCGGCGTAGCCGAACCGCGTCAGCATCGAGACTGCGTCGGAGGTCACAGCCACGGGCGTGCCGTAGGGGCTGTAGTCCGCGTCGGCGCCGACCGCGCCCTCGGAGTCGGTGACCATCCGGACCGAACCGGTCAAGTCGCCGTGCAGGTACTCGGTCTCACCGGACGTGGTGTCGACCTGCGCCAAAGGTGCGCTGCCGATCCCGTACACGTACCGGTGTGCGCCGTCCGAGAGCAGGAGCGGGATCGCCGCGAGAGTGTCCCACGTGGAGTGCTCGGTTCCCGCCGCCGTCGTCGCCGCGGATCTCAGACCGGTGGCGTCGTACGTGTAGGCGCTGGTGCCGGTCTCGTCGGTGACTTCGGTGAGCCTGTTCGCCAGGTCGTAGGTGTGCCCAACCTCGGCGCCATCGGTGATGGTCGTGGTGCGGTTGCCGCGTTGGTCGTACCCGAAGGTCGTGACCTGCTCTGCCTGAGTCTCTGTGGCCGGCAGCGTCAAGGAGGTGACCTGTCCGGCCGCGTCGTACGTCAGCGTCCGGCCGTCCGCCAACTGGGCGATCTGGTCGGCCGTCGTGAACCCGTATCGGCCGGCCTGCGCGCCGGTGGCCTCGTCGAGGCGACCCAGCGCGTCCCACGTGTAGCTGGTGGATGTGACCGGCACGGCCGGCGGAGCCCGCGGGCCACCCGAGCGGTCGGTGGTCTGCGACGTGAGCTGCCCGGCGTCGTCGTACCCGTACGCCATGGCCAACAGCTGGGCGCCCGCGTCGTTCGCCGTGACGATGCCCAGGATCTGGCCCGCGTCGTCGTAGCCGTAGTCGGTGACCAGGCCGTTCGGGTAGGTCAAGGAATCGACCCGACCGTCGTCGGTCCACGAGTACTCGTACTCGCGGCCCGCCCAGTCCGTCACGGTGCGCAGCTGCCCGGCCGCGTCACGCTCGTAGCCCACGCTCTGCCCGCCCGGGTACGTCAGTCCCGTCAGCAACCCCGCATCCGACCAGGCGTAGCCCACCGTGGCGCCGTCCGTGGTCACCGCGGTGGTCCGACCCGCCTCGTCGTACGCGTACGACGTGGACGACGAACCGGCCGTCGCGGTCACCAGGCGTGAGGCCGCGTCGTAGGTCCGGGACACATCCGGGGTCGTGTCGGAGTAGTCGACACCCACCAACCTGCCCAACGCGTCGTACGTATTGGTGGCGACTCCGCCATCCGGGTGGGTCGTGGTGATCAGGTTCCCGGCCACGTCGTACCCGAAATCCGTCACGCGGCCCGCGGTGTCGGTGGCCGACACCTGCCGCCCGGCGGCGTCATACGCGTAGGACGTGGTCGCGCCCGAGGCGTCCGTGTACCCCGTTTGCTGCCCGAGCACGTCGTACGACCACGACAACCGCGAACCGTCCGCGCGCGTGACCGACGTCGGGCGGCCCGCCTTGTCGTAGACCGTCGAGGCGGCCCGACCGAGGGCATCCGTGACCGTCACGGGACGGCCCGCCCGGTCGTAGGTGGTCACCGTCTCGCGACCGAGCGGATCGGTCACCTTCGTGACCTGATCGGCCGCGTCGTACTCGAACGACGTCACCGCCCCACCCGGCGTCGTCACCGAAACCACCCGGCGGCCACAAGCGGTGAAACTTGTTCCCGGACTTGGTGGCGTTCTCCTCGTGGACGACGCTCGTACGAAGCAACTCCTGAGCGGAGTCCATCGGGCTCGCATGTCTGGTTGTGCAGCCGCGGTCCGAACGGACTTCGTCCGCGGGTCCGGCGTGGTGAAGTCCGGGCCAGCAGCGTCCCCTGTCGGGGTTGGGAACATATGGGTCCTTCGACCTGGTTTATCCGTGTTGCAGCCGGACAAACTGAACTTGTTCCCGCAGGGCAGTGCGCCGCGGCCGCAACTGGCACCGGAGGGCGACGAGTGCCGCACGACCTGGATCGGCAGGCGGAGCAACCGCCGCTCTTCGACTTGCCTCCGCAACCACCGGCCCCGGCGTCGCCAGGGCTCGAGTTGGCTCGGTGGGGTCTCCGTCAGATGCAGGCCAAGTGGGCCCCTGCCGGGCCGGACCCCGACCACACACCTCTCGAGACGGCTCTTCGAAGGGCCGCGATCCGTAGTGACCGCTCGCGTCGCATCGCTGTCGGCGAGATCAGGATCAACTACATGAGAACCCTTCCCGTGTGGGGTATTGAGACCGATGGCTTCGTCTATCCGGAAGACACCGAGCTCGAACGAATGCGGAGGACGCTGGGCATCATCCAACGCGTGGAACCCGGGCCACACGAAGATGGGGTGCTCTTCGAACGCCTTGCACGGCAGGCGGCCACCATCGAGATGTCTCTAGCGGACAGGGACTCTGACGGCGAGCACGCCTTTCGCCGCGTACTCATCGGCACGGTGGGGAGGCCGACGGCCCGCGCGAACAGTCAAAAGTGGAATGACCACGCAATAGTCACAATCAGCAGCGGCTTTGCCTACCTAGTCCGGCGGTGCGCGGAAGCGGTATCTCGTCTTGCAGCACCGGCGGCCTCTTCGCTGACTGGAATGATGTTCGAACAGTCCTCGAATGTTGATGAGCTCCAGGCGCGCATCGCCGCCGACCCCGAGTTGGTGGACCCCGTCGGCCGGCCGCTGATCTCCTGGCTCTATCAGGGCTCCCTGGCGCCGCCCGCGCCCACTCCCTACGCTGAGGATTTCAGCTCCTCAATAGTCGAGGACTATGCATATCGTTTCGTGCTTGCTCACGAATACGCGCACGTCCTCATCGATGAGTTGGCGCTGCCAGGCTGGGCGGACGCCGCGCAGCACGATCCCGAAGGCAAGGAAATCAACGCGGACGCCGTTGCTCTTCAAGTGGTCCTTTACCGCGCGACACCAATCGACCGCGTAGCGATGAACATTGCGGCAGTAGGACCAATGGTCGCAATCAAGGCAAGGGAGATTGTGGAGCGCGCGATTTCCGTTGCTCAGACCGGCAATGATGCGCCGGAAGACGAAACTGCGCCGGGGAAACTCTTCGAAGACCGTCGCAGATGCATCGCCGACGTGTACCGAAGCTTGATTGCGCCCGACTCTGACGCCACTCACCTCGCCTTCGAGCCGGCCGACTTCGCCGAAACGGTCCTCGAGGCCGTGTACCAGCGCGTGGCCGCCGAAGCTCGCAGCCGCCATCAGAACGGAGAGAGATTACACGAAACCTGGCTCACCAACTGAACCCCCTTAGGAGGATTCGAAATGACCGATCAGATTGACAGCGCTCGGGAGTTGATGGAACTCCCACCGGACGACTTGGATTATGTCCGTCAGATCGCCGCCCAACACAACGTCGAAGTAATCGAGACTCCGACCGAGGGCTTCGAGCCAATCACAACGGTGACGTTGGTACTCATGGGAAGCGCCCTCGCCGTGGCTGCCGTCATGGCGCTGGTGGAACGGCATAGAGGGGGACAGATCATCGACCTCAGGCCCAACGCCCAGAGGAGCTTCTACCGCTCGAAGGACGTCCTGTACGGGCTTGTTGCAATTCTGCACCAGGACGGCACGGTGAGTGTCGACGTGAAGCAGCCAAAGGAGTTCTTCACAGACGTCGTCGAATCACTGACCAGCGTCCTCGGGGGCCTAGGCAAGCAGTCCCTGGCAACGGTCGCCGATGCGGCGCTAGAAGCAGTCGGCGATCGCGCCGAAGTGACCCTTCAGGCTTCCACCTAGGGCTCGCGACCGCGCTGGTGATGCCGCCACAGCACGCAGTCTTCTGAAAAGTCGAGGCCCGCCCCGTCGAATCACCGCTGGGAAGCTGCGCTGGCTCGCTGCGGCGAGGACGCGCGTACCACGCCACGTGTCGTCGACTGGGGCCGTCGACATATCATTCTCCAGTTGGCGTGCCTGCCATCGGCTCGACACCGGCGACATCCGACGGCGCTGACGAATCAGCACGGCCGGGCGCCCGAGGCGTCCTGCCGTTGGCGTAATGCCCGCGGCTTTCAGTTCCCAGCAGCTCGGTACTGCACCACGACGGCCGCGGGAATGAGGCCACGGGCGGGGATCTGAACCTTGTTACTGGCGGCCCCGTTACGAGTCACGACCGGACTGAGCACCGTCACCTGATCGATCACGGGTTGGCTCTCCGTGCAAACGCCCGGTTCCCACCCCACGTTCGTGACGGTCAGCGAGCTCGACGTCACCGACGGGCTCGACGGCCCACCGGTCGCAGCCGGCGCACCCTGAACCACGTACGCCGTGTACGTCCGCGACACCCCCGCACAGGACGAACCCGAACCTCACACGCCACGCTCGTCGTGCACTGACC
>JAEXPS010000252.1 GCA_023438885.1 Actinomycetes bacterium
GGTGTCGAGCACGGCGTGCAGCTGCTCCTGCAGCAGCGTGAAGCTGACCGCGTCGGCCGGGACGATCGCCTCGGAGTCCTCGATCAGGTCGCCGAACTCGGAGTCGCCGTCCTCGCCCAGCGGGGTGTGCAGCGAGATGGGCTCACGGCCGTACTTCTGGACCTCGATGACCTTCTCGGGGGTCATGTCGAGCTCCTTGGCGAGCTCCTCCGGCGTGGGCTCGCGGCCCAGGTCCTGCAACATCTGGCGCTGGACGCGGGCGAGCTTGTTGATGACCTCGACCATGTGCACCGGGATGCGGATGGTGCGGGCCTGGTCGGCCATCGCGCGGGTGATCGCCTGCCGGATCCACCAGGTGGCGTACGTGGAGAACTTGTAGCCCTTGGTGTAGTCGAACTTCTCGACCGCGCGGATCAGGCCGAGGTTGCCCTCCTGGATCAGGTCGAGGAACAGCATGCCGCGGCCGGTGTAGCGCTTGGCCAGCGAGACGACCAGACGCAGGTTGGCCTCGAGCAGGTGGTTCTTCGCGCGGCGGCCGTCCTGCGCGATCCACTCCAGCTCGCGCACGAACCGGCGGGTGTCGGCGTCCGCCTTCGTCTTGTCGAAGTCGGCGAACTCCTGACCGAGCTTCTCCTCGGCGAACAGCCCGGCCTCGATCCGCTTGGCGAGCTCGACCTCCTGCTCGGCGTTGAGGAGCGCGACCTTGCCGATCTGCTTCAGGTAGTCCTTGACCGGGTCGGCCGTCGCGCCGGCGGTGACGACTTGCTGGGCCGGCGCGTCGTCGTCGTCCGCGTCGGAGTAGACGAAGCCGGTGTCGTCGCCGGACTCCTCCTCGCTCTTGGCGGCAGGGGCGCCTTCCTCGTCGTCCGACGACTCCTCGTCCTCGACCGCCTCGACCTCGGCGATGTCGGCCTCGCCCGGCTCGACGTCGGCGTCGACATCGTCGGCGGCGACCTCCTCGACGAGCTCGATGTCGCCGTCGGGCTCGATGTCCACGGCGTCGTCCTCGACCTCGTCGACCTCGACGTCCACGGGCTCAGCCGGCTTGGCGGCCTTCGACGACTTCGCGGGCACCTTGCCGGCCGGCTTGCCCGCGCGGGCGCGCGCGGGCGCCTCGCCCTCGATCGTCGCCGTGGCGCGGCCCTTCGCGCTGGTCGCGGCGGAGGTGCGCTTGCGCGGCGTCGGCTCGGAGGCGGGCTGTGCGGACTCGGACGGGAGGGCAGGAGTCAACGTCTTGGACGACACGTACGACCTTTCGGCAGCTTTCGGCGGCACCGGCACTGCAGCCACGGTCCGACGGACAGACGGATATTGTACCGACGCCTCGGCCGTCGGACGCGGCTCGAGCCGGTCGGTGGACACGCGCGGACGTGGGCCCGCCGTGGTGCCACGGGCTGGTGCTGAGGTGTGGAACGAACGGGACCCGGCGAAGATTCCCGCCCCCTACAGCTCAGGTTTGACCGTCATCACCGGGCACGGGGAGTCGAACAGCACCCGCTGCGCATTCACGCCCAGCACCAGCTTGCCCACGGCGCTTCGCCGGCGCAGCCCGATCACCACCAGGTGCCCGTCCACCGCCTCCGCGGTGCCGATGAGGTCCTCGGCGACGTCGCCGCCGTCCAGGACGCGGATCTCGTGATCGACCTGCGCGTCGGTCAGCTCCTCGCGGACCGCCTGGAGCGCCGCGTCGAGGTCGGCCCGCTGGTCCACCGGCGTGTCCGGGCGGAGGCTGACGACGACGACGATCCGCTCCCCGCGCAGCGCCGCCTCCCGTTTGGCGGCATCGAGTGCAGCCCTGCCCTCCATCGTCGCGAGGAAGCCCACCACGACCGCCATCGGCACCTCCTCCAGGTCAGCACGGCGCCTCGCCGCGACGCTACCGGGAGTTCACCGGGCCGACGAGTCGAAGTCGGCGCGGACCCACCCCGGCGCGACGCCGCAGGCGACGGCGTCGGCGAGCAGCTGCGCCAGCCGGTAGGCGCCGTCGTCGTCGAGAGCCCGTTCCAGCAGCAGGCCGGCACGGGCGCCGTCGCCCCGCCACCAGGCGAGCATGCCGAGCAGCGTCAGGGCCGCGGACTGCCGACCGTTCTCGCCGTGCGCCACCACCGCCTCCAGCACCGCCTCGTGGACCCGCGTCGCGGCCGGTGGCGCCGGCACGCCGCAGTGCGGGTCCACCACGAGTGCCAGGGCCCGCCCCAGCCCGTCGTCGTCCTGGGCGCTCGGCCGATCGCCGAGCACGCACCGCTCCGCCAGGTCCCCGGTGCCCGGCACCAGGGCCACGAGCACCGCGTCGCGCACACGCCGGTCCACGAGCGCTGCCTCGAGCCTGCCCAGCGCCGCCGCGGTCGGCCCGGCCGGTCGGTCGATCTGCTCGTCGACGGCGCGCCGCCAGGCCGCCACTCCGTCGCGTCGCCAACGCTCCAGCTCGTCACCTCCCGCGTCCAGCGCGGCCGCGCCACGCCGCAGCCAGCGGCGCCGTACGCGGGCGACCGAGCGGCGGGGCTCGGCGCTCGCAGGCCGGATCCGAGCCACGTCCTCGCGAGATCCGGCCACCACGGAGCCGGCGAGCACCATCCGGGCGCCCACCTGCGTGGACGCCAGCTCGCTGAGCGCGCGGCCGCCGGGCGGGCAGCACTCCCCCTCGCACTCCAGCGAGAGGTAGCCGGTGCCGGTCACGGCCCATCCCGGCACGTCGCCGAACGGGGCGTCCGCCGCTTCGCGGAAGTGCGCCACCGCGGCGGCGACCACCAGGTCCGGTGCCGCGCGCGGATCGTGCTCGGTGTAGACCACCAGGACACAGCGCTCGGCACCATCGCGGTCGAGGTGCGAGACGACCCCGCGGGCCAGCCTCGGGCCATGCTCGGGGTCCGCGAGATCGCTCAGGTCCACGCGGACGACGAGACCGACGCGCCCCCTCGGCGGGCGCAGGCTGACCGCGACGAGCGACTCGCGCGGATGGAAGCCCAGCTGGTGCGGGATGAGCGCGAGCATCTCGCGAGGTTCGGTGACGCGCAGGGTCGGAGTGTCCATGCGCTGACCCCAGCGCGCGCCGGACCTCCAGGGCGGCGCACGTCGCCCTCCTGTGCACTCGGGCGATACCCACAGGTGCGCCGGTCGGTTCGTCGTAGCCTGTGCCGGTGCACCGCTCGTCCCGCCCCGACCGCCGTCGCCGTGCGCTCGGCGGGCTGGCCGTTCTCGCGGCACTCGGCACGGCCGGGTGCGCCACCAGCGCACCGGCGGTGATCACGCCGACCACCAGCGACGCGCCCTCGCCGACCGCGACGGAGGAGCTGCTCGAGGAGTCACCCGGCGCCGGCACGGCGGCCGGCGAGCTCGTCGACGGCTTCCCCGTCGCACTGGTCCCGGTGCCCGAGGGCGCACAGATCCTGCTCTCGTCGGCCCAGCCCCAGCAGGACGGCTCGCTCGCGATCAGCCTGAACGTGCGCACGTCCCAGGAGACGAGCGCTCTCCTCGACGCCGTTCGTGCCCCGCTGCTCGCCGCGGGGTTCGCGGAGGTGCCGCCGGCTCAGCCTGACCCGAGCCTGGCAGGCCAGGTCTCCTTCACCCGGACGGACGGTGCGGAGTACGTGCTGGTCGGCGTGCTCGACCGCGACGGGTCCCGCACGCTCACCCTGGGCGGGACCGTCCGTCCCTGATCCGGCCGCGGCGGC
Source organism: Actinomycetes bacterium (assembly GCA_023438885.1). GTDB lineage: Bacteria > Actinomycetota > Actinomycetes > Actinomycetales > Cellulomonadaceae > Cellulomonas. The sequence goes on from JAEXPS010000252.1 coordinate 3,672, forward strand.
TCCCCTAGGCTGGCCGCGTGAGCGAGACCAGCGGCGCCATCCGGGCCCAGGTCGACGCACTGCTCGCCGAGCACGCCGGAGAGCTGCGGACCCAGGTGATCGAGACGGCCCCCGAGGCCGCTCCCCTCGCCGACTCGGTCAGCGCGATGCTCTCGGGCGGCAAGCGCCTGCGCGCCCTCTTCCTCTACTGGTCGTGGCGCGCGCACGGCGGCGCAGCGGCCGGCGAGCCCGCGCTGCGAGCCGGCGCGGCCCTCGAGCTGTTCCACGCTGCCGCCCTGTTCCACGACGACGTGATCGACGACTCCGACACCCGCCGTGGCCTCCCCGCGGCCCATCGGGAGTTCGCCGCCGCGCACCGCCGGGACCAGCTGACGGGCGACCGCGAACGCTTCGGCGCCTCGGTGGCGATCCTGCTCGGCGACCTGGCGCTGGTCGCCAGCGACCGCGAGGCCGCCCGTTCGTTGGCGCTGGTGCCCGCGCCCGCCGCGGGCGCGGCGCGCTCGGTGTTCGACGCGATGCGCACCCAGGTGACCGTCGGCCAGTACCTCGACCTGCTGGCGCAGGCCCGGCCATGGGACGGCGACGCGGACCGCGTCGAAGCCCGGGCGCTGCAGGTGGTGCGGGCGAAGTCCGCCCGCTACTCGGTGGAGCAGCCGCTGGTGCTCGGAGCCGCGCTCGCGGGGGCGTCCGACGAGGCGCTGGCCACCTGCGGGGCGATCGGGATTCCGCTCGGCGAGGCCTTCCAGCTGCGTGACGACCTGCTCGGCGTGTTCGGTGACCCGTCGGTGACCGGCAAGCCCGCCGGCGGCGACCTGCGCGAGGGGAAGCGGACCGTGCTGGTCGCGTGTGCCCTGCGGCGGGCCCAGGAAGCGGGCGACGAGGTCACGCTCGAGCTGCTGCGCACCCGGCTCGGCGATCCGGCGCTCTCGGGCGAGGATGCCGGCCGGCTCGCCGAGGCGATCGCCGCGACGGGCGCACCGCAGGACGTGGAGCGGCTGATCGCCGAGCGCGCCGGCGAGGCGCTGGCGCTCATCGACGCGGCGGGCTGGCCGGACCCGGCCCGCGAGCGACTGCTGGAGCTCGCTCGCCAGTCGGTGGACCGCCGCTCCTAGAGCTCGGTCGCCGCCAGGCGGCGCACCTCAGACTTGCGGCCGGCCAGCAGGGCCTCCATCGGCGTGGCCTCCAGCGCGTCCAGCGGGGTGAACAGCCACGCGATCGCGGCCTCGTCGTCGAAGCCGACGTCCGCGAGCACCGTGAACGTGCCGTGGAGAGCCGCGAGCACGGTCCACTCGGCGCCGTCACCAGGGACGCCGGGCTGTGCGGGGTTGGCCAGGTGGCCCGGCACCAGGAACCGCTCGGGGATGCACACCACGGGCGGCTCGCCGCGTCGCACGCCGAGGAGGCGCCGCTCCTCGAGCAGCCGGCGCACCCTCCCGGGAGGCAGTCCCAACCGCTCCCCGACGTCCGGAACGGTCAGCCAGGCGTCGACGAGGGTGTCCAGGTTCGTGGTCGTCACCCGCCAAGCCTAGGAAACGCGCCGCCTGCCCGCCCCATCCGCTTCAGCCTTTCCCCGAGGCGATGCGGGACGTTACAGTTCACTTCTGTCACTTGTGTCACTCGTGTCACACCTGTCACATGAAGGAGCGCCATGTCCTCCGCCACTCTCAGGTCGGCTGCCCTGCGTCGCGCCGCCACCGGGACGGGCGCAACGCTCGTGCTGACCGCAGCAGCCGTCGGTGTCGCGGCGCCCGCCCACGCCGACGAGCAGTACACGGTGCGCTCCGGCGACACGGTGAGCCACATCGCCGCCCGCTCCGGCGTCTCGGTGGCCCGCATCGCCCAGGCGAACGCGCTGACCAACCCGTCGCACATCCGCGTGGGCCAGGTGCTGACGATCCCGACCGGCAAGGCTGCCGCCCCGGCCCCGGCGGCCGCCCCTGCCGCGGCGCCGGCCACCTACACGGTGGTCAGCGGCGACACCCTGAGCCGGATCGCGCAGCGGACCGGCACCACGGTGGCGGCGCTCGCCTCGGCCAACGCCATCGCCAACCCCTCGTTCATCCGCATCGGGCAGGTGCTGACCATCCCGGGTGCCGGCACGCCGGTCGCGGCGGCCCCGGCACCCGCGGCAGCGCCCAGCTCGAGCGTGGCGTACACCGTGGTCTCGGGCGACACCCTGTCGAGCATCGCCACGCGACACGGCACCACGGTCGCGGCCATCACCTCGGCCAACGCCATCGCCAACCCGTCGCTCATCCGGATCGGACAGGTGCTGAGCATCCCGGTCACGGCGACCTCCACCCCGCTGGTGGGCAACACCTTCGCGGGCCGCACCTACCCTGCGGCGGTGGTCGGCGCCGCGAACGCCAACAAGGCGTCGCTGCTGGCTGTCGGGGTCCCGTCCAAGGAGCAGATGCGCGCGCTCGTCGCATCCACCGCCTCGTCGATGGGCGTCGATCCGGCGCTCGCCCTGGCCGTGGCGCACCAGGAGTCCGGCTTCGACCACTCGGCCGTCTCCCCCGCGAACGCCATCGGCACCATGCAGGTGATCCCGAGCTCCGGTGACTGGGCCAGCGACCTCGTCGGGCGCAAGCTCAACCTGCTGGACCCGCAGGACAACGTGGTGGCCGGCGTCGCGATCCTGCGCTCGCTGGTGCGCACCAGCCCCGACCTGAGCACCGCCATCGCGTCCTACTACCAGGGCGCGGCGTCCGTGAAGCGCAACGGGATGTTCTCCGACACCCAGCGCTACGTCGCGAACGTGCGGGCCCTCATGTCACGGTTCGCCTGACCGCGGACCGGGCTCCCGGCCGCCGCGGCACCCGCGACCTAGACTTCGCCCCGTGGGTACCACCGTCACCGATCCGCTCGTCGGCCGTCTCGTCGACGGCCGGTACGAGGTGGTGTCGCGCATCGCGCGCGGCGGGATGGCGACGGTCTACCTGGCCATCGACCGCCGCCTGGACCGCGACGTCGCCCTCAAGGTGATGCACCCGCACCTGGCGGAGGGGGCCTCCGGCAGCGACTTCGTCGCACGGTTCCGCCGTGAGGCACGCACCGCCGCGCGGTTGACCCACCCCGGGCTCGTCAGCGTCTTCGACCAGGGCGTCGACGGCGAGACCAGCTACCTGACCATGGAGTACGTCGAAGGCACCACGCTGCGCCGGCGGATCGGCGAGCGCGGCGCGCTGAGCGTGGGCGAGTCGCTGCGGATCATCGAGGCGGTGCTGGACGCGCTCACCGCGGCCCACCGGACCGGGTTGGTGCACCGTGACATCAAGCCGGAGAACGTGCTGCTGGACGGCGACGAGCGCGTCAAGCTGGGCGACTTCGGGCTCGCCCGTGCCGTCACCGAGGTGACGTCCACCACCACGGGCACCGTGCTCGGCACCGTGGCCTACCTGGCGCCCGAGCTGGTGACGCGTGGCATCACCGACGCCCGCACCGACGTCTACGCCACCGGGATCCTCTTGTTCGAGATGCTGACCGGCCGCCAGCCGTTCACCGGCGAGACGCCGATCCAGGTGGCGTTCCAGCACGTCAACCTGGACATCCCCGAGCCGTCGGAGCTGGTGGCCTGGCTGCCCAGCGAGGTCGACGAGCTCGTCGGCGCCCTCGCCGCGCGCGATCCCGCCGACCGACCGGTCGACGCCGGCGCCGCCCTGGTCCTGGTGCGGCGCACGCGGCGCGCGCTGGACGAGGCCACCCTCGAGCGTTGTGCCGACGTCGAGCCGACGATCCTGGCGGAACCGCCCGGCGACGAGCCCGTGCCGCTGCCGCCGTCCGATCCGGACGATGACGTCGACCCCGACGACCGCCCCACCACCGTGCTCGGCGTACGGGGAACCACCGTCGCGCTGCCGATCGGGGCGGGGCTGGCCGCGACGCCCAGCGCCCCGGCCAAGCGCGGGCATCGTCTCCGGAACACGCTGCTGGTCCTGGTGGCGCTCCTCGCCGCGGGCGGGGCGTTCTGGGCGTGGTACGCGGCGGCCGGCCCGGGCAAGTACACGGCAGTTCCGAACATCATGAACATGTCCGCTGCCGACGCGGCGGCCACGCTCGAGGCGGAGGGGCTCGTCGGCGACCCCGGCGAGGCGTTCGACGACGTCGCCCCCCGGGGCACGGTGTTCGCCTCGGACCCGGTGGCCGGCGAACGCATCGAGAAGGGCGGCACGGTCTCGTACACGGTGTCGCTCGGTGTCGACCTGGTGACCCTTCCGGCGGAGTTCGTCGGCCTGCTCCAGTCCGAAGCGGAGGCTGCCCTCCGCGCGGTAGGCGTGCAGGTGGCCTACGGCGACGAGGTCTACGACGACACGGCGGCCGTCGGCCAGGTGATGACCGCGACGCTGCCCGACGGCACGGACGCGGTGCCGGGCGCGCAGGTCAAGCGCGGCACCGTGGTGACCCTCGCGCTGTCCCGGGGCCCCGCGCCGGCCACGGTGCTGCAGGTGACCGGCCTGACGGTCGACGAGGCGAACGCGCAGCTCGCGACCAACCTGATGTCCGTGGTGGTCGGTGAGGAGCAGTTCAACGACACCGTTCCCGCCGGGCGCATCATCGACCAGACGCCCAAGTCGGGCGAGACCGGCCACCGTGGCGACACCGTGACGGTGATCGTCTCCAAGGGCCCCGAACTCATACCCCTGCCGAGCGTCTATGGCATGAGGACGGCAAAGGCCGAGAAGACGCTCAGGGACGCAGGCTTCGAGGTGACCATCACCTACCCCATGCCCGGCCAGTTCCACCCGCGCGACGAGGTGTTCGACCAGGATCCCGACGGCGGGGACGGCAAGACCGCGAAGAAGGGCTCGACGATCACGATCTACGTGTTCTGAGCCGGCTCGCCCAGCACCGCGCCGGCGTCAGTGTGCGAGATCCCCGTCGCAGGGCGAAGCCGGGCTCAGGACCGGCGGAGCAGCTCCACCACCTGGAACGCCAGCTCCAGCGACTGCTGGTGGTTCAGTCGCGGGTCCACCCGGGTCTCGTAGCGCTGCGCGAGCCGCTCGTCGTCGATCTCCTCGGTGCCGCCGAGCACCTCGGTGACGTCGTCACCGGTGAGCTCGATGTGCAGCCCGCCGGGGACGGTGCCGAGCGAACGGTGCACCTCGAAGAAGCCCGCCACCTCGTCCATCACGTCGCTGAACCGCCGCGTCTTGTACCCGGAGGCCGAGACGATGCCGTTGCCGTGCATCGGGTCGCACACCCAGGTGACCGGGCGCCCGTCGGCGGTGACCTTCTCGACGATGGCCGGCAGCCGGTCGCGGATCAGGCCCGCGCCCATCCGGGACACGAACGTCAGCCGGCCGGGTTCGCCGTTCGGGTTCAGCCGGTCGATCAGCGCCAGGGCGTCGTCCCCCGTGCAGTTGGGGCCGAGCTTGACGCCCAGCGGGTTGCGCACCCGGGAGAAGAAGTCGATGTGGGCGCCGTCGAGCCGCCGTGTGCGCTCCCCGATCCACTGGAAGTGGGCCGAGCAGTCGTACGGCTGCCCCGTGCGCGAGTCGATGCGCGTCAACGGTCGCTCGTAGTCGAGCAGCAGCCCTTCGTGGCTGGCGTAGAAGTCCACCGAACGCAGCGCCTCGAAGTCGGCCCCGCAGGCGATCATGAACCGGATGGCGCGGTCGATCTCGGTGGCGATCTCCTCGTACCGCGAGTACGCCGGGTTGTTCGTCATGAAGCCGCGGTTCCACTCGTGCGCCCGCATCAGCGACGCGAAGCCCCCGGTGGTGAACGCGCGGATGAGGTTCAGCGTCGACGCGGACACGTGGTACGCCTCGAGCAGCCGCTCCGGGTTCGGGATGCGAGCCTCGGGCGTGAACTCGTAGCCGTTGACGATGTCGCCCCGGAACGCCGGGAGCGTCACCCCGTCGCGCGTCTCCGTGCCCGACGAGCGCGGCTTGGCGAACTGACCGGCCATGCGGCCCATCTTGATGACGGGCAGGGAGGCGCCGTAGGTCAGGATCAGCGCCATCTGGAGCACCGTCATGACCTTCTGGCGGATGCGGTCGGCCGTGGCCTCCTCGAAGATCTCCGCGCAGTCGCCGCCCTGGAGCAAGAACGCCTCGCCGCGGCCCGCCGCGGCCAGGCGCGCCTTCAGCTCGTCGGCCTCGCCCGCGAAGACGAGCGGCGGCAAGGTCGCCAGACGCTCGCGCACCCGGCGCACGTGCTCCGGATCCGGCCACGCCGGCTGCTGGTCCACCGGCAGCCGCTGCCAGGCGTCGAGCCCCTCGACGACGCCCGGCTCTGCCGGGACACTCATCCGGCGACCGCCTGCGGCACCGGCTGGCCGATGTCGGCCAGGAGCGCCCGGAACCAGTCCTGCGACACGTCGAACGGCTTGCCGCCCGCGATCCGCGGGAACTCGATGGCGCGCAGCCGGTCGCCGGCCTGCTCGTCGTGCCCGATCACGCCGGACTCGCCGCGCAGCGCGCACTCGACCGCGAGATCGGTCATCGACTTGATCAGCCGCAGGTCCTCCGCGTTCGCGGCGGCCGCGCGGGAGAAGTAGCCGGACTTCTGCACCATGACCTTCTCCGCGCCGAGCTTCGCCGCGAACTGCTTGGCGAACCACTGGCCGGGGTTGATCGTGTCGAGGCGCACGTGCCCGAACGCGTCGCGCTGGACCTCCTTGCCCTCCGCCTCGAGCTGGGCGACGATCTCGTGCAGCCCGGCGCCCTCGGACAGGAAGATGTTGACGTTGCCCTGCGCGTCCATCGCGCCGCGCAGGCGGGCCGCCTCGGCGTCGATGTCGATCGGCAGCTCGGGGACCAGCACGGCGTGGATGTCCCAGCGCTCCCGGGACAGGCCGATGCCCGGCACCCACTCCTGGGTGTCCAGCCACTTGCGGTACTCGGCCGCCGACGCCGCGGTCAGCCAGCCGCAGTGCCGGCCCATCACCTCGTGGACGATGAGCATGCGCGGGCCGGAGCGGTGCTCGCCGATGATGTTCGCCGCGAAGCGCGCCGTCTGCTCCGCCGCCGTCCAGGCGCCGAGCGACTGGCGGATCGGCACCACGTCGTTGTCGATCGTCTTCGGCAGACCGACCACCGTCAGCTCGTAGCCGTTCTCGTGCAGGTAGGCCGCCAGGTCCGCGGCTGTGGTGTTCGTGTCGTCGCCGCCGATGGTGTGCAGCACGTCGACGCCGTCCGCCTTGAGCTGCTCGGCCGCGACCTTCAGCGGGTCCTCGCCGGGCTTGACGAGGCCGCGCCTCTCGGCGTCGGCGCGGTTGGTCAGCTTGACGCGGGAGTTGCCGATGGGCGACCCACCGAAGCGGTGCAGCACGCCGGCGTGCTTGCGGACCTCGTCGGTGATGACGACCTTCTCGCCGAGCAGCAGGCCGTGGTAGCCGTGCTGGTAGGCGATGATCTCCACCTCGGGCGCGATCTCCGTGTACCGCTCGATGAGCCCGCCGACGGCCGAGGACAGGCACGGGGCGAAGCCACCCGCGGTGAGCAGGGCGACACGGCGGACGGACATGGAGGACACCTCTCGATCACGGGCTGTGGGGGCGCGGCCTCGCGCGTCGCCAATCCTAGCCGCGGGGTGATCGACGCCTGCTGGGACGCTCAGGCCTCGGGACTGTCGGCCGGCGCGGTGCCGGACGGGCGCTCCTCGTCCGCCTCCTCGGCCTCGTCGTCGTCCTCGGCGTCCTCGCCGTCCTCGTCCTCGTCGGGGGGAAGCGGCGGCTCCACGTCCGGCACGGGACGGCCGCCCGGCGCGATCGGCCGCTCCGCCGCCGGCTCGCCCTCCTCCGCCAGCCCTGCGGCGATCCGGGCCTTCATCGTCGCGGCGTACATGTCCACGTACTCCTGGCCGGACAGGCTCATGAGGGCGTACATGATCTCGTCGGTGACGGAGCGCAGGATGAAGCGGTCGTCCTCCATCCCGGCGTAGCGCGAGAAGTCGAGGGGCTCCCCGATCACGGTGCCGATGCGCATCACCTTGGGGATCTTCCTCCCGATCGGCTGCGCGACGTTGGTGTCCACCATCACCACGGGGATCACCGGAGCGCCGGACTCCAGAGCGAGGCGGGCGACACCCGTCTTGCCGCGGTAGAGCCGCCCGTCGGGGCTGCGGGTCCCCTCGGGGTAGATGCCGAACAGGCCGCCTTCCTTCAGGCGGCGCAGGCCCGTCTCCAGGGCCGCCTCACCCGCGCGCCCGCCGCCACGGTCCACCGGGATGGTGCCGACGCCACGCATGAACCCGGCGACCGCCCGGCCCTTGACGCCGCGGCCCGTGAAGTACTCCTGCTTGCCGATGAACACGATCTCGCGCTCGAGCATCAGGGGCAGGAAGAACGAGTCGATCACCGCGAGGTGGTTGCTCGCGAGGATCGCGGGACCCTCGGTCGGGACGTTCTCCGCGCCGCGCACCCACGGCCGGTAGACGAGCTTCAGGAGCGGTCCGACGAAGATGTGCTTCATCAGCCAGTAGAACAAGGACCCTCCCTCGCGCCGGACAGCCCGGGTCACGGGTCTGCAGGAACCGACTCTAGAGTGCCTCCATGGTCCGGCGTCCGGACGACGACGACGAGCCGCGCGACGAACCGGCCGCGCGGGGCTCGTCCGACGCCTCCGACGCGGACGCGACCACCTCCCCTCCCGGCTCCCCCGCGGGGTTCGACGAGCGCTGGGCGGAGCTCGTCGCGCAGCTCGGCGAGCCGGACGCCGCCGGGCAGCCCGCCGTGGAGCCGCCCGCAACGGGCGAGGAGCAGAGGCGCGGTGGCCACCTGGTGCGGCCCGCCGGCGAGCCGCGTGAGCTCAGCGGCCGCGACTGGGCGGGCAGCGACCAGTACGACGCCGCCGAGGAGGCGGTCGACGACCTGGAGCACTTCGTGCCGCCCGACCCTGGCCCGGTGCGGCCGAGCGATCCGTTGCGCGGCCTGACCTGGGGCATCGCCATCGGGGTGCCTCTGCTGTACGTGCTCATGCTCCTGGTGTGGCACGGCGCGCCGGGCTGGGTGGCGCCGGTGGCGGGAGTGCTGTTCGTCGCCGCCGTCGCCGTGCTGGTCTGGCGCATGCCGGCACGCCGCACGGACGACGACGACTCGGGCGCGGTCGTCTGAGACCCCGACCGACCCTGCCTACTGCCGGGCGAGGTCCCCGGCGCCGACGATCCCGGCGTCGTTGCCCATCGACGCGATCGCGAAGTGCGCCTCCGGGTGGTGCCCGGCCGCCGACAGGTGCTCGGTGAACGCCGTGCGTGCCGGGGCCATCAGCAGCTCGCCGGCCGCCGACAGGCCGCCGCCGATGACGAACAGCTCCGGGTCGAGCGTCGCGGCGACGGACGCGCAGCCGGCGCCGACCCAGCGGCCGATCGCCGCGAGCAGCTCCACCGCGAGCTCGTCGCCCTCTCCTGCGGCCGTGGTGACGTGGTGGCCGGTGATCTTGCGTACCCTGCCGCCCGCGAGCTCGAGCAGGCGCGCGGCGCGGTCGGGACGGGCCTGGGCCACGGCCTGGGCGTCGCGGACCAGGGCGCTGCCGGAGATGTACTGCTCCCAGCACCCGGACTGGCCGCAGCCGCAGTAGTGCCCGCCGGGCACCACGCGCATGTGCCCGACCTCCGCGGCGACGCCCCACCGGCCGCGAATCAGCCGGCCGCCGCTCACGATCGCCCCGCCGAGCCCGGTGCCGAGGGTCAGCGTCACCATGTCCTGCACGTCGCGGGCGACGCCGAACTGGAACTCTGCCCAGCCCGCGGCGTTGGCGTCGTTCTCGACGACGATCGTCGCGTCGGTGCGCAGCGCGGCCGCGACGGCACCGCGCAGGTCGTGGTCACGCCAGGGCAGGTTGGGCGTGAAGTTCACGGTGGCGCGGTCGGAGGAGACGAACCCCGGTGCCGCCAGGCCGATGGCGCCGACCTCGTAGTCGGCCATCAGCTCGCGGCACACGTCGATGACGCCGAGGTCGACGCTGTGGGCGTCGGTGGTGTCCGTGTCCCGGCGCGTCTGAGCCAGGATCGTCCCCTCGTCGTCGACCACGCCGGCGGCGATCTTGGTCCCCCCGATGTCCACACCGATCGCCAGCATTGCCGCAGAACCCACTTCCTCGCCGTGGTGAACGCCCGTGCCGAGCGCAGCGCACACGGTAGCGCCGAAGGCGCCGGCGCGTTCGCTCGGCCCTCGCGTGGGCGCGTGGCTACGCCGCCCATGGCGAGAGGTCCAGGCCTAAGGTCCCGTACTCTTCTCGCAAGTCACCGCCGCCGATGGAGCCAGCATGACTGAGACCGCGACCCCGATCATCGTGACGATCGACCGGGCGAAGAACCTGAACGACCTGCTCGCCGAGCGGGTTGCCGCGACGCCCGACAAGGTGATCGTGGAGCGCAAGACCGTCCCCGACGGGCCGTGGGAGCCGCTGACGGCCACCGGGCTCGACGCGGAGGTCGTCGCCGTCGCCAAGGGTTTGGTGGCGCTCGGCGTCGAGCCGGGCGACCGGGTGGCGATCATGGCGCGCACGCGCTACGAGTGGTCGCTGCTCGACTGGGCGATCTGGGCGGCCGGCGCCGTGAGCGTGCCGGTGTACGAGACCTCGTCGGCCGAGCAGGTGAACTGGATCCTCACCGACTCCGGTGTCTCGCTCGTGGTGGTGGAGACGGCGGCGCACGCGGCGACCGTCGGCCAGGTGCGCACGCCGGCGGTGCGCGACGTGCTGACGATCGACGACGGAGCGATCGACGCGCTCGTGGCCGCCGGGGCCGGCGTGGCGGACGACGAGATCACTCGCCGGCGCGGCCTGGCCCGGCTCGACGACCTGGCGACGATCATCTACACCTCCGGGACCACGGGGCGGCCGAAGGGCGCCGAGCTGACGCACGGCAACTTCTACGAGCTGTCCGTCAACACCGTGAGCAAGCTGTCGGTGGTGGTGGAGGGCGAGAACGCCCGCACCCTGCTGTTCATGCCGCTGGCGCACGTGTTCGCGCGGTTCGTGCACGTGCTCGCCGTCGCCGCCGGCGCGGTGCTGGGGCACACACCGGACACGAAGTCCCTGGTGGCGGACATGCAGTCGTTCCGGCCGACCTTCATCCTCTCCGTGCCGCGCGTGTTCGAGAAGGTCTACAACTCGGCCGAGCAGAAGGCGGCGACGGGCTTCAAGCGGGGCATCTTCCAGCGCGCCGCGAAGACGTCGATCGTCTACTCGCGGGCGCTCGACGCGTTGGGCGGGCCGTCGGCATGGCTCAAGCTGCAGCACAAGGTCGCCGACGTCCTGGTGCTCCACAAGATCCGTGCGGCGCTCGGCGGCCAGGCAGAGTGGGCGATCTCCGGCGGCGCGCCTCTCGGCGAGCGGTTGGGCCACTTCTTCCGTGGCGTCGGGCTCCACGTGCTCGAGGGCTACGGGCTCACCGAGACCACCGCACCGGCGACCGTCAATCTCCCGGACCGCGTGAAGATCGGCACGGTGGGCCCAGCGCTGCCGGGCACCGCGCTGCGGATCGCCGACGACGGCGAGATCGAGATCAAGGGCATCGGCGTGTTCCGCGACTACCGCGGCAACGACACCGCCACCACCGAGGCGATGGTCGACGGCTGGTTCCGCACCGGCGACCTCGGCACCCTCGACGAGGACGGCTATCTGCGGATCACCGGCCGCAAGAAGGAGATCATCGTCACCGCCGGCGGCAAGAACGTCGCCCCCTCGGTTCTCGAGGACCGGCTGCGCGGGCACCCGCTGGTGTCGCAGGTGGTGGTCGTCGGCGACCAGAGGCCGTTTATCGGCGCCCTGATCACGCTCGACCCCGAGGGCGTCCCCGGGTGGCTCCAGGCGCACGGCAAGCCCGCGCTGAGCATCGAGGAGGCGGCCAAGGACGCCGACGTGCTGGCCTCGCTCGACCGAGCGGTGGCCCGCACCAACCAGGCCGTGTCGCGGGCCGAGTCGATCCGCAAGTACCGGATCCTGCCGACCGACCTGACGATCGCCAACGGCTATCTGACGCCGAAGCTGTCGGTGCGACGCGCCGAGGTGCTCAAGGACTTCGCCGCCGAGATCGAGGCGCTGTACGAGGGTGCGGCGCACCAGTCCTGAGGACCGTCACACGTCCTGAGGACGGTCGCACGGCGTGACGGTCACACGGCGCGCTCCATCCTGATCGGCGGCACCAGGCCCCCCTCGGCGAGAGCGTGGAGCGCCCGCTCCTCGGCGGAGTCGAGCTCGACCGGCGCGGCGACGGCCAGCAGCGTGCGCTCGTCGTGCGCGGTGGCGGGCGACGCGTGGCGGTCGACGAGCGCGGTGGCGAAGCGTGCCGCGGGCTCGCCGTGAGACCGGACCGGAGCGGAACGCCGGGGCTCGCCGACGCCGATGGTCAGGAAGCTCACCACGCAGTCCGCGCACGCACGCGGCCCCGCGGTGCAAGAGTCGCAGTCGATCAACATGCCCACCACGCTCGCACCCGCCACCCACACGCGGCGCCGCCGAGCGCAACGCCAGTGCGCGAACCCATCGTCAGTGCGCGAACGCATCGTCAGTCACCGAACGCAACGCCAGTGTGCGAACGCATCGTCGGTCGCCGAACGCATCGTTGGTCGCCGAACGCGTACGTCGTGGCGCACACCACGTACGCGTTCGGCGACGGGTGATGCGCTCGGTGCCGCGGAGCCCGGCGACGGGGTGCCGGCGCGGCGACGGGTGATGCGCTCGGCGCCGCGGAGCCCGGCGATGGGGTGCCGGCGCCGCGGCGGCGGGGGCGCCAGGGAAGGGGTGGGTGCCAGGAGTCCGGGAGGTGCCGGCGTGGGGCGGGAGTGGGCGCCGAGGCGCTCAGAGGCGCTGGAGCCGAGACAGCAGCGTGGTGCTCGGGATGACGCGCGCCCCTGCGCGGGCCACGTCGGCCGCCACCGCCTGGTCCCCCGTGACCACCACGACGACGCGGCCGGGCGGCTCGCCGCGCACCAGCCGGCGAATGAGGTCGTCGGCGATCTCCCCCACCGAGAACAGCACGCGGACGCCGCGCGGCTGCGGCACCGGGCCCTGCCCCTCCCGGCCGTCGAAGCAGCAGGTCACCTCCGCGCCGGTACGGGTGGCGAGCAACCCGAGCGCGTCCACCAGGCGGCGGCGCTGCTGGTCCAGCGGGAGGGCGGGCCACCCGGACTTGGTGACGTTGTAGCCGTCGACCACCAGGTGCGGTGACGGCAGCCGGAGCAGCTCGTCCAGCAGCGCCGGGTCGTCGGCCGAGCGCCCGCGCGAGCTCGGCACGGCCACCGGCGGTGCGGCTGCGGCACCCGCGACGAGATCGGCCGGCGGGTCCAGACCGGGCGGTAGGGCGAGCTCGTCGCGCAGGCCGGCCGCCGCGCCCGCGATGGTGTCCAGCAGCAGCCGCACCCGCACCTGCGCCAGCTGGGCGCCCGCCCGCACCTGCGCTCGGTACGACGCTCGCTCCTGCTCCGCCGTCGCCCGGTCGATCGCTGCCGCTTCGCGCTCGCGCCGGGCCTCGTCGAGCGCTGCCACCGCCTCCGCGCGCTCCGCCTGCGCGTCCTCGGCCGCACGGCGGCCCTCCTCACGCGCCCGGTCCGCGTCCGACCGCAGCCGGCGCAGCTCGCGCTGCAGACCGGCGAGCTCGTCGCGGGCCGCCTGCTCCTGCTCGCGAGCCACGCCGAGTTCTGCGCGCAGCCTGTCGATCTCGCCCTGCAGCTGTGCCAGGCGCCGGTCCGGGAGGACAGCCGGTTCCGACGTCGCCTGAGGCTCCGCGTTCCGGGCCAGCTCCGGCCAGGACGGCACGCGCAGCAACCACGCTCCCACGGCCGCCTGGAGCGGGTCGTCGCTCGGCAGCAGGGCGCCGCCCGAGGTGCGCTCGGCGAGCTCGCCGTGCGCCTGGGACCAGGCACGGGCGACCTTGGCCCGGAACCCGTCCTCGGCCAGGGCGGCCCAGAGGGGGCCCGCACCCGCCTCCGCTCGCCGACGCGGCGTGAACCGTTGCACCGGCCGCAGCGAGGCGGGCACCTCACGGGCGTCCATCGCCCCGAGCGCGTCGGCGGCGAACCGCACCAGAGCGGTCCGGACCGCGTCGGGCACCCGTGCGGGGTCGTCGGCTGCGGTCACGGGCCCAGGGTAGGTCGGCGCGCCCCGACGGCGGTGTCGGAACGCGCGGTTAGCGTGCTGCGCGTGGAGTCCGAACGCCGCCTGCGCCCCGTGTGGGCCGGTGGTGCCGGCACCCCACCCGGCGCCAGGGCGGTGCAGCCGACTCTCGAGCAGGTCGGCGTCCCGCTGGCGGACGTGACGTTCGTCGTCGTCGACCTGGAGACCACCGGCGGGCGCCCGTCCGACTGCGAGATCACCGAGATCGGCGCCGTCAAGGTGCGTGGCGGGCAGGTGCTGGGCGAGTTCCACACGCTGGTCGACCCGGGCGGGCCGGTGCCGCCGTTCATCCAGGTGCTCACCGGCATCACCACCGCGATGCTCGTCGGGGCGCCGAAGATCGGCGAGGTGCTGCCGAGCTTCCTGGAGTTCGCGCGCGGGTCGGTGCTCGTGGCGCACAACGCCCCCTTCGACGTCGGCTTCCTGCGCGCGGCGGCCGCAGCCACCGGCCACCCGTGGCCCGGCTTTCGCGTGGTCGACACCGTGCGACTCGCCCGTCGCGCCGTCACCCGCGACGAGGTCGCCAACTACAAGCTCGGCAGCCTCGCGGGCTTCTTCCGCGCGACGACCACCCCGTCCCACCGCGCCCTGGACGACGCGCGAGCCACCGTCGACGTGCTCCACGGCATCCTCGGGCGGCTCGGCCCCCTCGGTGTCACCCACCTGGAGGACCTCGAGACCGCCAGCGACCCGGTGCCGCAGGACGTGCGGCGCAAGCGCACGCTGGCCGACGGGCTGCCCGACGGCCCGGGCGTCTACCTGTTCCGCGGCCCGAAGGACGAGGTGCTGTACGTCGGCACGTCCACGACGTCGCTGAGGTCTCGCGTCCGCAGCTACTTCACATCGGCCGAGAAGCGGCCGCGGATGGTCGAGATGGTCCGCGTCGCACAGCGCGTGGACGCGGTGCCCTGCGCCACTGCGCTGGAGGCGCGGGTGCGCGAGCTGCGCCTCATCGCTCACCACGGTCCGCGCTACAACCGGCGCTCCCGCTTCCCCGAGCGGATGCCCTGGGTGCGGCTGACGAGCGAGCCGTTCCCCCGGCTGTCCGTGGTGCGCGAGGTGCGCGACGACCCGGGCTCCGCCTGGATCGGTCCGTTCGGGTCCACGGGCGCGGCGCAGCTGGCGGTCGAGGCGCTCCACGAGTCCTTCCCGGTGCGCCAGTGCACGCCACGGCTCCCGCTGAAGCCGGGGCCTCGAGCCTCCATCTGCGTGCTCGGCGAGATCGGGCGGTGCGGCGCGCCGTGCGTCGGAGGCATCACCCCCGAGACGTACGACGAGGTGATCGCCGACCTCCGGCACGCGATGACGGCCGACCCCGCCCACGTCGTCGACCGGCTGGCCGCGCGGATGCGCACCCTGGTGGCGAGCGAGCGGTTCGAGGACGCCGCACAGGTGCGCGACCGGCTGTCGGCGTTCCTGCGCGGCGCCACCCGGACCCAGCGCACCGCTCCCCTGGCTCGCACCCCCGAGCTGACGGCTGCCCGGCGCCTGGACGACGGCGGCTGGGAGGTGGTGCTGATCCGGTACGGCCGCCTGGCTGGTACCGCGCGTGTGGACCGGCTCGACGATCCCCGTCCCGCGGTGGAGACGCTGCGGATGACCGGCGAGCATGTCGAAGCACCGGTCGCGCCGGCGACGGCGGCCCACCCCGAGGAGACCGACCTGCTGCTCGGTTGGCTGGAGCAGCCCGGGGTGCGGATCGTGCACCTGGACGGCGAGTGGTCCTGCCCCGTGCGGTCGGCGCAGCGGGTGGACCCCGTCGCGGCGGTGGCGCTGGAGCTGATCGCTCCGCGCGGGCACGTCGCCGACGGGACGGTGCCGGTGTCCACCCCCGCCGCCCGCACGGCATGATGGCGCCATGATCACTGCCATCGTGCTCGTCGACACCGAGGCCGACCGCATCCCCGAGGCCGCCCAGGCGATCTCCCAGATTCCCGGAGTCAGCGAGGTCTACTCGGTGGCCGGCGACGTCGACCTGGTGGCCGTGGTGCGGGTGCGCGCGCACGAGGAGCTGGCCGACGTCATCGCCGACCACGTCAGCAAGGTCGCCGGCGTGGTGCGCACGCAGACCTTCATCGCGTTCCGCACCTACTCCAAGCACGACCTCGAGGCCGCGTTCGCAATCGGCCTGGAGGACTGACCTCAGGCGGCCGAAGCGGCGCGCCAGCGCTCGAGGACGGCGGTCGCCCGGCCTTCGTCGATCGCCCGCTCCGCCAGCGCCACGCCGGCGCCCAGGCGCTCGACGAGCGATCCGGACGTGGTCCCGGGCAGCGTGCCGTCGGCGACCAGGGCCGCCGCTGCGTTGAGCAGCACCGTGGTGCGCACGGGCCCCGGCTCGCCGGAGAGCACCCGAAGCGCCACGGCGGCGTTGTGGGCCGCGTCGGCCCCACGGATGTGCGACAGCTCGATCGGCGCCAGCCCCAGGTCGCCCCAGTCGACGACCGACTCCTCGACCTGACCGCCTCGGACCTCCCAGACCCGCGACGGCCCGGTCGGCGCGAGCTCGTCGAGCCCGTCGCGCTCTCCGCGGAAGACGAGAGCGTCGGTGCCCCGGCCGGCGAGCACGCCCGCGATCAGGCCCGCCATCCGCAGGTCTGCGACGCCGATCGCCGCGGCCTGCGGCTGGGCGGGGTTGGTCAGCGGGCCGAGGAAGTTGAACACGGTCGGGACGCCGAGGTCGCCGCGCACGGGGCCGACGAAGCGCATCGACGGGTGGAACACGCGGGCGAAGCAGAACGTGATGCCGACCTCGCTCGCCAGCGCGGCGACGCGCTCGGGCGCCAGCTCCAGGTTGACCCCGAGCTTCTCGAGGACATCCGCCGAACCCGACGACGACGACGCGGCGCGGTTGCCGTGCTTGACCACGGTGAGGCCCGCACCGGCGATGACCAGTGACGCCATCGTCGAGACGTTGACGGTGTGGGCGCGGTCGCCGCCCGTCCCGACGATGTCGACGGACCGCATCGGCACCGCGAAGCGCTGCGCGTGCGCCAGCATCTCGTCGGCCAGGCCGGTGAGCTCGTCGACGGTCTCACCCTTCGCCCGCAGCGCGACGAGGAAGCCGGCGACGCACGAGGCCGGTGCCTCGCCGCGCATGATCTCGCCCATCGCCCAGGCGGCCTGCTCGGCCGTCAGGTCCTGGCGGGCGATCAGGGGGTTCAGCACCTCCTGCCAGGTGGTCATCGCCGGGTTGCGCTCCCGTCCAGGAGGCCGACGACGGCCTCGCGCACCGCCACCGGGTCGAGCGGACGGCTCACGGCGCCGTCCGCGTCCGACCACGACGCGAGCCAGGCGTCCTGCGGGCGGCCGAGGAGCACCAGCACCGGCGGGCACCGGAAGGTCTCCTCCTTGAGCTGGCGCGACAGGCCCATGCCTCCGACCTTGTCGGCCTCTCCGTCGAGCACCAGCAGGTCCGGCGGGTCGTTCTCGACGCGTGCGACCACCTCGGCGGCGGTCGCCGTCTCGAGCCAGACGATCTGCGGGCCACCGCGCTCGATGCGGCGCCCCACCGCGAGACGGACCTGCTCGCGCACGTCGACGTCGTCGCTGTAGAGCAGGATGGTCGGGCCGGCCGGCTGCGACTCGGTCATGGGCTGCGTCCCTCGTTCGTCGTGCTACTGACTGCACGCATCTTGGCACGTCCGGACGCACGGCCCCGTCGCGGGTCGGCAGCCGTCCCCGTACGCGGGGACATGACACATCCTGGGCGAATGTCATAGGTCTTTGGACCCAAGTTGCCCGTCCCTCGACCATAATGGCGATCGTGTCGACAGCCACGGCAAACCCACGCGCCACGACCCAGGTGACCGTCAACCGGCCGAACCCGGTGTCGGTCGGCACCATCGTGTGGCTCGCGAGCGAGCTGATGTTCTTCGCCGGCCTGTTCGCCATGTACTTCTCGACGCGGGCGGCGGTCCCCGAGGAGTGGGCGGCTCAGACGCCGAAGCTCAACGTGACGTTCGCCGCGATCAACACGACGGTGCTGGTGCTGTCGTCGGTCACGTGCCAGATGGGGGTGTGGGCGGCCGAGCGGTTCCAGCCCTCGCGCACCGGCTCGCTGCTCCAGGTGGGCCGGTGGGGTCTGAACGAGTGGACCACGCTGACCTACCTCATGGGCGCAGTCTTCGTCGGCGGGCAGATCTACGAGTACGCGGCACTCGTGCAGGAGGGCGTGACGATCTCGTCCACCCCGTTCGGCTCGGTGTTCTACCTGACCACCGGCTTCCACGGTCTGCACGTGGTCGGCGGGCTCGTCGCGTTCCTGTTCGTGCTGGGGCGCTCGTTCGCTGCCAAGCGCTTCGGCCACCACGAGGCCACCACCGCGGTCGTGACGTCGTACTACTGGCACTTCGTCGACGTCATCTGGATCGCGCTCTTCTCGATCATCTACCTGGTCAAGTGACCACCGACATCCCATGCGAGACGAGGACCGACACGTGAAGTCACTCGCGGCCCGGCGCCACGACCGGCGAGCACCGCTGGTGCTGCTGGCCCTGGCCCTGCTGCTGACCGGAGCGCTGTACGCCGCACTCGCCCCCGGCCGGGCCGACGCCGCCCCGGCCGCCGCGGGTGAGACCGACGTCGCCGAGGGCGCCAAGCTCTTCACGGCGAACTGCGCCAGCTGCCACGGGGTGGACGCCACGGGCACCGACGTGGCTCCCTCGCTCGTCGGTGTCGGTGCGGCCGCCGTGGACTTCCAGGTGGGCACCGGGCGCATGCCGATGACCGTCAGCGGCCCGCAGGCCCAGGCCAAGCCGGTCCAGTTCGACCAGAAGCAGATCTCACAGCTGGCCGCGTTCGTCGCGACGCTCGGCCCGGGCCCGTCGATCCCGACGGCGGAGCAGGTGGACCCGAGCCTCGGCGACCCCGCCAACGGCATGGCGATCTTCCGCACCAACTGTGCGATGTGCCACAACGCGGTCGGAGCCGGGGGCGCTCTCACCCAAGGCAAGTTCGCCCCGAACCTCTGGGAGACCTCGCCGACCCACCTGTACGAGGCCATGCTCACCGGCCCGCAGTCGATGCCGCTGTTCTCGGACCAGAACATCACGTCCGAGGAGAAGCGCGACGTCATCGCCTTCATCGAGCTGCAGGGCGGCACCGCTCCGGGCGGGCTGGACCTGGGCTCGCTCGGCCCCGTCAGCGAAGGGCTGTGGGCGTGGGTCGTCGGGCTGGGCCTGCTCATCGGCGCCGCCGTGTGGATCGGGGCGAAGTCGTCATGAGCACGGTCGAGAAGTACCGCGCCGGCGACGGCAACCCTCCCGAGCGGTTCGAGAACCCCGGGCTGCCCGAGCACCACCCCCGCCGCAGCGACTCCGACCCGAAGGCCGACGCGTTCTCCGAGCGCGTGGTGCTGACGCTGTTCGCGATCTCGACCCTCGGCACCATCGGGTTCCTCGTCGCGTACGTCGTGCTGCCGACGGGGCAGGACGCGGCGACGATCCAGCGGTCGAACCTGTGGCTGGGCCTGTCCCTCGGGTTCGCCCTCCTCGGCATCGGCACGGCGGCGATCCACTGGTCGAAGTCGATCATGAACAACCACGAGCGGGTCGAGGAGCGCCACGTCATGGCGTCCCCGCCGCAGGTGCGCGAGGGCGCGATCAAGAACCTCGCCGACGGCGCGGCCGACTCCGGCATCAGCCGGCGGGGCCTGCTCAAGAGCGCGGTCGTCGGCTCCTTGGCGCTGTTCCCGCTGACCATCGTCGTCCCCCTGATCGGCGAGATCGGCGAGGACTGGAACGTCGGCAAGCTGCGGCACACCATGTGGCGCAAGGGCCTGCGGCTGACGCAGGACCCCTCGGGGCGGCCGATCAAGGCGGCCGACGTCCACATCGGCGAGGTGTTCCACGTCATCCCCGAAGGTCTGGACGAGACCGAGCACCCGCTGGACGAGAAGGCGAAGGCCGTGGTGCTGCTCGTCCGGCTCGACCCGGCCGACCTGAAGTCCGAGCAGCACGAGGGCTACAGCTACGAGGGCATCGTCGCGTACTCGAAGATCTGCACCCACGTGGGCTGCCCGGTGGCGCTCTACGAGCAGCAGACGCACCACCTGCTGTGCCCCTGCCACCAGTCGACGTTCGACGTCGCCGACTCCTGCCGCGTCGTGTTCGGCCCGGCTCGACGTCCCCTGCCGCAGCTGCCGATCACCGTCGACGACGAGGGCTACCTCGTCGCGCAGGACGACTTCGCCGAGCCCGTCGGCCCGAGCTTCTGGGAGCGGCTGCGATGAGCACCACGAAGCCGACCACCGCCACCGGCAAGGCCGCGGCCGGAACCGCCGACTGGCTGGACTCGCGCACCGGCATCGGCTACGCCGTCAAGGGCCTGGCCCGCAAGGTCTTCCCCGAGCACTGGTCGTTCATGCTCGGCGAGATCGCCCTGTACTCGTTCATCACGCTGCTGATCACGGGCATCTTCCTGACGATGTTCTTCGTCCCGAGCATGAACGAGGTCGAGTACTCCGGGCCGTGGACCGCCTTGCAGGGGACGCACATGTCCGAGGCGTACGCCTCGACGCTGCGCCTCTCGTTCGAGGTGCGCGGCGGCCTGCTCATGCGGCAGATCCACCACTGGGCCGCGCTGGTGTTCATGGCCGCGATCGTCACGCACATGATGCGCGTGTTCTTCACCGGCGCGTTCCGCAAGCCGCGCGAGATCAACTGGGTGATCGGCTTCGTGCTGCTCACCCTGGGCCTCGCGGCGGGCTTCTCCGGCTACTCGCTGCCGGACGACGTGCTCTCCGGCAACGGCCTGCGCATCACCGACGGCCTGATCCGGGGCATCCCGATCATCGGCACCTACGCGTCGTACTTCGTGTTCGGCGGCGAGTTCCCCGGCCAGGACCTGATCCCCCGGTTGTTCACCGTGCACGTGCTGCTGGTGCCCGGCCTGATCCTCGCCCTCGTCGGGCTGCACCTGGCCTTCGTCTTCCTGCACAAGCACACCCAGTTCCCGGGCTCCGGTCGGTCGAACAGCAACGTCGTGGGCTACCCGTTCTTCCCGATCTACGTGGCCAAGGCCGGCGGCTTCTTCTTCATCGTGTTCGGTGTGCTCGCCCTCATGGGCGCCACCATGCAGATCAACCCGGTGTGGAACTACGGGCCGTACGACCCGTCCCCCGTCTCGGCGGGCGCCCAGCCCGACTGGTACATGCTCTTCCTCGAGGGCTCGCTGCGCCTGATGCCCGGCCAGGTCGAGTGGGTGATCGGCGACTTCACGATCCCCCTCAACGTGCTGATCCCAGGCATGGTGGTGCCCGCGCTGCTGCTGGGGCCGTTGGCCGTGTGGCCGTTCCTCGAGGCGTACGTCACCGGCGACAAGCGCGAGCACCATGTGCTCGACCGGCCGCGCAATGCGCCGTTCCGCACCGCCTTCGGCGTCTCCCTGCTCACCGCGTTCTTCGTGCTGATCCTCGGCGGCTCGAACGACCTGCTGGCCACGCACTTCCACCTCTCGATCAACGACGTGACCTGGGCGCTGCGGGTGCTGTTCTTCGTGGCCCCGGCGATCGCCTTCTTCGTCACCAGGCGCATCTGCCTCTCGCTCCAGCGCAAGGACCGCGAGCTGGTGCTCCATGGACACGAGTCCGCCCGCATCGTGCGGTTCGCGTCCGGGGAGTACGTGGAGGTGCACCAGCCGCTGGACGAGCACGAGCGCTGGATCCGCGTGCAGCACGAGGCGCTGCGGCCGATCGAGATCGAGCCGGCCACCGACTCCCGCGGCGTGCGCCGCAAGGGCTACCGCGCTGACCGCCTGCGCCAGCGGCTCTCGCGGCTGTTCTTCGAGGAGCGGGTCGAGCCCGTGACGCCCGCGGAGTACGCCGCGGCCCAGGACCACCTGCACGCGGCGGTCGAGGGCGCGCACGAGGAGGAGCCGGCGACGATCGCCGCGGGAGCGGGCTCGGAGTCGGCGACACGCCCCTGACGTGCGGAATCATGGCGAGGGTGCCACGGTTGGACCAATCGTGCACACCCCGTCACGGCATGGCGCCGTGACTGACTGCAGGAGAGGCACTGATGGCTGACTACACCCTTCCGGACCTGCCGTACGACTACGCGGCGCTCGAGCCGCACATCTCGGGGCGGATCATGGAGCTCCACCACGACAAGCACCACGCCGCCTACGTCACGGGCGCCAACACGGCGCTGGAGAAGCTCGCGGCGGCCCGCGAGTCCGGTGACTTCGCCGCCGTGAACCTCCACGAGCGCAACCTCGCCTTCAACCTCGGCGGTCACGCCAACCACTCCGTGTTCTGGCAGAACCTCTCCCCCGAGGGTGGCGACCGTCCGGACGGCGAGCTCGGGGCCGCGATCGACGAGTTCTTCGGCTCCTTCGAGAAGTTCCAGGCGCACTTCGCCGCGAACGCCATCGGGGTCCAGGGCTCCGGCTGGTCGATCCTCGCGTGGGACACCATCGGCTCGAAGCTCGTCGTGTTCCAGCTGTACGACCAGCACGCGAACGTGCCGCTCGGCGTGGTCCCGATCGTGGTGCTCGACATGTGGGAGCACGCCTTCTACCTCGACTACGTCAACGTCAAGGCGGACTACGTCAAGGCGTGGTGGAACATCGTCAACTGGCAGGACGCGGCGGCCCGCCTCGCCCGCGCCCGGTCGACCAGCCTGATCCTCCCCGCCTGACCCTCTCCCCTCCCGACGTCCGAGGTCAGCAGGCCTAGAGCACTGCTCACCTCGGACGTTGGCGTTTGTAGGGTGGCGGCGTGGGGTTCGACGAGATGGCCGCCGGCTGGGACGACGATCCGGCGCGCGCTGAGCGCGCCCGCGCGGTCGCCGCGGCCATGCGGCGGCATCTCGTGGCCGTCAGGCACGCGCACGACGACCCCACCGGCCTGCCCCCACGCCGGGCGATCGACCTCGGCGCCGGCACCGGGTCGCTGAGCCTGCTGCTCGCCGACCTGTTCGACGAGATCGTGCTGGTCGACACGTCGGCCGGCATGCTCGAGGTCGCGGCCCGCAAAGTGGCCGCGGACCCGATGCTGCGGACCCGCATCGACACCCTGAGGGCCGACCTCACCTCGACGGATGCCGCACCCACGCTCCGGCCCGCCGGGGCCGCGTACTCGCTGCTGGCACTGCACCACATCGAGGACGTCGGCGCGCTGCTGAGGGCGCTGCACGCGCTGCTGGTGCCGGGCGGCCTGCTGCTGCTCGCCGACCTGGTCAGCGAGGACGGCAGCTACCACCGCCACGACCCCGACTTCCACGGCCACCACGGCTTCGACCGCCAGGACCTGGACGCGGCGCTGCGAGCGGCCGGTTTCGAGCCGTCGACGTACGAGATCGCCGCGACCACCCGTCGGCGCGACGAGTCCGGCGTCGAGCGTGACTACCCGCTGTTCCTCGTCACCGCCCGCCGCCCCTGAGCCCTCCCCCACGTCCGAGCCCAACCACGGCGTCCGTAGGTGGGGGCGGACAGGTCAGTGGGCGTGGATGCCGCGGCTGTGCTCGAAGACCCAGCCGACCAGGCCCACCACCCCGAGGGGCAGCGCGATCACGAGCAGCCAGAGCCCGACGGCCATGGCCAGGAACGCCAGAGCGGTGGCGCCGGCGAGCACCAGCGGCCACCAGCTCCACGGGCTGAAGACCCCGACCTCGCCGGCGCCGTCGGCGATCTCCGCCTGCTCGTCGTCCTCGGGACGGGCGTCGATGCGCCGCGACAGCAGGGCGAAGTAGCCGCCGATCATCCCGACGAGCCCGCCCACGAGCGGGATCGCGATGGTGCCGACTGCCTCACCGCCGCTCAGCACCGCGTAGATCAGACCCACCGGGACGAAGAACAGGACGCCGGCGAGGAAGAGACGCGCCTCGAGCTTCATCGGGGAGTCCCACCCTCCTGGTCGCGGATCTGCTCAGGCAGCGGTTCGGGCTCCACGTGGTCGAGCGCGGCGACCTCGGGGTGGTGCAGGTCGAACGCCGGCCGCTCGGAGCGGATCCGTGGCAGGGACGTGAAGTTGTGCCGCGGCGGCGGGCAGCTCGTCGCCCACTCGAGGCTGTTGCCGAAGCCCCACGGGTCGTCGAGCGTCACCTTCGGGGCGTTGCGCCACGTGGTGTACACGTTGTACAGGAACGGCAGGGTGGCGGCCGCCAGCACCGCGGCGCCGAACGTGGAGATCTGGTTGAGCAGCGTGAAGCCGTCGTCCGGCGAGTAGTCGAAGTACCGCCGGGGCATGCCGAGCACGCCGAGCCAGTGCTGGATGAGGAACGTCGTGTGGAAGCCGATGAACGTCAGCCAGAAGTGCACCTTGCCGAGCCGCTCGTTGAGCATCCGGCCGGTGAACTTGGGCCACCAGAAGTAGAAGCCGGCGAACATCGCGAAGACGACGGTGCCGAACACCACGTAGTGGAAGTGCGCCACCACGAAGTACGTGTCGGACAGGTGGAAGTCGAGGGCAGGGCTGGACAGGATGACGCCTGTCAGGCCTCCGAACAGGAACGTCACGAGGAAGCCGATGGTCCAGAGCATCGGCGTCTCGAAGGTGAGCTTCCCTCGCCACATCGTGCCGATCCAGTTGAAGAACTTCACGCCGGTCGGCACCGCGATGAGCATCGTCATGAAGGCGAAGAAGGGCAGCAGCACCGCGCCCGTGACGTACATGTGGTGCGCCCACACCGTCACCGACAGGGCCGCGATGGCGATCGTCGCGTAGACCAGGCCCTTGTAGCCGAAGATCGGCTTGCGGGAGAACACCGGGATGATCTCGGAGGCGATGCCGAAGAACGGCAGCGCGATGATGTAGACCTCGGGATGCCCGAAGAACCAGAACAGGTGCTGCCAGAGGATCGCCCCGCCGTTGTCGGGGTTGAAGATCTGCGCGCCGAGCTTGCGGTCGGCGCCGAGCCCGAACAGCGCGGCCGCCAGGGGCGGGAAGGCCATGAGCACCAGGAGCGACGTGATGAGCGTGTTCCAGGTGAAGATCGGCATCCGGAACATCGTCATGCCGGGCGCGCGCATCGTGACGATCGTCGTGATGAAGTTCACCGCGCCGAGGATGGTGCCGAAGCCGCCGAGCGCCAGGCCGAACACCCACAGGTCCCCACCGAGGCCCGGCGTGTACACCGCGTCCGAGAGCGGGGCGTAGGCGAACCAGCCGAACGATGCGGCGCCCTGCGGGGTGAGGAACCCGGCGGCCGCGATCAGCCCGCCGAAGAAGAAGAACCAGTACGCGAGCATGTTCAGCCGCGGGAACGCGACGTCGGGTGCGCCGATCTGCAGCGGCATGATCACGTTGGCGAACCCGGCGAACAGCGGCGTCGCGAACAGCAGCAGCATGATCGTGCCGTGCATGGTGAACGCCTGGTTGTACTGCTCGCCGTTCTGGAACACCTGCACGCCGGGCGTGAACAGCTCGGCCCGGATCAGCAGGGCCAGCACGCCGCCGATGAGGAACCACACGAACGACGTGATGAGGTACAGGTAGCCGATCGTCTTGTGGTCGGTGGTCGTCAGCCACCGGACGATGGTGCGGCCGTGCGTCTGCCGCGAGGGCGCGAGCCCCGGGATCACGTCGGCGACCATCACTCACCTCCGCCCGTCGTCACGTCCTGGAGCCGGTTGAACTCGAGCCCCAGCGCTCCGGTCTGGCCCTTCGCCGCCAGCTCCGCCATGTGCTCGTCGTACTCGGCGCGCTCGACGACCTTGAGGTTGAAGAGCATCTTCGCGTGGTACTGCCCGCACAGCTCGGCGCACTTGCCGCGGTAGTCGCCCACCGCTGTGGGCGTCACCTGGAAGTGGTTGGTGCGCCCGGGGATCGCGTCCATCTTGAACAGGAACGCGGGCACCCAGAACGAGTGGATGACGTCACGGGAGTCGAGGATGAACTCCACCCTCTCGTTCACCGGGACCCAGATGGTGATGACGTCGTCCAGCGCGCCGGCCTGCGTGAGGTCCTGCGCCTGCACCCCGGCGTCGTACACGTCGTCGTCGAGGTAGTTGACGTCCCACGACCACTGCTTGCCGATCACCTGCACGTGCACGTCCGCGGGGGCGTCCGTGGCGGTGATCTCCCTGGTGTCGCGGTTCGTGTAGTAGAACAGCACGCCGATCATGACGATCGGCAGCACCACGTACATCACCTCGAGGGGAACGTGGTAGCGCAGCTGGATCGGCAGGGTGTCGTCGCCCTTGCGCTTCCGGTAGGCGGCGATGCACCACAGGATCAGGCCCCAGGTCAGCAGGCCCACGAGCAGGGCGGCCACCCACGACCCGCGCCACAGGCTCGCGATGCGCGCGGTCTGGTCCGTCACCTCGTGCGACGAGTCACCGGGCAGCCAGCCCCGGTAGACCGTGTCGGAACAGCCGGAGAGCAGCATGGTGGCCGCCACCAGCAACCCCGAGCCCACCAGGGCTCGGCGGCGAGCGGTGCGGCGTCTGGGGTCCGGGTGCACGGCCTACCTTCCCCTGAGGCCCACGTGCGGGCCGTCGACGATCGGGCGCGGCGAACCTGGGACTTAAGTCCCCGCCGTCGCAAGAGTAGCGCGCGGCCTGGGGGGTCGGGCGTGTTGCCGCACGGGTCCTGACGCGCCGTGGTCAACCGTCATCACGTGGCTTCACCAGCGTCTCCGCCGGTTAGGTTGGAGGCGTGACGAACGCCCGGGTGGTGCTGGACTCCGGTGGCCAGGCGCCCCTGCTGCCCGCCGCCCGCGACGCGTTCCTCGCCGCGCTCGACGAAGGCTGGGCCGACCCACGACGCCTGCATTCCGAGGGCC
Source organism: Actinomycetes bacterium (assembly GCA_023438885.1). Taxonomy (GTDB): domain Bacteria; phylum Actinomycetota; class Actinomycetes; order Actinomycetales; family Cellulomonadaceae; genus Cellulomonas. Next base: position 30,457 of record JAEXPS010000252.1, read on the forward strand.
GACGAGCGCGGGCGCTGCTCGACGGCGCACGCGAGTCGTTGGCGGCCGCGCTGGGCGCACGCACCGAGGAGGTCGACCTCGCGCCGTCGCACACGGCCGCCCTGCACACGGCCGTCAGCGC
>JAEXPS010000062.1 GCA_023438885.1 Actinomycetes bacterium
AGTCCGAGACCGCCCGCCGAGCCGCCCTGCCAGGATGGCTCCACGAGTACAACCACCACCGGCCCCACTCAGCCATCGGCAAGGTCCCGCCCATCACCAGATTGACCAACCTGCCTGGGCAGTACAACTAGCGCCGCCACCCGGGCGTCAGGTCCGTCTGGCCGATTGCCACGTCGCCGATCTTGGCGCCGTGCTCCTGCTGGGTGCGCTCGATGCGGTCAAGGCGTCCTTCACGGACCCGCCGCCGTTGTTCTCGCCAGGGTCCTCTGGACGTCCCGACCTTGGTCGGCGCTTTACGGCTGTTGAGCCACGCCAGAACCCCGGGCCAGATGGCCGCGGCCAGGATCGCCACCACGGCCATGAGCGCGTGCCAGGGGTTCACCACTCACGGGAGGTCGGTGACCTCCACACCGTCAGTGCTCATGCCCGCCCCTCCAGCGCGGTGACGCGGGCCTCCAGGTCGGAGATCGCCGCGGCCTGCTGGCGCACCAGGGACCACAGCGCCCACGGGATGACCCAGTCCCAGATGCCGTCCGGGCGCCCTCGTCGTCGTAGTAGACGGCCTCGGGGGCACCTTGGCGACGCCCTCGGAGATGACGGCGGCGTTGTCGGGGCGCCTCGCGGTAGGCTCAACCCGCTCTGGCAATCGAGCCGACCGCGCCCAGGTAGCGCGGTGGTTCGCGGAGCTGCGCGGTGGGCGCGTTGTCAGCGGTGCGCACCGGCCTGTGGGTGGCGTCGGTGACGCTGCGGCGTAACCGACGCCTCGTCTGAGCTGCGGCTCGGACGTCAGGCGGCAGGAGGCAGCCCGCGTCGTCGGCCTTCGACGGGCGTTGGCGTGTGCCTGCGGGTGAGGCCCGCGGGGGAAGGCAGTACCAGCGTCGGTATCGACGCGGAGATGGAGGAGCAGTGGCACGACCAGGCGGGCAGCAGCCCCGGCCCAGTCGCGCGCGCTCCGACGCCCGCGCCGGCAACGGCCACGCCAACGGCAACGGCAACCAGCAGCGCCGCCAGCAGCGCCCGCGCCAGGAGGACGGCATCATCCCGGTGCTGGCGAAGGTCGCCCGTGACGTCGACAACGCCGTGCAGCACCCGCCGATCCGCGCCTCGGTGCGCACCCAGTTCCAGGTCGTCGCGCTCCTGGTCCGAGAGGAGCGCGCGCGCGTCACGACAGACCCCCAGCTCACCGAGTCCAAGCGCACCCAAGAGCTCAAGCGCCTCGACGGCGTCGCCACCCAGCTCGCCAGGACCGCCGCAAGAGACACCTCGCTCCTGGCACTCCTCGCCGAGGACGCCAAGGTCTCCGACGCCGCCCGCGCCTACAAGGCGACGTTGATGCGCGCCGGCGGGCTCGAGCCGCCGGAGGAGCCGGAGCAGGCCCCGCCGCCGCCACCGACGAACGTCAACGAGAACCGCGTGGTCCCCCGCTCGGTGATCGCCCGCCAGCTGGCGAACCCGTTCCTCGCCCCCGACTTCGAGGGCGTCGCCGAGCGCCGCGCCGCCAAGCCGCGCCTGCTGGCGGGCTGGGAGCTGCTCGAGCCGCTGTTCCGCAGCTTCGAGAACGCCAGCCCCGGCGCACCCGCCTGTATGCCGCTGCCCGAGGACGGTCCCGTCTTCGCGCCCCTCGGCCGGCAGCTGATGCCGCACCAGGCGCAGGTGGTCGCCGCCGCCGCGCGCGGGCATCGCACCTTCCTCCTGGCCGACGAGCCCGGGCTCGGCAAGACCGCACAGGCCCTGCTGGCCGCACAGGCCGCCGACGCCTTCCCCCTGCTGGTCGTCGTGCCCAACGTGGTCAAGGCCAACTGGGCGCACGAGGTGGGGATGTGGACCCCGCTGCGCCGCGCCACCGTGGTGCACGGCGACGGCGAGGACGTCGACGCCTTCGCGGACGTGGTGATCGTCAACTACGACATCCTCGACCGGCACGTCGGCTGGCTCGGCAACCACGGCTTCCGCGGCATGGTGGTCGACGAGGCGCACTTCATCAAGAACAAGGGCTCGCAGCGCTCGCAGAACGTGCTGGCTCTCTCCGCGAAGATCCGCGACCGCCACGCCCGCCCCCTGCTCATGGCCCTGACCGGCACGCCGCTGATCAACGACATCGAGGACTTCCGGGCCATCTGGCAGTTCCTCGGCTGGATCGACGACACCAAGCCGCTCGGCCGGCTGATGACCGCGCTCGAGGAGAACGGCCTCACCCCGGCGGACCGCGGGTTCTACGACGAGGCCCGCACCGCCGTGATCGACATGGGGATCGTGCGGCGCCGCAAGGTCGACGTGGCCGCCGACATCCCCGCCCGCCGCGTCGCCGACCTGCCGGTGGAGCTGGACGGCGCCCTCGGCCGCTCGATCCGCGCCGCCGAGGCCGCGCTGGCGCGCCGGCTCGTCGGGCGCTACCGGGCGGCGCTGGAAGCCCGCGGGGGCCCGACGAGCGACGGCATCGACCTGGACCTGGCGCGCAAGGTCGCGGCGACCGAGCTCAAGGACTCCAGCGAGAAGTCCGGCGGCGAGAACGTCTTCACGATGGTGCGGCACATCGGCCAGGCCAAGGCTCCGCTGGCCGCCGACTACGCCGCCCAGCTCGCTCGCAACGTCGGCAAGGTGGTGTTCTTCGCCAAGCACGTCGACGTGATGGACCAGGCGGAGCAGGCCTTCGCCGCCGCCGGCCTCGGCTACGTCTCGATCCGCGGCGACCAGACCGCGAAGGCGCGCGAGAAGGCGATCTCCGCGTTCACCAAGGACCCGGGCGTCCATGTGGCCGTGTGCTCGCTGCTGGCCGCCGGCGTGGGGATCAACCTCCAGGTCGCGTCCAACCTGGTGCTCGCCGAGCTGTCCTGGACCGACGCCGAGCAGACCCAGGCGATCGACCGCGTGCACCGCATCGGCCAGTCCGAGCCGGTGACGGCCTGGCGCATCATCGCCGCGCAGACCATCGACTCGAAGATCGCCGAGCTGATCGACGCCAAGTCCGGGCTCGCCGCGCGGGCGCTCGACGGCGAGGCGGTCGAGGAGGGCTCGTCGTCCGTGGACGTGCAGCTCGAGGCCCTCGTCGGCCTGCTGACGGACGCGCTGGCCGACGAGGGCGCGGCCTGATCTTCGGCACCCCAACAGCCTGCGCCCACGCGCGAAGTCGAGGACAGTTCGACGTGTGAGCACGCGTGCTGACTACGACCGGAAGACGGCGTCATTGGTCGGGCTCCGGATCGAGGGCGTCGAGTACTGGGACGTCCAGAACTTCGGCGACGAGCCGCGGGAGTGGGATCACGGCAACTGGCACCACGCCGTGATGGGTGTCGGCTTGACGACCAGCGTGGGGCCCGTCTCGGCGCTGTGGACCACCACGTTCTACCCGTACGGCGTGGAGGTCTTCCACGACCCGATGACCTCGTTCCTCCGTCAGGACGAGTACGGACCCGAGGGCTGGGCCGTCACCGATCATCCCGAGTGGCAGTCACGTGCCGGTGAGCCGATCACGGCTGCCGCGACCCGCTGGGAACGGTTCGAGCTCGGCCCCGGCCGAACTGGCGACGGCCGGGTCATCGAGCCGGCTCGGAAGGTCGAGGTGCCGGTGGCGCTTCGGCTCGACTTTGGGCGGGCAGGCCCGGTGTGGTTCGTCGCGGGTATGCCGCAGGAAGCCGGGCCTCTCTTCATGACCGGTGACGAGATCGTGGTCGCCTTCGCCACGGAGGCGATGCTCGGGTTCGGCTTCCCCGCGGACGACTTCACGCTCGCCTGAGGCCGGGCACGCCGTCCGACGCGCGATGCCACGGCGGGCGGACGACCGGCGGCGGTATGCCTGACCAGTCGCCCGTCTGCGCAGCGACTTGCGCCGGACCCGCTATCGCTCCGACGCGCCCGCCGCGGCGATGACCTGAGCCAGGTCTGCCGGGCGGCTCCACATGGGCCAGTGGCCCGTGGGCAGGTCGACGAAGTCGGCGTGCGTCAGCCGGGCCGTCTCCGCGAACATCGGGTGGCCCGCGGCGGCGAGCTGGCGAACCTGGTCGCTGGTGATGGAGCAGCACACCAGCGTGGTGGGGACGTCCAGGCGCGCGTCGTCCGTGAGCGTGACCGCCTGGCGCAGCACCGGGCCGGGCTCGGGCACGGCCCGGCGGCGGAACCGGTCGAGGTGCTCGGCGCTCAGGCCCTCGAGGCTGGCCTGCGCCGCGATCTGCTCGAACGGGGGCAGCGGCAGCTCGTCGAGCTCGTCGGGCGCGTCGGGTGCGAAGACGCTGCCGGGTGCGAGCGGGCCGCTGTCGATCCAGACCACGCGGCCGACGAGGTCTGGGTGGCGGTCCAGCACCATGCTGACCGGCGCGTTGGCGCCGCTGTGGGCGACGATCACGGCGGGCCCGTGCCCGGCCGCGGCACTCTCGGCCAGCGCGTGCGAGATCGCGTCCGCCTGCTCGTCCAGCGTCCTTGACGCGCGGTGCGGGTCCTGCGAGTCCAGGCCGGGCAAGGTCATGGCGACAGCGCGGTGCCCCGCTTCGCGCAGATGGTCCGCGACGTCGTCCCAGGCCCACGCCCCCAGCCAGTGGCCGGGGATCAGGAAGATGGTCGGCTTCTTCTCGCCGTTCGTCATGGCTCCACTCTCACCCCGCGTGCGGACAGCGGGATGTCACCATTTGTCACACCAATTCGAGATGATCCACGGGTGAAGCGAGCCGAGCGCCTCCACGCCCTCTCCGAGATGCTGCGCCGCCAGGGGCCTCGCGGGTGCACCGCCGAGCGGATGGCCGACGAGTTCGGGGTCTCGGTGCGCACCATCAAGCGAGACCTGGACTCCCTGGAGCGCAGCGGGTTGCCCCTGTGGTCCCGGCCCGGCCCCGGTGGCGGCTACGGGCTGTCCGCCACGGCGTCGCTGCGGCCGGTCAGCCTGAGCCCCGCCCAGGCGGTCGCACTGCTGGCGGCCGTGTCGGCCGCCCCCGACGCCCCCTACTCCGACCTCGCCACGGCCGGCGTGCGCAAGATCGTCGACGTGCTCGACCCGCCCACCCGGGCACGAGCTCGACGCCTGGCGGAGCGCGTCTGGGTCGACGCGCCACCGCCGCCGAAGCGGGCGGTCCGCTCGGCGCTCGAGGAGGCGATGACCGAGCAACGGGTGGTCCGCATCCGCTACACCTCCGCAGACGGCACGCAGACCACCCGCGACGTCGAGCCGGTGGTGTTCGGCTCGGCCCGCGGGCGGTGGTACCTGATCGGCTGGTGCCGCCTGCGCCAGGCGATGCGCTGGTTCCAGATCGACCGGGTGCAACAGGCCCGCGTCACCGCGAGCCCGTGCACCGGCCACACCGTCGACGAGATCGGCGTCCCGCCCGCCACCTCCAGGCCGGTCTACGGGCCCGACGACTGACCGCGACCGGTGCTCGTCAGCCCGCGCGCGCCGCCAGGTTCTGCAGCAAGAGGGCCTGCGCGACGATCAGGTGCTCGATCTCCGAGGGGTCCACGCTCTCGTCGCTCGCGTGGATGCGGGCCTTCGCCACGTCCTCCGGGCCCCAGAGGATGAACTCGGCGCCGGGGGAGGCGTGCTGCAACGTGCGCAGCAGCGGGATCGACGCGCCGGAGGCGGCCTCGCCCGCGGGCTTGCCGAACGCCTGCGCCATCGCCTCGCGGGCGGCCGCGTAGGCCGGGCCGTCCGTGGGGCAGATGAACCCGGGCGCGGCCTTGGTGCGGCGCACCTCGACCTGGGCGCCCCACGGCGCGTGGGACTCCAGGTGCGCGACGAGCTTGTCGAGCTCCGTCTCGGGGTCGCTGCCCGGCACGATGCGCATCGACAGCTTGGCCCGCACCTCGGGGATCAGCACGTTCGACGACTTCGCCACGCTGGTCATGTCCAGGCCGATCGCCGAGACCGACGGGTTGCCGTACAGGCGCTGCCCGATGGTGCCGGTGCCGGCGAGGGACACCCCGTCGACGAGGTCGGCGCCGGCCCGGAAGTCGTCCTCGGTCAGGTCGGCGCCGGTCCACGGCCGGCGCGAGACGCCCTCGACGGCGACGTCGCCCGCGTCGTCGTGCAACGAGGCCAGCAGCTTGGCCATCGCGATCATCGCGTCCGGGGTGGGACCGCCGTAGACGCCCGAGTGCAGCGGGTGCTGCAACGTGCGCACGGTGACCTCGCACGCGACGTCGCCGCGCAGGGCGACGCTCAGCACCGGTTCGCCGACCTCGAGGTTGCCCATGTCGCACACCACGAAGGCGTCGCACACGAACAGCTCGGGGTGCGCCTCGACGAACGCCTCGAGGTTGCTCTCCGTCTCCTCCATGCCCTCGAGCACCAGCTTGATGGTGCACGGTGGCTTTCCGTCGAACACCCGGAGAGTGCCCAGGTGCGCCACGAGCCCGGCCTTGTCGTCGGCCGCGCCTCGGCCGTAGATGCGGCCGTCGTCCTTGCGGGTGGCCTTCCACGGGTCGCTGGTCCAGCCCGCCTCCGGCGGCGCCGGCTGCACGTCGTAGTGCGCGTACAGCAGCACGGTGGGCGAGCCGGGCGGGCCGGGCAGCTCGGCGTAGATGGGCGGGTAGCCCGTGGGCACGTCCATGAACCGCGCGTCGGTGAACCCCACCTCCTGGAACAGCGCGAGCGTGCGCTCGGCCATCTCGTGCACCGGCTCGGGCGGGTAGCCCGGGAACGCGATGGACGGGATGGCGACCAGCTCCTCCAGCCGCTCCAGCAGCGACGGCATCAGCTCGGACGCCTTGGCGGCGATCTCCTCGACCTGCATCAGTGAACCCTCTCTCGATCAGTAGAAGATCGTGCCGATGGCCGCGCCGACCGCGACGCTGGTGACGGTCATGATGATGGTCGGCAGCAGGAAGCTGTGGTCCAGCAGCTTGGTGCCGAGCTTCGTCGAGCCCGTGGCGTCGAAGTTGACGGCGGCGATCTGCGTGCCGTTGGCCGGCAGGGTGTACACGCCGTTGAGGGCACCCGCCCACAGACCCGTGACGAGCCCGGGGGCCAGGCCGGCCGCGAGGCCGATCGGCACGATGGTCCGCGTCGCCGTGGACTGGCTCGTGGTGAGGGCGGCGACGAGGAACACCGCGAGGGCGAAGATCGCCACGTAGTCGTTCACCCAGCCACCGATGGTGTCGACGATCAGCGTCTGGTGGGCGGCGATGAACGTCGCGGTCAGCCACGCGATACCGAAGAGGGCGATCGCGGCGACCATACCGGCCTTGAACACCGACTGGTCGGGGACCTCCTGGACCTTCGGCCGGCCCAGCAGCAGGATCGCGATCGAGGTCGCGAACATGACGATGACGATCGTCGTGGTCATGTCGATGGTGCTCGTCTCGCCGTCGACGGTGAACGAGGGCCGCAGGTCCGGGAACAGGCCCAGGATGACGATGGCGATGACGCCGGCGAGGAACGCGAGTGCCGAGTTGCGTCCGCGCGAGGTCGCCTCGGGCACGGTGGGCGGCGCGGCGGTCGCGGTCGTGGTCGTCGTACCGCCGGACGACGAACCAGCGGCCGCATCGGCGGAGGCGCCGGAGGCGACGGTCGCCTGGGTGGTCGTCGTGCCGCCGGAAACGGCTCCGGCCGTGGCGGCCAGCGACTCACGCGGCGCGAGCGCCCCGGACGCGATGCGGGCCTGGATCTCGGGGTCGTCGTCCAGCTCCTTGCCGACCCGGTTCATCACCAGTGCGGTGACCACGATGCCGGCGACGCACGCGGGGATGGTGACCGAGAGGATCTGCGGCAGCGAGAAGTTGAACGGCTCCACGTCCGTCAGCGTCAGCATCGCCGCCATCGCGGCGGACACCGGCGAGGCCGCCAGGGCCATGCCGGACTGGACCACCGTGACGGTCAGGGGCCGTGAGGGCCTGATCCCGTTGCGGTAGGAGACGTCGTAGATCACCGGCAGCAGCGGGTACAGGATGTTGCCGGTACCGGACCCGACGGAGAACAGGAACGCCGTCAGCGGAGCGATCAGGGTGATCTGCTTCGGGTGGCTCGCGATGATGCGGGCCGCGACGCCGACCATCCAGTCGATACCCCCGGCCGCCTGCATCATCGAGGCCGCCGTGACGACCGCCAGGATGATGAGCATCGCGGCGGCCGGCGGCGCGCCCCCCCCCCCCCCCCAAACCCAAACCCCCCCCCCCC
>JAEXPS010000094.1 GCA_023438885.1 Actinomycetes bacterium
CCGCCGTAGCGCTCGGGCAGCCACGCGGCCGGGCCGGCCGGCCCGCCGGGGCAGCCGCCGAGGGCGAGGTCGACGGCTCCGACCCGGACGGGGCCGGCAGCGCCGGCGAGCGTCAGGCGGCGTCCCAGAGCGCACGGTAGAAGGCGGTGCGCTCCTCGTCGGGCTCGATGCCGTAGGCCTCGAGGAGCGCACCCTCCCAGCCGGGGCCGTAGTTCCACTCGGAGGACCAGGTGGCCACGGCGAGGTCGGCCCACCGGTCCGCGACGCCCAGCCGGCCGAGGTCGACGTGGCCGGTCCAGCGGCCGTCGTCCCCCAGCAGCGTGTTGGGGGCACAGGCGTCGCCGTGGCAGACGACCAGGCGGTCCACCGGGGGCGGCTCCCCGAGCGCCGCCCGGGCCTCGGACGAACCCCACCCGACCGCCTCGGCGTGCGCGAGCCGCTCGCCGACGCCCCAGTCGAAGGGGCACCCGGCCACCGGCAGGGCGTCGTGCAGGGCACGCAGCCCCTCCCCGATCGCCCGCACCGCCACCGCAGGCGACGCCAGCCACACGGGGTCCACAGCGGATCGCCCGGTCAGCGCCTGCGTCACCAGCCACTCGCCCTCGTCGTCGGCCCCGGTCTCGAGGACCAGTGGCACAGGCGTGAACCGACCGGCCCACGCGAGCCGGGCCGCCTCCGCCGGCAGGTCGAGTGCGGTGCCGGCCGGCTGCCACTTGACGTACCGCCGCGAGCGCGGCAGCGCGAACGTCACCCCGCCCAGCTGGTTGACCCAGACCGCCTCGGCGCTCTCGCCGTCGGCGATGGCGACGAGCGCCGCCGGCACCGCCACGGGCCCGTCCGGCGCCGAGGCCAGCACCCTCACGTCATCCGCTCCCACACCCGAATCCTGAACCATCGGGGGTGGATCGCTCGCGAGCTCCGGGAGCCCGGCTACGGGGTGTCCATCTCGTCGGCGACCGTCTCGTCGCCCAGCAGCCTGCGCAGGTAGGCGTACGTCAGGTCGCCGGCCGTCTGGTCGTGGTGGTACTCATAGCCGCGCTTCTGGTACATCGCGATGTTGTGCAGCGAGTCGCGGGCGGTGTAGATCCACACCTCCTGCGTGCCCTCCGGCAGGTGGGCGACGATCTCGTCGAGCAGGCGGGTCCCGATGCCGCGGCCCTGGAGGTCCGGCGCGACGGCGAACCGGCCCAGCGTCGCCCTGGTGCCCTCGATCAGCAGCCGGATCGACGCGACCAGCCGCGGCCCGTGCCACGCCCCGAGCGTGACGACGTCGTCCCGCTCCAGGTCGGCCCGCAGCTCGTCGAGGGTCTGCGTCAGCGGCGGGATGTTCGGGTCGCCGACCGATTGGGCCTCGGTGACGAACGCCGCCCGGCGCAGCGTCAGCAGCTCGCCGGCGTGGGCCTCCGTCACGGGGCGAATGTCCAGGTCGTCGTCCGTCGTCATGGCCACATCGTCCCAGCCCGGTGGCGCTGCGACTACTCTCGGGCCTCGTGTCCCGCACCGTGAGCACCGACTGGGTGCTGACCCTCTCCTGCCCCGACCGTCCCGGCATCGTGGCGGCCGTCGCCGGGCTGCTGGCCGAGCACGGCGGCAACATCACCGAGTCGCAGCAGTTCGGCGATCCCGAGACCGGGCGTTTCTTCATGCGGGTGGCCGTCGAGGCGGCGCGGGGCTACGACGAGCTGGCGGCAGCCTTCGCCGCGCTCGCCCCACGGTTCGACATGACGTGGAACCTCGACGTCGCGGGCCGGCCGGTGCGCACGCTCGTCATGGTGTCCACCACGGCCCACTGCCTCAACGACCTGGCGTTCCGCCAGCGGTCCGAGGATCTGCCGGTGGACCTCGTGGCCGTGGTCTCCAACCACGAGACCCTGCGGCCGATGGCCGACTTCTACGGCATCGACTTCCACCACGTGCCCGTGACCGCGGCGACGAAGGCCGAGGCGGAGGCCCGGCTGCTGGCGCTGGTCGACGAGCTCGACGTGGAGCTCGTGGTGCTCGCCCGGTACATGCAGGTGCTCTCCGACGACCTGTGCTCGCGGCTGCCGGGGCGCATCATCAACATCCACCACTCGTTCCTGCCCTCGTTCAAGGGCGCCCGCCCCTACGCCCAGGCCCACGCCCGGGGCGTCAAGCTGATCGGTGCGACGGCGCACTACGTGACCGCCGACCTCGACGAGGGTCCGATCATCGAGCAGGACGTCGAGCGGGTGGACCACAACCGGACGGTGGCGGACATGGTGCGGCTCGGCCAGGACGTCGAGCGTCGGGCGCTGTCGCGCGCGGTGCGGTGGCACGCGGAGCACCGCGTGCTCCTCGACGGCCCGAAGACGGTCGTCTTCCGCTGAGCTACTCCCCGGCGAGCTCGTCGGAGAAGAAGGCGACGAGGCCCTCGCGCAGGTAGCCGTTGTCCAGGCTGTGCCCGCCGTCGAACGTCACCAGCGAGTGCGGCACGCCCTCCCGCGTCAGCAGCCCGGCGAGGTACTCGGTGCCGGCGGGGATCCACGCGTAGGAGTCGGTGGTGCCGTACGTCAGCCTGATGTGCGACAGCTGGTCCGGCAGAGCCAGGTAGGCCGCCACCTTGGCCTCGAGGTCGCCGAAGCCGCTCTCGTAGGCGGCCACCGTCGCCGGGTCCTGCTGGTCCAGCGGCACCGTCGGGTCGAGCAGGTGGGCGAAGGGCCGCTCGGTCGCCGTGGGGTCCGGGGAGAACGTCGCCGCGTACGGGACCCACGCGCCGTTGTCGGCCAGCATGTCCGCGAGGCCGTCGGGGGTCATCAGGCCCGGCGAGAGGGCCGAGACGGCACCGAAGACGTCCGGCCGGTGCATGCCGACGTTGACGGCACCGAACCCGCCCATCGAGAAGCCGGCCAGGCCGCGGGACGTCCGCTCCGGGATGGTGCGGAACGCTCCGTCGACGTAGGCGACGAGGTCCTGCGCGACGAAGTCCTCCATGTTGCCGCCGATGGGCGAGTTCGCGTAGAAGTTGCCGGTCAGCGCGTTGTCGCCGTCGATCTCGACGACGATGAGTTCCTGGTTGCCCTCGGCCAGCATCGCCTGGGCGAGCAGCCTGGCCTGGCTGTTCAGCCGGCCGACCGGCTCCTGCCACCCGTCGAGGAAGTAGACCACCGGGTAGCGCTTGTCGGACGCCTCGTACGACGGCGGCAGGATCACCAGCGCGGTGCGTTCCGACGGGTCGCCGAGGATGTTGCCGTCGAGCGCGGGCGCCGGCACCTGGACCCGCTGCGTCGTGACGGCGGCCGCGTCCAGGGTCGGGGCCGCAGACTGCGGACCGGCCGACGAGGGCTCGGCCTCCGGCTCGTCACCGCCCGTGCACCCCGCGAGGACCAGCCCCACGGCGACCACACCGATCACTGCCGCAGCTGCGCGCATCGTCGTACTCCCGATCCCTGGCTGCTCCCTGGACGGGCGCGACGCTAGACCGTCGCGACGCGCCGGGACGCCGGTTCCCGGGACGGATGTGCCCTCTGACCACTGCCGGCAGGCCGAAGGCCGCACGGTTCGGGACCGAGGTCCCGCGCGGGAGGCCCCGGCTCGGCCGGCACCCGCGCGGCACCCGCGGTCAGCCGAGGTCAGCCGACCGAGCGCAGGGCTCCCTCCCCGACGTGGGTCGCGCCGGTGATCGCCGCGATCACCTCCTCGTACGACGTGCGCTGCGCGTCGTACGACCCGTTGTTGCGACCGTGCCGCAGCACCTCGATGCGGTCGGCGACCGCACGGACGTCGGTCATGTTGTGGCTGATGAGGATCACGCCGAGACCCATGTCCCGCAGCCGCTCGATGTGCGTCAGCACCTCGGCGGTCTGCACCACGGACAGGGCGGCGGTGGGCTCGTCGAGCACGACGAGCCGCGGGTTGCCGATCAGCGTGCGGGCGATGGCCACGGTCTGGCGCTGGCCGGCGGACAGGTGGGCCAGCGGCGTGCGCACGGAGGGGATGCGGCTGGCGAGCTTGTCGAGCACCGTGCGGGTGAGCAGCTCCATCTCGCGGTCGTCGCGTCCCACCCGGCCGTGCAGCTCGTGGCCCAGGAACAGGTTGGCCGTCACGTCGAGGTTGTCGCACAGGGCCAGGTCCTGGAACACCGTGGCAACGCCGAGCTCGTGGGCGGCGGACGGCGACGGGATCGTCACCGGCATGCCGGCGATCTCGACGAGCCCGGAGTCGGGCTGCAGCACGCCGGCGACCATCTTGGCGAGGGTGGACTTGCCCGCGCCGTTGTCGCCGACGAGCGCCACGACCTCCTGGGCGTGGACGTCGAAGTCGACGCCGACCAGCGCCTCCACCGCGCCGAAGCGCTTCGTGATCCCCCGCATCGACAGCAGGGGCGTCCTGGCGTCCATCAGCTGCGCACCTGCTCCCCGTCGAACACGTGACAGGCCATACAAGCCCCACCGGCGACGTCCGTCAACTGACCTGCACCTCGTCCTCCACGTCCGTGCGGACCGCGACGTCGGCGGCCTGGAGGGCGAGCAGCAGCGCGCCCATCACCTCGGCCCGTGCGCCGAGCGCGGCCGGTACCACCTCGAGCGGTGCGATCTGGTTCACCGGTACGCGACGCACGATCGCCTCGCGCATCGGTCCGAGCATCAGGTCCCCCGTCTCGGCGAGCTCGCCGCCGACGACCACCACCTGCGGGTTGAGCGTCTGGCCCAGCCCCGCCACCACGGCGCCGATCTGCGCGCCGGCGTCCGCGACCACCCGGGCGCAGCCCTGGTCGCCCTCGTTGGCCAGCTGGATCACGTCGCGCAGCGTCAGCGCGCCGCGGTTGACCCGCAGCGACTCGACGAGGGCCACCGCACCGACGACGGTGTCCAGGCAGCCCCGGTTGCCGCAACCGCAGATCGCGCCGGAGGGGTCCACCTGGACGTGGCCGATCTCCCCCGCCGTGCCGGCGAAGCCCCGGTGCACCCGACCGTCGATGACGATCCCCGCCCCGACGCCGTACGACGCCCGGACGAACACGCTGTCGCGATACGGCCGGGCGGCTCCCAGGGTGATCTCCGCGAGCGCCCCCAGGTTGGCGTCGTTGTCGACGAACACCGGCCGCGCGATCCGCTTCGACAGCACCTGGCCCAGGTGCACCTCGTCCCAGCCCCGCAGGATGCCGCGCACCGAGATCATCCCGGTGCCCGCGTCGACGGGCGCCGGCACCGCGACACCGACCCCGACGACCTCGTCCAGCGTGGAGCCGACCCGGTCCAGCAGGTCGACGATCAGCAGGGCCGCGCGGTCCAGCGTGGTGTCCAGGCGGTGGTCGTTCGGCAAGGGCAACGACTGCTCGGCCACCACCTGGTGCGCGAAGTCGCCCAGCGCGATCCGCAGCTGGCGATGGGCCACCTGCACACCCACCGCCAGCCCGACGCGCCGGGCGACCGTCACGAGCTGCGCACGCCGGCCGGAGCGGGTGGTCACCGCGGTGTCGACCAGGCCGTCCGCGAGCAGGTCGCGCACGATGGTCGAGACGGTCGCCGCCGACAGGCCGGTGGCGCCGACGAGCTCGACCTGGGTCAACCCGCCCCAGCGCTGCACGGTCTGCAGCACCAGGGCGCGGTTGGCCTCGCGCAGCGACGTCTGCGAGCCCGCTGTCGCCGCCTTCCTGGTCATGCGGGAACCCTACGGTCGTGGGCCTAGGACCTGTGCCCGCCGGGCTACTGGGTCCCGGCGCGGCGCTTGCTCACCAGGTCGTAGGCGACCGCGAGGAGCAGCACCATGCCCTTGATCACCTGCGTCCACGACGGGTCGACGTTGAGGATCGACAGGCCCATGTTGAGCACGCCCATGATCAACGCGCCGACGATGGTGCCGGACACCCGGCCGATGCCGCCGGTCACCGCGGCGCCGCCGATGAAGCACGCCGCGATCGCGTCCAGCTCGTATCCCTGGCCCGCGTTGGCCAGCGCGGTGCCGAGCCGCGACGTCACCAGGATGGCCGTGATGCCGCCGAGGGCGCCGATGTTGACGAAGATCCAGAAGTCGACCTTGCGCGTGTCGACACCGGACAGGCGCGCCGCCTGCCGGTTGCCGCCGATCGCGTAGATGTGCCGGCCGAACACCGTGCGCCCCATGACGAAGCTGTAGACGACGATCAGGACGGCGCAGATGATCAGCACGATCGGCATGCCGCCGCGGGAGCGCGACAGCAGCACCGTCACCAGGCCGATGCCGGCGGCGGAGATGACGAGCTTGGCGATGAACACACCGGCCGGCTCGACCGCGAGCTTGTGCTTGCGCATCGAGGTGCGCGTGCGCACCTGCGTGAACACGGTCAGCAGGATGAGGGCGGCACCGATCACGAGCGAGACGATGTCCGCGTCCCCCAGCTTGCCCAGCCAGTTCGGCACCGAGTTGGCCATGATGCCCTTGAACGCCGTCGAGGAGACCGGGATGCTCTGGCCGACGACCACGAGCGCCAGCCCGCGGAAGATCAGCATGCCCGCGAGGGTGACGATGAACGCCGGAATGCCGACGTACGCCACCCAGAAGCCCTGCCAGGCGCCGACCACCGCGCCGATGGCAATGGCGATGACGATCGCCACCATCCAGTTGGCGTTCCAGTCCCGCATCGCCACGGCGATCACGCCGCCGACGAAGGCCACCACCGACCCGACCGACAGGTCGATGTGCCCGGCGATGATCACCATCACCATGCCGATGGCCAGCACGAAGACGTAGGCGTTCTGCCGGAACAGTGCCGCGACATTGTCCGGCGCGAGGAGCCGGCCGTCCGTGAGCAACTGGAACAGGGCGATGATCACGACCAGGGCGGCGAAGATGCCGTACTGGCGGGTGTTGTCGCCCAGGCCGGAGAACCGGGCACGCAACGAGGCGCGCGTGCCCGCCGGCTCGGTCGGCACAAGGTTGAGGTCGGTGCTCATCATCGGGCGGTCACGTCCTTGTCCTTCGTCATGTACGTCATGAGCAGCTCCTGGGTCGCTTCCTCACGGGCGACCTCGCCCGTGACGCGGCCCTGGGAGAACGCGTAGATGCGGTCGCAGATGCCGATCAGCTCTGGCAGCTCCGACGAGATGAAGATCACGCCCTTGCCGGCATCGGCCAGCCTCTGGATGATCCCGTAGATCTCGTACTTGGCACCGACGTCGATGCCGCGGGTGGGCTCGTCGAGGATCAGGACGTCCGGCTCGGCGTAGATCCACTTCGACAGCACCACCTTCTGCTGGTTGCCGCCCGAGAGCTTGCCGACCAGCGCGGAGACGGTGGGTGTCTTGATGTTCATGTCACGCCGGTAGCGCTCCGCGACCGTGGTCTCGGCGTTCGCGTCGACGACGCCGCGCCGGGCCAGCTTGCCGAGTGCCGCGGCCGAGATGTTGCGCTGCACGGTGTCGATGAGGTTGAGCCCGTAGCGCTTGCGGTCCTCCGTCGCGTAGGCGATGCCGTGCCGGATCGCCGCGTGGACGGTGGGGAGGTGGATCTCGGTGCCGTCCTTGAACACCCGGCCGGTCGCGCGGGCGCCGTAGGTGCGCCCGAACAGGCTCATCGCCAGCTCCGTGCGGCCGGCACCCATGAGGCCGGCAAGGCCGACGATCTCACCGCGGCGCACGGAGATCGACGCACCGTCGACCACCTTGCGCGTCTGGTCGATCGGGTGGAACACGGTCCAGTCCTCCACGCGCAGCACCTCGTCACCGACGGTGGGCGTGTGCTCGGGGAACCGGTGGTCCATCGATCGGCCGACCATGCCGCGGATCAGCCGCTCGTCGGTGACCGGCTCGGCGCCGTGGTTGTCGACCGTCTCGATCGAGTGACCGTCGCGGATCACCGTGATGGTGTCGGCGATCGCCAGCAGCTCGTTGAGCTTGTGGCTGATGATGATCGAGGTGATCCCCTGCTCCCGCAGGCCGCGCAGCAGCCCGAGCAGGTGAGCGGAGTCCTCGTCGTTGAGGGCGGCCGTCGGCTCGTCGAGGATGAGCAGGCGCACCTCCTTGGACAGCGCCTTGGCGATCTCGACCAGCTGCTGCTTCCCGACGCCGATGTCCGCGACGCGGGTCTCGGGCCGCTCCGTCAGGCCGACGCGGGCCAGCAGCGCCGCCGCCTGGGAGTTCGTGGCGTTCCAGTCCACGACGCCCCGGCTGCCGCGCTCGTTGCCGAGGAAGATGTTCTCGGCGATCGACAGGAACGGCGACAGCGCCAGCTCCTGGTGGATGATGACGATCCCGACCCGCTCGGAGTCGCGGATGCTGCGGAACGCCATCGTCTCGCCGTCGTAGACGATGTCTCCCTCGTAGGTGCCGTGCGGGTAGATGCCCGACAGCACGTTCATCAGTGTCGACTTGCCTGCGCCGTTCTCCCCGCAGATCGCGTGGATCTCGCCGCGGCGCACCGCCAGGTTGACGTCGTCCAGCGCGACGACCCCGGGGAACCGCTTGGTGATCTGCCGCATCTCGAGGATGTAGTCGTTGTCCATCTGCCCTCGTCCGTGACTGCGTGGGAACGCCGGGCCGGGGGGCCCACCCCCCGGGGGGCCCCCCGCCCCGGGGGCC
>JAEXPS010000130.1 GCA_023438885.1 Actinomycetes bacterium
TGACCCGAACGGGCCAGATCCACAGCTCGACGCCGGAACTCCGGCGGCTTGGCAGCAGGCATCCAGGACTCCTCTCCGAGGCGATCATCACCTCAGACCAGGTGTCCGGAGAAGCGGGTCAGGCTCCCTCGCCCGCGACTGGAGGGAAGCGTCAGCGGGCTCAGGCGTCAGGACGGCAGCGACCACCACGCCTGCCGCAACCAGACCTAGAGCGGCCAGGACAGTGGTCGAGATGGCCGCGAACGCCTGCCCCCGATGACGCCAGTTGACGCTCAACAGTCCCCCCCAGCATGGCTTCGCTCGGCTCGCCCCTAGCACCGCGTTGCGCTCCTCAATCTAGAGCGGCCGCGGTCCGCACCGGCGCGGTCTCGGTAACGACTTCCA
This sequence comes from Actinomycetes bacterium, assembly GCA_023438885.1. GTDB lineage: Bacteria > Actinomycetota > Actinomycetes > Actinomycetales > Cellulomonadaceae > Cellulomonas. Next base: position 385 of record JAEXPS010000130.1, read on the forward strand.
AACGTGTCACGAGCGACGTGGCAACGGCGTCGACTCGCGTCGGGCGGGGCCCGGCACGAGCCCTGAGTTCCTCCGTCGCCACACCGGCCCTCAGCGCTCCGTGACGAGCGTCCACAGGCGGCGCCGGCGCGTGGGGAGGCGGCGAGCGCCGCGCCGGCCGGCGCTCCGACGGCGGCCGCCAGGGCCGGCGGGATGAGCGACCCGCGCCACGGCCTGAGCGGCTCCTGGCGGTGCCATCCCCAAACCCAAGCGTCGCAGCCCGGCGCGCTAGGTACCGGCACGCAACAGCGATCGCGCCGGTGAACGACCCTGGAGCGACAGCGCCGAGACACGTCTCGCGGGTGGAGTGCCCGGCGCCCCCGGTGTTGGTTCCTGGCTGGACGCTCCGGAGTCAGGCGTACAGGTCCCAGTAGCGCGATACGGCCGGGGCTCGCGCTTCATCGATGATCCACTCGCCCTCCTCGCCCATGCGCCACAAGCCGCGGTCGAGCGCGTCGATCCGGTACCGGATCCGATCAGCAAGGGGCACGCGCGGCGTGCGGTAGGTGTCGTGGGTGATGAAGATGCCCGTCGGAGTTCGATCGGCCGGGTTGGTGCAGTCGAGGTAGACGGGATCTTCGTCCTCGTCGAGGATCACGAAGGTTCGCCTGAAGTAGAGCTCGTCGGCCGTGCCTTCGTCCTCGTACGGACCGGCCTCGGGATCGGCTCCCACGGGCCTGATCGAGTCGGTGATGCTCCGCAGCTGCTTGGAACGGTCGAGCGCGGCGCGCAAGCCAAGGAACACGCCCGATGGCGTGAGGCTTGGCCGGCCCCAGTCGTCCTCGTACGCGGCGCGATCCCCGTCGTGCCACATCCAGATGGCCGCTGCGTCGTCGGCCATCTGGATGCCCGCCGCTGCGGTGATGCGCTCGATATCGGCTCGGGCCAGACCCGGCCGAAGGTGGTCGACGCAGGGCGCACCGAGCTCGCGGAGCCTGCGTTCCCACAGTTGCAGGAGCTCCGCGAGCTCGGTGTCGTCAGTCAAGGCTCGCTCCGCCTACTTGTGGCAGATCGGGGAAGTGGCGGTCAGCGGCATGCTAGGCGGCACCGGGATGACGAGGAAGGGATCGCCGGCCTGGACGGCACAACCGCTCCGCGAACGAGCCGAGCTTGGAACCCTGCAGCTGGTTCTGGGGCCTGTCGATCGGCGGCAGGCTCGGTCGCGGCCCAGCCGCGGCGCCACCCTGCTGCGTGCTTGAGAACGGGTACTCACCGCAGTTCCGGCCCGACTGCTTGGGCATCACGGCCCGCGGCGTGGCCGCCTGTGCACAGGTTCACCCGAGCGGCCCTGGCCCAGCAGGTGCGTGAGGTCCTAGGAGCGGGCGAGTACCGTGCAGGGGTGCATTTCCCGAGTGGTGCCCAGTTCCAGCTGAAGCACGGCGACCAGGAGGCGGTGATCGCCGAGGTCGGAGCCTCGCTGCGCGTCTACCGCGTCGGCGGCCGCGACGTGGTGCTCCCCTACTCCGAGAGCGCTCTCGCCCCCGCCTTCGCGGGCATGGTGCTCGCACCGTGGCCCAACCGGCTGGCCAACGGCCTCTACGAGTACGACGACGAGGTCTACCAGCTCGCCGTGTCCGAGCCGGGGCGCCAGACCGCCCTGCACGGCCTGGTCACCCACGTGCGGTTCGCGACCACCGGGGTGTCCGACGACGGCACCTCGATCCACCTCGAGCACCTGATCGTGCCCACGGCCGGCTACCCGTGGCCCGTCCGCGTCGAGGTGACCTACGCGCTGACCGAGACCGGCCTGCGCTCCACGATCACCGCCACCAACGAGGGCACCACCACCGCGCCGTACGGCACCGGTGTGCACCCCTGGCTGGCCACCGGCGGCGCCGCCGTCGACGACTGCACGCTGCGCGTCGACGCGAACCGCCACGTGACGGTCGACAACCGGCTGCTGCCCACCGGCACCGAGCCGGTGGCCAACGGCTGGGACCTGCGTGAGCCGCACGCGCTCGCCGGCCGCGCGTACGACGACGCCTGGGTGGACCTGGTGCGCGACGGCGGGGGCCTGTCGTGGCTGCTGCTCGGCTGGCCGGACGGCCGCACGGTGGCGATGTGGGCCGACGGCGCCGCGAAGGCATGGCAGGTGTGCACGGGCGACGACGTCGCGTCGATCAAGCGGGCCGCGGTGGCGGCCGAGCCGATGACCTGCGTCGCGGACGCCTTCCGCACCGGCGACGACCTGGTGCACCTCGCCCCGGGTGCCAGCCACAGCCTGACCTGGGGCCTCACGCTGCGCTGAGGGACGGGCGGTCAGCGCCCGTCAGTCGTCGTAGTACTCGCCGTCCTGCTGGACGCCGGAGAGGAACTCCCAGTGCCACGGCTCGTGCGGGCCGCTGCCGCCGGAGCGGGCCCACGCCGGGTTGTAGAAGCCGTAGACCGGCCCGTTCTCCTCCAGCCAGGTCCAGCGGGCGCCCTTGGTCACGCTGGAGCAGAAGTCGACCGCCAGGCCCCAGCCGTGGTTGGACTTGCCGGGCGTGGCCGCCAGGCCGCCCCGGGACGCCTTGACCGAGTACTGCTGGGCCAAGGTGCGGTAGCCGGAGGAGATGCACAGGTCCGCGCCGAACCGCGAGACGTAGGCCTCGTTGAGCTGCGCGAGGGCGACGGCGGCGTCGGCGCGCATCTGGGTGTGGCCGTCGAACAGCGTGCACAGGCTCTCGGCGGGGACCTTGCCGTTCTGGTCGGCCGGGATGCGCTCGCCGGAGCAGCCGGGGAGCACCGTGCGCTCGGCCGTGCGCGACACGCGCTCGACGTCCTCGAGGGTGAAGGTCGTCCGCTCGGCGGTGCCCGACGCGGAGATCAGCGACGCCGGGGGAAGCTGCGCCGGCGGTGTGGCGGTCAGCGCGTCGAGCGTCGAGGGAAGGGCGACGTGGGTGGCGAAGACCGTCGGCACCCCGGAGTCGGCCAGGGCCGCCTGAGAGACCGGAATGACCACCGTGACGCCGATGAGCGCCGCGAGGACACCGAGCCGACCGGTGGCACGGGTCAACCGGGTGCGGCGCCGCGGTGCGGCGTGGGCCTCGGGGAGGCGCGTCTCGTTACGCGCGGCCACCACACCTCCGTCCACCGCCGGGAAACTGCCAACGTGAGGTCCGGGGCCCCCTCAAACGTCTTCCCGGCCTACTGATCACGGAACCATAACGACCTCGGCCGCACTCTCCAACCCCCCGTTGGACGAACGTCCAGCCGATCGGGTGTCCACGAGCGCGACACGCCGGACCGACACGCGCAGAACATGGGACCAACGTCACAGATTCGAGCGCCGGGTGATCGGACGCCTCTCGAGGTCAGCCACGCCCGTCCGGCAGCTGGCCCCGCTGCATCGCGTCGCGCACTTCGCCGACGAGCTCCTCGAGGATGTCCTCGAGGAACACGACCCCCACCGGAGCGCCTCCCTCGTCCACGCGGGCCAGGTGGGCTCCGGTGCGTTGCATCGCCGCCAGGGCCTCCTCGACCTCGTCGTCCGGGCCGACGACCGCGAGCCGGCGCACCCGCCACGGCGCCACCGGCTCGTGGCGCGACGCCCCGTCGGCGTAGAGCACGTCCTTGAGGTGCAGGTACCCGACGAGCGTCCCGGCGGCGTCCCGCACGGGGAAGCGGCTGAAGCCGGTGCGTGTCACCGCCCGTTCGACGTCGTCCGGCGTGGTCCCGGGCTCGACCGTCACCAGCCGCGCCAGCGGCACCATGACGTCGGCGGCAGTGCGGTCGGAGAACTCGAGCGCACCCGAGAGCAGGCCTTGCTCGTCGGAGATCAGGCCCTCGGCGGCGGAGCGTTCGACGATGGACTGGACCTCCTCCGCCGTGAACGACGAGGCCACCTCGTCGCGCGGCTCGATGCCGAAGAGGCGCACCACGTGGTTGGCCAGCCAGTTGAGGCCGGTGATGACCGGCCGCACCATGCGGCCCAGCCACACCAGCGGCGGCCCGAACAGGAGCACCGCGCGCTCGGGACCGGACACGGCGAGGTTCTTGGGCACCATCTCGCCGAGCACCACGTGCAGGTACACGACGAGCAGCAGGGCGACGACGAACGCGATCGGGTGGGTCAGCGACGGGCTGACGCCCAGGGCCTCCAGCGGCGCCTCGATCAGATGGGCGATCGCCGGCTCGGCAACCAGGCCGAGGCTCGTCGAGCACACCGTGATCCCCAGCTGCGCGCACGCGAGCATCAGCGAGACGTGCTCCATCGCCCAGAGCACCGTGCGCGCCCGCCGGTCGCCGCCCGCCGCCAGCGGCTCGATCGAGCTGCGCCGGGCGGAGATGACGGCGAACTCCGCACCGACGAAGAACGCGTTGCCGGCGAGGAACAGCACGGCCAGCAATGCTGCGAGAGTCGGGCTCACCGCGCGCCCTCCCGCCGGCTGACCCGCAGCACCTCGACCCGGCGGCCGGCCATGCGCTCGACCTCGAGCCGCGCGTCGTCGACCTCGACCACGTCACCGACGCGCGGGATGCGGCCCAGGCGCGCCATGACGAGGCCGCCGAGCGTCTCGTACGGACCGTCGTCGGGCACCGTCAGGCCGGTGACCTCCTCCAGCTCGTCGGGCCGCACCACGCCGGGAAAGCCCCAGGAGCCGTCGGCACGGCGCGCCGCGGAGCTGCGGGCCCGGTCGTGCTCGTCGGCCACCTCGCCGACGAGCTCCTCGACCACGTCCTCGAGCGTGACCACTCCGGATGTGCCGCCGTACTCGTCCACCACCACGGCCATCTGCGGGCCGCGGCCACGCAGCTCGACGAGGAGCGGCGGCAGGTGCACGGTCTCCGGCACCCGTGGCACGTCCACCATCAGCGCGGCGGCGGGCACCTCCTCTCGCCGCTCGTGGGGCACCCCGACGGCGCGGCGCAGCAGCACCACGCCGACGATGTCGTCGGCGGACTCACCGATCACGGGGAACCGCGAGTGGCCGGTGGCCCGGGCGAGGCGCAGCACGCCGGCCGCCGTCTCGTCGCGGCGCACGGTGACCAGGCGCAACCGGTCGGTCATCACGTCGACGGCGGTCAGCTCGGAGAAGTCCAGGGAGTTCGTCAGCAAGGTGGCCGTGGACTCGTCGAGCGTGCCCTGCTCGGCGGACCGGCGCACCAGCGCCGCCAGCTCGGAGGCGGAGCGCGACCCGGACAGCTCCTCGCGCGGCTCCACCCCCACGCGGCGCAGCAGCCAGTTGGCGCTGCCGTTGAACATCGCGATCAGCGGCCGCAACAGCGTGGTGAACCCCAGCTGGAACGGGCTGATCACCCGCGCCGTGGCCAGCGGAGCGGCCAGCGCGAAGTTCTTCGGCACCAGCTCGCCGATCAGCATGGAGAAGCCGTTGACCAGCAGCAGCGCGCCGGCCACCGAGATCGCGGTGGCCACCCCGGCCGGCACCGGGCCGTCCAGCCACCCCTCCAGCAACCGCCCGACGGCCGGCTGCGTGGTGTAGCCGAGGAGCACCGTGGTGGCGGTGATGCCCACCTGGGCGCCCGACAGCTGCGTCGAGAGGGTCCGCAGGGCGCGGCGCACGCGGCGGCCTGCGCGGTCGTCGGCCGCCTGTGCCTCCACGGCGCCGGGGTCGAGCGCCACCAGCGAGAACTCGCCGGCGACGAACACGGCGGTACCCAGCGTCAGCACGACGCCGAGTGCGACGAGCAGCCATTCGGTCAGCACGGGTCACCGCACGGTGAGGATCGGCGGAAGGAAAGTCTGCCGGCACCGGTCCGTCCGCCCCAGAAGGGGTGCCGGCGGCTAGAAGAGCCGCTCATGGTGCGGCCCATCATACGAAACGGGCTCCGCACGTTGCCCCGCCGCCCGGAGCACTCTGTGCCACGCTGGCGCCATGGTCAACAACGTGCCGCCGACCACGGTGCTCGTCGTCGAGGACGAGCCCGCCATCGCCCAGGCGATCGTCCAGCGCCTGTCGGCGGAGGGTTGGACCGTCCGAGCCGTCGGCGACGGGCTCGCCGGCGTCGAGGCCGCCTCTCGGCTCGAACCGGACGTCGTGGTGCTCGACGTGATGCTGCCCGGCATCGACGGGCTGGAGGTGTGCCGCCGCATCCAGGCGGAGCGGCCCGTGCCGGTGCTGATGCTCACCGCGCGGGACGACGAGACGGACATGCTGATCGGCCTGGGTGTCGGGGCCGACGACTACATGACGAAGCCGTTCTCCATGCGAGAGCTCGTCGCGCGCACCAAGGCCCTGCTGCGACGTCAGGAACGGGCGGCAGCCGCGGTGCGGGCCGACCAGTCGCGGGAGCCGGAGCCGCCGCTGGTGGTCGGTGACGTGACGATCGACCAGGCGCAGCGCCGGGTGCACCGGGACGGCGACGAGGTGCACCTGACGCCGACCGAGTTCGACCTGCTCGTGGCGCTGGCGACCAACGCCCGCACCGTGCTGACCCGCGAGAAGCTGCTGGCCGACGTGTGGGACTGGGTGGACGCCAGCGGCACCCGGACCGTCGACTCCCACGTCAAGGCGCTGCGGCGCAAGCTCGGTGCGGACCTGATCCGCACGGTCCACGGTGTGGGCTACGCCTTCGAGCCGGCGGGTGACGAGACGCCCGCCCCTCCGGAGCCGTGACCTCGCCTGGGACGCCTCGCCCGGCGGCTCCGCCGGGCGGTCCGCGCCATCGCCGGCCGATGTCCGAGCGCCTCCCCGACATCCGGCCGCTGGACCGGGTCCGCTCGATCAAGATCAAGCTCGGTGTGCTCGTCGCCGCCACGGTGACGCTGGCCGCGTTCTTCACCTGGTGGGGGCTGAACTACCACCTGGGCCCCACCCGGACGCTGCCGCTGGCGATCGTCATCTCGCTGGTGGTGACGCAGCTGCTGGCCCGCGGCATGACCTCGCCCCTGCGCGAGATGACCGCGGCGGCGCGCGCGATGGCCGGCGGCGACTACAGCCGGCGGGTCCGGGCGACCAGCCGCGACGAGGTGGGCCAGCTGGCCTCGGCGTTCAACACGATGGCCGACGACCTGCAGCAGGCCGACCGGTTCCGCCGCGAGCTCGTCGCCAACGTCTCCCACGAGCTGCGCACGCCCGTGGCCGCGCTCCAGGCGCAGCTGGAGAACGTCGTCGACGGCGTGGTGGAGGCGGACCCGGCGACCATGCAGGCGGCGCTCGCCCAGACCGAACGTCTCGGCCGGCTCGTCACCTACCTGCTGGACCTGTCCCGGCTCGAGGCGGGCGACATGCCGCTGGACGTCACGGACCTGGCCCTGCGGGACTTCCTCCAGGAGGCGGCCGACGAGGCCGCGCTGGTGGCCGGCGTCCGGCGGGTGCGGTTCGAGGTGTCGGTGACGCCGCCGGACCTCACCGTCCCGGCCGACCCCGAGCGGCTGCACCAGGTGGTGGCGAACCTGCTGCACAACGCCGTGCGCCACTCCCCGCAGGACGACGTGGTGCGCCTCGTCGCGATCCCCGACGGCCGCATGGTGCGCATCGACGTCGTCGACAACGGCCCGGGCATCGCCGCCGCCGACCGCCCACACGTGTTCGAGCGGTTCGTGCGAGGCAACTCCCCCGCGATCACGGGGCAGATCTCCACCGGCGGCACCGGGCTCGGGCTGGCGATCGTGCGGTGGGCGGTCGAGCTCCACGGCGGCCACATCGAGGTGGCCGACACGCCCACGGGCTGCACCATGCGGATCACACTGCCGCGGGACAGAGTCCCCACGGCGCCGCGCGGAATGTGATATCACTTTCCTGCTCAACGCCGCCTAACGAAGGAGCACGCCCGTGACCGCCTCGTCCGAGGCCACCGGCACCGTCGTCGAGGTCCAGCACCTGTCGAAGAGATTCGGCGCGGTGCAGGCCGTCGACGACCTGTCGTTCACCGTCCAGCCGGGCCGGGTCACCGGCTTCCTCGGCCCCAACGGCGCCGGGAAGACGACCACGCTGCGCTGCCTGCTCGGCCTGGTGCGCCCCACCAGCGGCGCCGTCACGATCGGGGGCCGCCGGTACGAGGACCTCCAGCGGCCCGGCCGCGTGGTCGGTGCGGCGCTGGAGGCGGCCAGCTTCCACCCGGGCCGCACCGCGCTCGACCATCTGCGCGTCTACGCGCCCCAGGTGGGCGTCGGGGACCAGCGGGCGCGCGAGGTGCTCCACCTGGTCGGGCTCGACGCGTCCGCGGACCGCCGCGTGGGCGGGTTCTCGCTCGGCATGCGCCAGCGCCTGGCACTGGCGGGCACGCTGCTGGGCGACCCCTCCGTGCTGCTGCTCGACGAGCCGGCGAACGGCCTGGACCCCGAGGGCATCTCCTGGCTGCGCGGCTTCCTGCGCGCGCTGGCCGCCGAGGGCCGCACCGTGCTGGTGTCGAGCCACGTGCTGTCCGAGGTGCAGCAGACCGTCGACGAGGTCGTCATCGTCAACCACGGCCGGCTGGTGCACTCCTCCCCGCTCGCGGACCTTCAGCGGCTGGTGCGCCGCCAGGTCCGGGTCGCCACGCCCGACGCCGCCGGCCTCGCCGCCCTCGTCCAGCGCGCCGGCTGGACGGGCGCGCCACCGCCCGGAGCCCCGCCGGGGGTCCTCGACGTGTTCGACGTCGACGCCGCGACCGTCGGCACCGCCGCCCACGCCGCGGGCCTCGAGCTGCACCAGCTGGCGACGCAGGACGTCGGCCTCGAACAGGTCTTCCTGCAACTGACCTCCGACGAAGGGCGGGCCGCCTGATGCGCGCCGCACTCGTCGCGGAGTACCGCAAGATCACCACCACCCGGCTGTGGTGGGTGCTGCTGATCGTGATGGTCGGCTACATGGGGTTCCTGTCGGCGATCATGGGCTGGGGAATCACGCAGGGACAGGTGACCACGGACGTCGGCGGCTCCGACGAGCCGGTGGTCCTCGCCGCGGACGCCGTGGTGCGCGCCGTCTACACGATCGCCGTCTCGTTCGGGTACGTGTTCCCGCTGCTCGTCGGCGCGCTGACGATGAGCGCCGAGTTCCGGCACAAGACGATCACACCAACGTTCCTGGCCGAGCCGCGCCGTTCCGTGGTCCTCGGGGCGAAGCTCGCCGCGGCAGGGGCGGTCGGCGTGCTGTTCGGGCTGGCGGGGACCCTCGCCTCCGCCGGGGCCGGTGCCGGGGTGCTCGGGCTGCTCGGCGAGCCGACCTTCCTCGACGTCGGCTCGACGTGGCGGGTCCTCGGCCAGTCGGCGCTCGCGCTGGCGGTCTGGGCACTCGTCGGCGTCGGCATCGGCACGTTGCTGACCAACCAGGTGGCCGTCGTCGTCGTGGTGCTCGCCTTCACCCAGTTCGTCGAGCCGGTGCTCCGGTTCGTGCTGGTGCTGACCTCGTGGGGCGAGGGTGTGGCCAAGTTCCTGCCGGGCGCCGCCGGCGAGGCGATCTCCGGCGGGTCCTTCTACTCGGAGGCGGGACTCGGGCAGCTGCTGCCGTGGTGGCAGGGCCTGCTGGTGCTCCTCGGCTACGCGCTGATCTTCGCGGTGATCGGCCGGGTGACCACCCTGAAGCGCGACATCACCTAACGCGCGACGAGCCACGTGCCGATGCGTGGTCGGGACCTTAGGCCCGATGGAAGTAATGTTGTCATCGAGATATCCGACGATGGCGCGGGCCCAGCGACCGCGCGTGGAAGCAGGCGATCTTCTCGTGGCGCAGAAGGCCGATCAGGGCTCGATGCGCGCCGACTTCGGCGCCAACGAATGGCTCGTGGACGAGCTGTACGAGCAGTACCAGCAGGACCCGGCGAACGTGGACCCGGCCTGGTGGGACTTCTTCGAGGGCTACCGGCCCCTGACGCCCGAAGGTCAGGCGTCGGCGGCGCGGCGCGGCAACGGCGAGGCCTCAACGGGCGCTCAGGCGACCGTCGAGGCTCCCGCCGTCACCCGGCCGCTCCCGGCGGTGCCGGCGCCGGCCCCGGCACCTGAGGCCGGCGAGCCGCCGACGGTGACCTCGCCGGTCGCCCTGGCGCAGCCGGCGACCGCCCCGTACGCCGAGGTGGTGGCCACCAAGCTGGCGGGTCACGAGGCGGAGGTGGCCGACGAGGTCGCGCGCCTGCGCGGGCCCGCCGCGCGCGTGGTCACCAACATGGAGGCGTCGCTGGAGATCCCGACGGCGACCTCGGTGCGCACGGTGGCCGCCAAGCTGCTGGTCGACAACCGGATCGTCGTGAACAACCACCTGGCCCGCGTCCGTGGCGGCAAGGTGAGCTTCACGCACCTCATCGGCTTCGCGGTGGTCGAGGCGATTGCCGAGATGCCCGTGATGAACTCGTCGTACGTGCTGGACGGCGGCAAGCCCGCCGTGCTGACCCCGGCGCACGTCAACCTGGGCATCGCGATCGACCTGGAGAAGGCCGACGGTTCGCGCCAGCTGCTGGTGCCCTCGATCAAGCAGGCCGACACACTGGACTTCGCCGCCTTCTGGAACGCGTACGAGGACGTGGTGCGGCGCGCCCGCGCCGGCAAGCTCACCGTCGAGGACTTCGGCGGCACGACGATCTCGCTGACCAACCCCGGCACCATCGGCACCGTCCACTCGGTGCCGCGGCTGATGGCGGGCCAGGGCACGATCATCGGGGTCGGCGCGATGGACTACCCCGCCGAGTTCGCCGGCACCTCCGAGGACCGGCTCAACGCGATGGGCGTCTCGAAGGTCCTCACGCTGACGTCGACCTACGACCACCGGATCATCCAGGGCGCGCAGTCGGGCGACTTCCTGCGGATCGTCGGCAGCAAGCTGCTGGGCGCGGACGGGTTCTGGGACCGCGTGTTCGCCAGCCTCAAGGTGCCGTACGAGCCGGTGCGCTGGGTGCGCGACGCCGCCAGCGACCCGGACAGCGAGGCAATCAAGCCGGCCCGGATCTTCGAGCTGATCCACGCCTACCGCAGCCGCGGCCACCTCATGGCGGACACGGACCCGCTGGCGTACCGCCAGCGCAAGCACCCCGACCTGGACGTGCAGAACCACGGCCTGACGCTGTGGGACCTCGACCGCACGTTCCCCACCGGCGGGTTCACGGGCAAGTCCCGGGCCACGCTGCGCGAGATCCTCGGCCTGCTGCGCGACTCGTACTGCCGCACGGTGGGCGTCGAGTACATGCACCTGCAGGACCCTCGCCAGCGACGGTGGCTCCAGGAGCGGCTCGAGTCCGGCCAGGCCCGCACGGCGCGCGAGGACCAGCTGCGGATCCTGCGCCGGCTCAACGCCGCCGAGGCGTTCGAGACGTTCCTGCAGACCAAGTACGTGGCGCAGAAGCGGTTCTCGCTCGAGGGCGGCGAGAGCCTGATCCCGCTGCTCGACGCGATCATCTCGCAGGCTGCCAACGCCGGGCTCGACGAGGTCGGCATCGGGATGGCGCACCGCGGCCGGCTCAACGTGCTGGCGAACATCGCGGGCAAGTCGTACCGGCAGATCTTCGGCGAGTTCGAGGGCAACCTCGACCCCGGCACGGTGCAGGGCTCCGGCGACGTCAAGTACCACCTCGGCACCGAGGGCACGTTCGTCGCCGAGTCGGGCCGCACCACCCGGGTGTACCTCGCCGCCAACCCGTCGCACCTGGAGGCGGTCGACGCGGTGCTCGAGGGCATCGTGCGCGCCAAGCAGGACCGCATCGACCTGGGCGGCGACGGCTTCTCGGTGCTGCCGATCCTCATCCACGGCGATGCCGCAATGGCGGGCCAGGGCGTGGTGTACGAGACCCTGAACCTCGCCCAGCTGCGCGGCTACCGCACCGGCGGCACCATCCACGTGATCGTCAACAACCAGGTGGGGTTCACCACCGGCGCCTCGTCGTCGCGCTCCTCGCAGTACGCGACGGACGTGGTCAAGGGCCTGCAGGTGCCCGTGTTCCACGTCAACGGCGACGACCCGGAGGCCGTGGTCCGCGTGGCCGAGCTGGCGTTCGAGTACCGCGAGCAGTTCGACCGCGACGTGGTCATCGACATGGTCTGCTACCGCCGCCGCGGCCACAACGAGGGCGACGACCCCTCGATGACGCAGCCCCTGATGTACAACCTCATCGAGGCCAAGCGCTCGGTGCGCAAGCTGTACACCGAGTCCCTCGTCTCCCGCGGCGACATCACGCTGGAGGAGGCCGAGCACGCGCTGCGCGACTACCAGGCGCAGCTCGAGCGGGTCTTCGCGGAGACGCGCGAGGTGCACAAGCCGAAGCCGGCCGCCGAGGAGACCGTCGCCGGCCTGGAGCGACCCGAGTCGCAGCACGAGGACGCCGGCATGATGGTCGGCTGGCGCACGGCCGTGCCGGCAGAGGTGCTGGCCCGGATCGGTGCCGCGCACGCCCGCCCGCCGGCGGGCTTCACGGTGCACCCCAAGCTGACCGCGCTGCTGGCCAAGCGGGAGCAGATGAGCCGCGAGGGCGGGATCGACTGGGCCTTCGGGGAGCTGCTGGCGTTCGGGTCGCTGCTGCTCGAGGGCACCCCGGTGCGCCTGGCGGGCCAGGACTCCCGCCGCGGCACGTTCGCCCAGCGTCACGCGGTGTTCCACGACCGGGAGACGGGCGCGGAGTGGACGCCGCTGGCGTTCCTCTCCCGGGACCAGGCGAAGTTCTGGGTCTACGACTCGTCGCTGTCGGAGTACGCGGCCCTCGGGTTCGAGTACGGCTACTCGGTCGAGCGGCCGGACGCGCTGGTGCTCTGGGAGGCGCAGTTCGGCGACTTCGTCAACGGCGCGCAGACGATCACCGACGAGTTCATCAGCTCGGCCGGCCAGAAGTGGGCGCAGCACTCGTCGGTCGTCGTGCTGCTGCCTCATGGCTACGAGGGCCAGGGCCCGGACCACTCCTCCGCCCGCATCGAACGGTTCCTCCAGCTGGCGGCCGAGGACAACATGACCATCGCGCAGCCGAGCACGCCGGCGTCGTACTTCCACCTGCTGCGCCGGCAGGCCTACGACCGGCCGCGACGCCCGCTGATCGTCTTCACGCCGAAGTCGATGCTGCGCCTGAAGACCGCGACCTCCGACGTCGAGGACTTCACGTCCGGCACGTTCCGGCCGGTGATCGGGGACCCGCTGGCCGAGGCCGAGGCCGGGGCCGTCTCGCGCGTGCTGCTGTGCACCGGCAAGGTCTACTGGGAGCTGCTGGCCGAGCGCGTGACCTCCGGTGACCGGCAGACGGCGATCGTCCGCATGGAGCAGCTGTACCCGCTGGACGAGGAGGCCATCCGGGCCGCGCTCGCGCCCTACCCGGACGCCGAGCTGGTGTGGGTGCAGGAGGAGCCGGAGAACCAGGGCGCCGCCAGCTTCCTGTCGATGCGCCTGCCGGAGATGCTCGGCAGGCCGCTGCGGGTGGTCTCGCGTCCCGAGTCCGCCGCGACGGCGGCGGGTTCGGCCAAGACGCACGCCGCCCAGCACGCCGAGCTCCTCGCCGCCGCGTTCCGCCGCTGACCCGCGCGCCGCTGCTCGGCTGCGCGCGGCCCGCTGGGAGACTGGCCGGGGACGACAAGCGGACAGGGTGGGTGATGGCGCGTGGCTGAGCGGCCGCTGCGGATCGTGGTGGTCGGCGACGAGCTGGTCGCCGGCGCGGGTGACCCCCGCGGCCTCGGCTGGGTGGGCCGGGTGGCGGTCCGCACGCTCGCGCCCGTGCCGCCGACCTTCGTGACCCTCGCCGTGCCCGGCGAAGGCACCGGCGGCCTCGGCTCCCGGTGGGAGGCCGAGGCGACGCGCCGC
>JAEXPS010000136.1 GCA_023438885.1 Actinomycetes bacterium
TGACCCGAACGGGCCAGATCCACAGCTCGACGCCGGAACTCCGGCGGCTTGGCAGCAGGCATCCAGGACTCCTCTCCGAGGCGATCATCACCTCAGACCAGGTGTCCGGAGAAGCGGGTCAGGCTCCAGGAGCGGAGTCGGGAAGTGAGGGCCGGCGGCGCGGGCGGAGGGTCGGGGCGGACGGTGCGGGGGTGGGCGCGGGAGGTCGGTCGGGGCGGGCAGAAGGTGTGTGACTCGTCTGGCACTCATCGGCAACCGACGTTGTCGCAGCGTCGAGCAGACACGCGCCGCCCGGGGAAGAGATCGCGGCCCAACTACGATGAGTCCATCTCGTCGATCCGGGGGAAGTGCGTGGGCCTGTCGCCTGAAGAAGCCGAGTTCCTCCTCGCCGACCTGTGCCGTGAACCCCGCGAGACGCCCTGGCTGGAGTTCAAGGAGAACAAGGCCGAGCCTCAGGAGATCGGCGAATACGTCTCGGCCCTCGCGAACGCCGCGGTGCTCGCAGGGCGTGTCCGGGCCTACATGGTCTGGGGTGTCCGCGACGCGGATCACCAGATCGTGGGCACACGCTTCGCCCCCGAGACGCTGAAGGTCGGCAACGAGGACTTCATCCCGTGGCTCACACGCGGCCTCGAACCGCAGGTGACTCTGTCCTTCACCAAGGTTGAGGTGGGGAGCGCGCCCGTCTGGCTGCTTGAGATGTCCGCCGCACGCGAACGGCCGGTTGCCTTCTATGGGGCGGAGTTCATCCGGATCGGCTCGTACAAGAAGCGGCTCCGAGACAACCCCGACGCAGAACGCCGGCTGTGGCGAGCATTCGAGCGAGAGGTCTTCGAGACCGGCGTCGCACGCGATCGCGTGCGCGAAGAGGACGTGCTCCAGCTTCTGGACTACCCGTCGTACTTCCAGCTGCTCCAGGTCCCCTTGCCGGAGTCCCGGAAGGGGATCCTCGAACAACTTCACGCGGACAAGCTCATCAGGCCGTCACAGGTGGGCTGGAGCATCACGAATCTCGGCGCTGTCCTGTTTGCGCGCAACCTCGCGGACTTCGACAGCGTGTCACGCAAGCACGTCCGCGTGATCCAGTACCGCGGCAACAACCGAGTCGAGACTATCCGCGAGCAGGTCGGCGGCAAGGGGTACGCCAGCGGCTTCGAGGGCCTGATCTCCTTCGTCAACGGGATCCTCCCGAGGAACGAGATCATCGGCCAGGCGCTTCGCTCCGAGGAGGCGCTGTACCCGGAACTCGCGATCCGCGAACTCGTGGCGAACATGCTGATCCATCAGGACTTCTCGATCCCGGGTACCGGGCCGATGGTCGAGATCTTCAGCAACCGGATGGAGATCTCCAACCCCGGCGCCCCTCTGATCGACGCGCTCCGCTTCGTCGACTTGCCGCCGCGCTCACGTAACGAGTCGCTCGCGTCGATGATGCGTCGCGCACACATCTGCGAGGAGCGGGGCACGGGTTGGGACAAGGTCGCCTTCCAGGCTGAGCTGTTCCAACTGCCAGCGCCCTACGTCGAGGTGACGCCCGATCACACCAAGGCCGTGCTCCTCGCTCCCCAACCTCTGACGAGGATGGACCGGAACGACCGCGTCCGCGCCGTCTACCTCCACGCCTGCCTGCGTCATGTCAGCGGCGAGCGGACGACGAACGCGTCAGTGCGCAAGCGCTTCGGCATCCCCGACTCGAACAGCCCGCAGGCGTCGAGGCTTCTCAACGAAGCGCTCGATGAGCGCCTGATCGCGCTCCACGACGAGTCGGTGGGCTACCGCAACCGTCAGTACATCCCGTTCTGGGCAGCAGAGTGACTTGCTTAACCGCAACTTGCCTGCGGCAACCTTCGCGCGTTGATCAACTCCTGCGTCTGCCCGGTTCGAAGCCGTGACCTGGGCTTACGCTCTTCCCTGGTTCCGGAGGTTCCTTAACTAGCTTCTGCGTGAGCGCGCCAGAGCCAGTTGTGAGGCCGCGAGCCTCGCAAGACGCGAAGAGGTGGTCGGCACACGATCACCCAGCCTCAGGCGACACTCGGGTTGACCCCGATCGCCAGCCCGCCGAGCGCCTTCGCGGCCGCGTCGGCGGCGGCCTTCTGCTGGTCGGGCATCAGGTGCGCGTAGGTCTCGGTCGTCGTGGTGATCGACTCGTGGCCCAGCCTGCGCTGGAGCACGAACAGGTCCGTGCCCGCGGCGAGCATCCATGACGCGTGCGTGTGTCGCAGGTCGTGCACCCGCGGGCGCTTGGTCAGCCGCGGCGCGTCCGGGTCCGGCGAGCCGTCGGCCTTCACCGGGTTGCACGCTGCGTCGAGCGCCGGCGTCCACGTGGACGTCCAGAAGCGCGACGACGAGAGCCACTGCCCCGTGGTGTTGGTGAACAGCAGCTCGTCGGGCGCCTTGGTCGCCAGCAACGGCAGCAGCACGTCGACGAGCTCGTCGGGCAGCGAGATGGTCCGACGAGCCCGCTTGGTCTTCGGCGGGCCGACGTAGTAGCGCGAGTCCTCGTCGCGCTTCCACGCCTTCGTCACGCGGATCGTCGCGGGGCGGGCGGAGACGTCGACATCGGACGCCGTCAGCGCCGTCGCCTCGCCGAAGCGCAGGCCGGTGGCGACGAGCGTGAGCACCAGCGGCTGGTAGAACGGCGCGACCTTCGACAGGAGCAGCGCGAACTCGTCGCGCGTCAGCACCGTCATCTCGTCGTGCGTCAGCTGGGACTTGGGCAGCGAGACCCCGACACAGGGGTTGTCGGGCCGGTAGCCGAGGCGCACGGCGGTCGTCATCGACGCCGAGAGAAGCCCGTGGATGTTGGCGATGGTCTTGGGCGACAGCCCCTTGGCCGACAACCCGCGGATGAAGCCGGCGACCTCGCGGTAGCCGATCGAGCTCACTGGCGCGGCGCCGAGCAGCGGGCCGATGTGGTGGCGCAGGTAGCGCCCGTAGGAGGCACGCGCGTTCGGCCCGATCCCCGTCAGCAGGTCGATGTGCTCGCGCACCAGCGACGCGATCGTCGGGCCGGCGAAGGGGGCCGACGACGAGGAGGTGAGCGACGCGCTGGTCGCGGCCGCCATCACACCGGCCACAGGTGAGCCGCTCGTCGATCGCGCGCCGGCCGGGGTCGGCCAACTTGTCGATCCGATTGTTGATCGCAGGGAGGCCGTCGGCGATCCGTTTGTCGATCGCTTCGTCGATCCCGCCGTGGACAATGCGCCCTCGTCGTGCGCAGAAACCGACGCCGCAATCCGTGCAGCTTCCTTCGCCTGCCCGTGGGCCGCCTCGAGCAACTCGAGCGCGACGCGCGCCTCGTTCTTCGACGAGTAGGTCATGGACGACTGGCGGCCCGTGCGAGGGTCGCGCCACAGCACCGCGTACGCGGTGGAACCGTCCGCCCGACGGCGCTCACGAAGGGACGCCACGGGCCCGAGAGTCACCCCGGCCGGCGCAGCGTGTCAACAGAAGAGAGTTCCGTGTCAACGAAATCAGCGCCGCGAGGGACGAACTCGCAGGTCAGACATGGTGGAGGTGGCGGGAATCGAACCCGCGTCCGATGACGTGGAACCAGGGCTTCTCCGGGCGCAGTCTGCTGAAGAGTTTCTCGGCCCCCATCGATCACGCAGACAAGTCGTGGACGGGCCCAGTCACCTGTTAGTCCCCACAGCCGCGATGACGACGGCTGCGAGCAGTGGCTCTCTTGATGACGCCAGCTACCGGGTCGAGAGCAATCCCGGGCTGACGGACTTCACAGCTCGCTCAGGCGGCGAGGGCGAAGTCGGTGCGCGTGTTATCGGCACCTATGATTTGCGCGGAGCGTTGACGAGATAACCGCGCGTCCTCGGCCCGCTTCTCCTGGCTCGACGATCACCGTCGAAACCGATCACCCCCATGTTCAGTTGTCAACGCGCCCGTGGGCGCCTCGCAAGTCTACCGGCCAACGTCCGACGAGCCCACGGGATTCCCCGCGGGCCGGCAGGGTCAGTCCGCCAGCAGGCGGTCGATGATCCGTCGCACGGAGGCCGCGGCCTCGTCGGGCTCAGGAAGCAGCGGGCCGACGAGCGCACCGAGCGTGTGCACTGCCGCCAGCGCGAACGCCAGGTCCCGCTCCTCCTGGGTCGGCTCACCGCCGGCCTCGCCGGTGCGCGAGCGGTGCACCAGGGCCGCCGCGCCGTCATAGGCCGCGCCGAACAGCGGCGCCAGGTCGGCGCGCGCCTCGGGGTGCCGCAGCGCGTAGAGGTACAGCTCGAGAGCCAGCAGGGTCTGGCTCGTCTGCGTCTCGGCGGGCGAGTCCAGGCCGAACGCCGTGCGCAGGTCCGGGGTCTGCTCGGAGTCCTTGAGCGCGGCGTCGTCGGCCGTCAGCTCGCGGGCCAGCTCGAGGAACAGCTCCTCCTTTGAGCCGAAGTTCGCATAGACCGCGCCCTTCGTGTAGCCGGCGGCGGCGGCGACGTCGCCCACCGAGGCGCCCTCGTAGCCCTTCTCCGCGAAGACCCGGCGCGCGGCGGCGAGCAGGTCCGCGCGCGTGCGCTCGGCCTTGGGGCTGCGCCGGGCCTCCCCGCGGTCCCACCCCATCTGCATCGTGGCGAGGTTGAGCTCGTGGGTGGCCTGCTTCAGCTCGTCCGTCAGCTCGCGGCCCGCCAGGGCGCCCGCACTGGCGAGCGTGTCGCCGAGGGCGCGTGAGAACGCCGCGGCCGCGTCGCGCAGGGCGGAAGCGGTCGAACGAACGTCGTCGTGCTCGGTACTCATGACCCCATGGTACATCCCGATCGGTATTGCGCATACCGGTCGGTACGCGATACCGTCCGGTCGATTCCAAACGGTACGGAGGAGGAGACATGGACGAGGTGCTGCGCATCGACGGCTTGCGCAAGCGCTACGGCAAGGGCGCCAAGGCCGTGCAGGCCAACGACGGTGTGGACCTGCGCGCCAGCGCGGGCCAGGTCGTCGGCCTGCTCGGCCACAACGGCGCGGGCAAGACGACCCTGGTCAACCAGGTGGTCGGTCTCGTGCTGCCCGACGAAGGCACCATTTCGCTCGGCGGCGTCGACGCGATCGCGCACCCAGAGCAGGCGCGGCGGCTGGCGAGCGTCCAGGCACAGGCGAACGTGCCCATCACGGGGCTGACGCCGAGACGCGCGATCGACCTCGTCGGGCGCATCCGGGGCCTGAGCCGCACGGACGTGCGGCGACGCACCGACCACCTGCTCGAGGCCCTCGACCTCGGCCCGTGGGCGGACACCACCGCCGAGAAGGTCTCCGGCGGCGTGGCCCGCCTGGCGGCGTTCGCGATGGCCGTGGTCGCGCCCGGCAGGCTCGTGGTGCTCGACGAGCCCACCAACGACGTGGACCCCGTGCGGCGGCGCCTCCTGTGGACCGAGATCCGCCGGGTGGCCGACGAGGGCGCCGCGGTGCTCCTCGTCACGCACAACGTCCGTGAGGCCGAGACGGTGGTCGACCACGTGACGATCCTCGACCACGGCAAGGTGCTGGCCGACGGCACGCCGAGCTCGCTCGTCGGCTGGCACCAGGGCGAGTCGCTCGAGGACGTGTACATCCAGCTCGTCGGCCACGAGGCCGGCGCTCACGACGAGGAGGCCGTGGCGTGACCACGCTCGCGATCCACCCCGCACCCGGCGTGCGCCAGCTCGGGCTGCTGATGCAGTGGCAGCTGCGCCGCCAGGCCCAGTACCTGCCGCTGCTGGTGCTGGTGCAGATCCTCGTCTCCGTGGCGACGATCCTCGGCTACGGCCTGCTGGTGGGCGACGTGCCCCACGAGGCCGCCCTCTACCTGGCCACCGGCGCGCCCACCGTGACGCTGGTGATGGTGGGCCTGGTGATGGCCCCGCAGATGGTGGCGCAGGCCAAGACCGAGGGCAGCCTCGACTGGATCCGCACGCTGCCCGTGCCGCGCCCCGCGTTCCTCATCGCCGACCTGCTGGTGTGGACCGTGCTGGCCCTGCCGGGCATGGTGCTCGGCGTGCTCGTCGGGCAATGGCGGTTCGACCTGGACCTCTCGCTCGCATGGTGGGTGGCGCCGGCGGCGTTCGTCGTCTCCCTGATCTCCGCGGCGGTGGGGTATGCGATGGCGACCCTGCTGCCGCCGCAGCTGGCGCACCTGATGACGCAGGTGCTGGTGTTCGTGGTGC
Organism: Actinomycetes bacterium; assembly: GCA_023438885.1. Taxonomy (GTDB): domain Bacteria; phylum Actinomycetota; class Actinomycetes; order Actinomycetales; family Cellulomonadaceae; genus Cellulomonas. The sequence goes on from JAEXPS010000136.1 coordinate 6,132, forward strand.
TGCTGTTCTCCCCCGTCAGCTACCCCGCCGAGCGGATGCCAGGCTGGCTGCAGGGCGTGCACTCGGTGCTGCCGATCGAGCCGATGGCGCAGGTGGTGCGCGGAGGGCTGGCCCACGAGGACTTCTCCGTGCCCGGCCGCTCTGTCGCCGTCCTGGTGATCTGGACCGTCGCATCCCTCGCGGGTGCCACGTGGTCCATCAACCGCCGGGCGTGAGTCCGGAGGACAGCACCGAGGCCAGGTCGTAGCGGACCGGCTCCTCGAGCTGGGCGTACGTGCACGACTCCGGGGTGCGATCCGGCCGCCACCGGCGCAGCTGGGCCGTGTGCCGGAACCGGTTGCCCTCCAGGTGGTCGTAGGCGACCTCGACCACCCGCTCCGGCCGCAACGGCACGAACGACAGGTCGCGCCCCGCCGCCCACCGGCTGTGCTCCGCCTCGCGCGGGGTGCGGCCGGTGGCGGTGGCGCCCCATGGGTGGCCCTCCAGCGTGGTGACCAGCGGCGCGAGCTCGGTCAGCAGCTCCCGCCGGTACTTCATGGTGAACGCTCCGGCCACCCCGACGGACGCCAGCACCCCCTCGTCCGTGTACAGGCCCAGCAGCAGCGACCCCACCGCGTCCGGGCCGGACGTGTGCAGCCGGTAGCCGGCCACCACGCAGTCCGCGGTGCGCTCGTGCTTGACCTTGGTCATCACCCGCTTGCCCGGCTGGTAGGTCGAGGCCGGGTCCTTGGCGACCACACCGTCCAGCCCGGCGCCCTCGAACTGCTCGAACCACTCCCGGGCGACCGCCAGGTCGCTGGTCTGCGGCGTCACTGATATTGCGCCCGACGAGCCCAGCGCCAACCCGTCCAGCACGCCGCGCCGCTCGGCGAAGGGGACGCCCCGCAGGTCGTCGTCCTCGAGCGCCAGCACGTCGAAGAGCACGAGGCGCGCCGGCGTCTGCTCGGCGAGCAGCCTCACCCGCGATGCGGCCGGGTGCACCCGCTGCAGCAGCGCCTCGAAGTCCAGCCGGGTGCCGTCCTCGCTCGGCACCACGATCTCGCCGTCCACCACACACCGCCTCGGCAGCTCCGCGAGCACCGCGGCGACGACCTCCGGGAAGTACCGCTGCATCGGCTTGGTGTTGCGCGAGCCCAGCTCCACCTCGTCGCCGTCGCGGAACACGATGGTGCGAAAGCCGTCCCACTTGGGCTCGTAGAGCATGCCGGGAGGGATCTGCGGCGCGCTCTTCGCCAGCATCGGATCCACCGGCGGCATCACGGGCAGCTGCATGTGGCCAGTCTCACCCGCCCCCGCCCCCCGCGCGATCCCCCACCCACACCCACCC
>JAEXPS010000253.1 GCA_023438885.1 Actinomycetes bacterium
GCCCCGAACGTCGCAGCCGCGACGCCGCGACGCCAACCCTGGCGGGCGGGCTCACGCCGCTCGGAGCGGCGGGTGGTGACCAGGTCCTCGAGCGTCGGCAGCGGGGCGCCGGACGCGGCGCCGGACGATGCCTGCTTCGGCGCGGCGCTCGGCGCAGCCGCCGTCGCGTGCGTCGCGGGAGCGGGCTGGTCGGCTTCCGCCCGGGGCACGGTCCCGTCGGGCACCTCGCCTTGCGGATGCGCCTCGTCGACGCGGCCGTCCGGGTGCACCACGAGCTCCCACAGTCCGTCCGGGTCGCGGACCTCCATCTGCAGCGGCGCACCGACGCGCGCGGCCAGTGCGGCGACCCGCGAGGTCACCTCCGCGCCGGCCTCGGCCAGGTCCCCGCGCACGATCCTGTTGAGCACGCCGTCGACGAGGATCTCGCCCGTGCCGTCGGAGCGAACCTCGGCCGTGATCGTCGGCCTGTGACCAGCCGTCGCGCTGCTCGTCCCGGCGCTGAGGTCGCTCATCCCGGAGCCCCCTTCGTCGTCACGCCACCCTGCCGAGGGGACAACCCTCAGTCGCGGACGAAACTACGCTGCCGGAGCACACCCCGCATTCCGCGCAGGGGCGTCCGTGCAGGTGGTAGCCCTCAGCAGGCGGTCTCGACGTCGAACCACACGGTCCGCGTGCCGCCATGGGAGGGCCATGCCCCCCACGACGTCGACAGCACCTCGACGAGGGCGAGGCTCGTCGGTGTCGGCGGCTGGTCACCGGGCCCGGTGACGGCCACGCGCACGGCGTCCTGGTCGATCCGCAGCGTCACCACCACGGTCTGGTCGTCGTCCCGGGCCACGCGCACGGCGTCCGAGACCAGCTCGGCGGTCAGCACCTCGATCACCTGGTTGGACGTGCCACCGACCCCGGCGGCAGCCACCACGCGCATCATCCAGTGGCGCGCCACGCGCGGTGCGCTGGGGTCGGCCGCCAGGACGAGCTCATGGTCCGCCCCGTGCGTGCGCGCGCTGCGCGCGCTCCTCAGGTCCCGGACCTCGCCCACCCGAACAGGGTGCCCGACGATCGCCGCGCCCGCTGGGCGACTTGGGCACACGTCCGGGTGATCTGCGTCAGGCGGCCGGCGGACGCGGCACCCAGCCCTGCCCCTCGGAGGGCATCAGCACCCACAGCACCACGTAGACGATGAGGAAGCTGCCGGGGATCAGGGTGTTGACCAGCAGGAACAGCAGCCGCGTCACCCACGGCCCCATGCCGAACCGCCGGGCGAGGCCGGCGCACACGCCACCGAGAACACGCCCGTGGCGCGGCCTGATCAGTCCTTCTCGACCCAGTGCATCCATGGCTCCCAGCCTGCCGCCCGCACTCCACCGCCGCATCGGGGAGGCCCCGGAAGTCGACCCCCAACCCTGGCCCCTCAGACCCCTGGTCCTCTCCGGGCCGGAGAACTAGGCGTTCTCCCGATCCGCAGGTGGCCCCCTCAGGGGAACTGTGAGGATCACCACCCCCACGAGGGGAGGCCCGGAACCACCCCACCAGGGAGGCATCACCATGTTCGAGACGCACGGTCCGGCCCTCGATGCCGCCGTCGCGTACCAGCGCGAGCGCATCTTCGCCGACTACCCGGGGCGCGCTGCCCGCGCTCGGCGGGCCGCCCGCGCCGCCCAGGCCCAGGCCCTGGCTGCCGGTCAGACTCACGGTCTGACCGCTGTGCTGCGTGGGCGGCACCTGCCAGGATCGGAGGCGTGGCACGCACCGCGATGAGCGCGCCGTTCGTCGCGCGTGCGGCGGAGGTGCGCCGGGTCTCCGACGCGCTCGCCCGCGCGCGCAACGGCGATCCCTCGCTGCTGCTCGTCGCCGGTGACGCCGGGGTCGGCAAGACCCGGTTCCTCGAGCACGTCGCCGAGATGTCGCGCGCCTCGGGCGCACACGTCGTCGTCGGCCACTGCGTCGACTTCGGCGAGATCGGGTTGCCGTACCTGCCGTTCGCGGAGGTGCTCGGTGCCGTCCAGGTGCTCGACCCCGCCGCGCTCGACGTCGTGGTCGGCGGACATCCCGCCCTGCGCCTGCTGCTGCCCGGTGCCGGCTCGGCGCCCGACGAGGGCGACGACCGCCGCCAGCTCTTCGAGGGCTACGCCGAGGCGCTGGAGGTGGTGGGCACCCCCGAGCGCCCGCTCGTCGTGGTCCTCGAGGACCTCCACTGGGCTGACGCGAGCTCGCGCGATCTGCTGCGGTTCCTCGTCGCGCGGCTGGCGGACCAGCACCTGCTGCTGGCGGGCAGCTACCGCACCGACGACTTGCACCGCCGCCACCCGTTCCGGCCCGTGACGGCCGAGCTCGCGCGCCACCCGCGCGTCGAGCGACTGGACCTGCGGCCGTTCACACCGGGCGAGCTGCGCCAGTTCGCCACGTCCATCGTCGGGCAACCGCTCGCGCCGGCGACCCTGGACCGGGTCCAGGAGCGCTCCGAGGGCAACGCCTACTTCGCGGTCGAGCTGATCGAGGCCGGGCCGGACGACGACGCCCTGCCCTGGTCGCTCGCGGACGTGCTGCACGCGCGGCTGGACCCGCTCGACCCCGCCGTGCACCACCTGGTGCAGGTGGTGGCCGCCGCGGGCCGGCGCGTGGCCGAGCCGCTGCTGCGGGCTGCCGTCACCGCGCACGGCGACTCGGACCTCGCGGCCCCGGGCGCGCTCGACGAGGCCCTGCGTGACGCGATCGCCCACCACGTGCTGCGCGAGCTGGACGGGCAGATCGCGTTCCGCCACGCCCTGCTGGCCGAGGTGGTCTACGGCGACCTGCTGCCCGGGGAGAAGTCCTCGCTGCATCGGGCGTACCTGCGGGCGCTTCAGGCGCAGCCGGAGCTGGGCTCGGCCGCCGAGCTGGCCTCGCACGCCGCTCTGGCACCGGATCTCGACGTGGCGCTGGCGGCGTCCTGGGACGCGGCCGCGGCCGCCGCAGCAGTGCTCGCCCCGCAGGAGCGGTTGCGACACCTCGAGGTGGTGCTGCGGCTGTGGGACGCCGCTCCGGCGGCCGCCGCCGGGCTGGGGACGGACCGGGCGGGCGTCGCGGAGGCCGCCGCCGTGGCCGCCGCGGACACCGGCGCCGTGGAGCACGCCATCGCGCTGCGCCGTGCCGCTCTGGAGCTGGTGGCCGACGACCTCGCGCGCTGCGCGACGATCCGCACGCCCCTCGCCCGGCTGCTGCTGGTGGCCGAGAAGCCGCGCGAGGCACGCGCCGAGGCGACCCACGCCGTGGCGGACCTGCCCGACCCCTCGCCGGAGCGCGCCCGCGCGCTGGCGACCAGCGCATGGGTCGCCCTCAACACCGACCAGGACGAGGAGGCCGCGGCCGTCGCGGCTCAGGCGCTCGAGCTCGCCGGCGAGGTCGGTGCCGCCGACGCCGAGGCCGACGCGATCACCACGCTGGCCCTGCTGGAGAGGCAGTCGTTCCAGCGCGCCGAGTCGATGATGCGCCAGGCGCTGGAGCGGGCGGTCGCCAGCCGCGACGGGGACGGCGAGCTGCGCGCGCGCTACGCGCTCGCCTCCGACCGCTACTCCTCCGGAGACGTGCCGGGAGCCTTGGCGATGGCCCAGGAGGGGCTGACCCGAGCCGAGCTGCTGGGACTCGAGTGGTCGATGTACGGCCTCGAGCTGCACTGGCTGGCCGACGTGATCCGCTACGCCTCGGGCGACCTGCGGCCCACCCCCGGCGCCACCGGGCCGGTGCGCGGCTGGGAAGGGCCCGCCACCTGGCTGAAGATCGCCGGGCTGCCTGCCGCCGTCGCGAGGGGCGACGACGACGCGATCACCCGTGGCCGCGCGCTGCTGCCGGAGTGGCACCGGGACGCGGTGATCCTGCACCTCACCGGCGGTGCGATCGTCGACGCGCTGACCTGGGCCGGCCGGTACGACGAAGCCGTGGAGCTGGCGAACCAGGTGATCGAGGACCTCTCGCGCACCTGGTCCGAGCACTTCCTCGGCGGCATCCAGCACTCAGCGCTGGCGCTGGCCGCGCTGGCCGACGCGGCCGAGTCCGACCGCCTGCGCGGCGCCGACCCGGGCCCGCGGATCGCCGCCGGCGACGGCCTGGCCAAGCGCGCCCGCAGCACCGCGGAGCACGGC
>JAEXPS010000256.1 GCA_023438885.1 Actinomycetes bacterium
GCCGTGCGGGGCCGCGCCGGCGTCTGAGACCGCCCGGCACGGCCGGCGCGCGGGCGCCGGCGACGCCGCGTCAGGCCCGGGCCAGCCGGAGCACCGACCAGGACACGGGCGGCAGCTCGATGCGCAGCGTGGCGTCGTCGAGCACCGCGCTGCGGTTCGGGGCCGGCGCCAGGCTCGTGTCGTCGTCGGCGCTCGCGCGGGCGTACGGGTCGGTGCCCGCCAGCGTGCTCGCCTCGACCAGACGCAGCGGCCCGGCCGCGGCGAGGTCCACGTCGACAGTGGTCGGCTCCGCCACCGCGCGGTTGACGACGAAGACCGCGACGGCGCCGGACCCGGGGTCGTGCGTGGCCACCGCGTCCACGAGCGGGACGTCCCCGTGCTTGCGCGTCGCCTGCTCGGGCGCGTCCACCCCGACGGCGAGCACGTCGCCCACCGCGTGGCGCGCGGTGAGCGCGAACGGGTGGAACGTCGTCTGGCGCCAGGCGCGGCCGCCCGGCTCGGTCATGATCGGGGCGATCACGTTGACGAGCTGGGCCAGGCTCGCCGCGTGCACGCGGTCGCTGTGGCGCAGGAGCGAGATCAGCAGGTTCCCGACGACGACCGCATCGGCCACCCCGTAGTGGTCCTCCAGGAGGGGCGGCGCCACGGGCCAGGAGTCCGTCGGCGCCCGGGACGCGGCGCCGTGCAGGTACCAGACGTTCCACTCGTCGAAGGACAGGTGGATCTGCTTCGCGTCGCCGCGGGCCGCCTGCACCTCGTCGACGGTGCGCACGATGCCGTCGATGAAGCCGTCCAGGTTCACCGCCGACGCGAGGAACGAGGCGAGGTCGCCGTCCTCCTCCCAGTAGTACGCGTGCGCCGAGAGGTAGTCGACGGCGTCGTAGGCCTCCGTGAGCACCGTGCGCTCCCACTCGCCGAACGTCGGCATGCTCGGGCCCGAGCTGCCGCACGCCACCAGCTCCAGCCCCGGCTCGATCTTGCGCATCGCGCGCGCCGTCTCCGCGGCGAGCCGGCCGTACTCGGCGGCGCTCTTGTGGCCGATCTGCCACGGGCCGTCCATCTCGTTGCCGAGGCACCACATCCGGATCCCGTGCGGCTCCTCGGTGCCGTGGGCGCGGCGCAGGTCCGACCAGGCGGTCCCGGCGTCGATGTTGGAGTACTCGAGCAGGTCGAGGGCCTCCTGCACGCCCCGGGTGCCCAGGTTGATGGCCATCATCGGCTCCACGCCGACCTTGCGGCACCAGCGCACGAACTCGTCGACGCCGACGGTGTTCGGCTCCGTGCTGTGCCAGGCGAGGTCGAGGCGGACCGGACGCCGGTCGACGGGCCCGATGCCGTCCTCCCAGCGGTACCCGGAGACGAAGTTCCCGCCCGGGTAGCGCACGGTGGTGATCCCCAGCTCGTGCACGAGGTCGATGACGTCGCCGCGGAACCCGTCCTCGTCGGCCGTCGGGTGCCCCGGGTCGTGGATGCCCGTGTACACGCACCGGCCGAGGTGCTCGACGAACCCGCCGAACGTGCGACGGTGCACGGGCGAGACCACGGCGGCGGGGTCGACGGTGATGGTCGCGTGAGGCATCGGGCAGCACTCCCTGGGTGTGTGGGTCGACGTGGGCGCTCGGCGGGGCGGCTGGGCCTGGCCGTGCGGGGCGGCTACTTGATGGCGCCCAGGGCCAGCCCGCCCTGCCAGTACCGCTGCAGAGCGAGGAAGGCCGCGATGAGCGGCAGGACGGACAGGAACGCACCCGTGACCACGAGGTTCCACAGGGTCTCGCCGCCGGCGCCGCCGCTCGACAGCGCCTGCCAGTTGGCGAGGCCGACGGTGATCGGCAGGAGCTCCGGGCTGCGCACCATCGTCAGGGCGAGGAAGTAGTTGTTCCACGTCGCGACGAAGCTGAGCAGGAGCACCGTGACGATCGCCGGGCGGAGCAGGGGCAGCGCGACCTGGAAGAACAGGCGGAGCTCCCCCGCGCCGTCGACGCGTCCGGCGTCGAGCATCTCGTCGGGCACGACGTCCTGCGCGTAGACCCGCATGAGGTAGACGCCGAGCGGGCTGAGCAGGGAGGGCAGGATGACCGCCCACCGGGTGTTCACCAGCGAGAGCTCGGTGAGCAGCACGAACGTTGGGATCACGAGCGCCGTCAGCGGGACCATGACGCTGCCGAGCAGCAGCGCGAACGCCACGTTGCGGCCCCGGAAGCGGTACTTCGCGAAGCCGTACCCCGCGAGCACGGCGAGCAGCGTGGCACCGACGCCCGCCGCGAGGGCGTAGAGGAACGAGTTCCCCAGCCAGGTGAAGTAGATCCCGCCCTGGTAGGTCGTCAGGCGCTCGACGTTCTCGAAGAACGAGAAGTCGTCGGAGAACCAGAGCGGGCTGCTGCTGCTCGCGAAGAGGCCCGAGTTCGACTTGGTGGCGGCCACCACGAGCCACCACAGCGGGGTGATGAAGTACAGCGCCAGCGCGAGCAGGAACAGGTGCGACCCGATGCGGGCGCTGCGCGGCCCGTGGGCGGCAGTGTCCGCCGTGGCCGGCCGGCGCCGGGGGCGACGGCGCGTGCGGTCGGTCGGCGGGG
>JAEXPS010000258.1 GCA_023438885.1 Actinomycetes bacterium
GCCCGCCGCGCGGCCGGGCCCCGACGGACCCGGCCGCTCGGTCGGTGGGTCACTTCACCTGGTAGATCCAGGTGGTGGTGTCGCCGAGCTCGCCGGTCTCGTCCCACTTGTAGTGCTTGGCGATGCCCCAGCCGTCGTACGCCGTGACGTAGTCGACGAGGTCGGCCCGGTCGGTGATCCCCTGGTCGATGGCGCCCAGGATGATCGTCGCCAGGTCGTAGCCCTCGACCGAGTAGACGCCGGGGGCCTCGTTGTACTTCTCCTGGTACTTGGAGGCGTACTCCTCGGGAGCCGGGCCGCAGGGGCACGTCAGGTACGCGTCCTTGGAGGCGTCACCGGCCTGCGTGACGAAGTCGTCGGAGTTGGTGCCGTCGTCCGAGAGGAACGCCGCGTCGACCCCGCTGGAGCGCAGCTGCGAGAGGAACGGAGCGGCCTCGGGGAAGTACCCGGCGTAGTAGACCGCGTCGGGATCGGCGTCCTTGATCAGCTGGACGGCGGCCGAGAAGTCCTTGTCGCCGGTCTTCACCTTGGCCGCGCAGGAGGCGATCGCCTTGCCGCCCAGCGTCTCGCTGACGACGCCGGCCAGGCCGATGCCGTACTCGGAGTCGTCCTGGACCACGCAGACCTTCTCGTAGCCCAGCTCGCCCAGCATGTAGTTGGCGGCCGCGCTGCCCTGCGAGTTGTCGTTGCCCAGGCCGCGCACGAAGTTCTTCCAGCCGTTGGTCGTCAGGGCCGGGCCGGTGGCGGACGGGGTGAGCATCAACAGGTTCGCCTGGTTGTACACCGGGCCGGTCGCCTTGGACTCGCCGGAGAACATCGGGCCGATGATGCCGACGATCGAGTCGTCCGACACGATCGACGGCGCCACCTGCGTCGCCTTCTGCGGGTCGCCCTCGGAGTCGAACTCCTTGACCTCGACCTGGCAGTCGGGGTTGGCCTCGTTGTGCGCCTCCACGGCGAGCTTGACGCCGTTGAGGACGTAGTTGCCCAGGGCTGCGTTCGGACCGGTGATCGGGCCCGTCATCGCGATGGCGACCCCTTCGCACTGGGCCGTGCCGTCGCCGGCCGGGTCAGCGGGCTCGCCGGCGTCGCCTCCGCCGGCCTCGGCGCCGGTCGCGTCGATCTCGACCACAGGCTGGATGGTCAGCTCGCCGGCCGCTTCCTTCGAGGAGCAGCCGACGAGGACGAGGCCAGCGATGGTGACGAGCGCGGCACCGGCAAGGCGCGGTGTCGATCTGCGCATGTGTACCTCCGTGGTTGTCGGGGCGCCCGCAGGCGGCCCGGTTCCCGACCCGTCAGCGTCGGGGCTGGGCGCAAACCTAGCGCCCGTTGCGTTTCCGTCGCGTTACCTCACCCCAACAACGGATCACGGATCTGGATATCGCTCCCAACAGAGTGATCACAACGCCGAGCGGTCAGGCCCCCGTGACCATCCAGGCCGACCCCCGGGCGCGCCACCCCGTCGTCACGGCGCGCGCGCCCATGAAGACGCCCGCGAAGGCGGCCCAGAGCCAGGCGAGCCCGGCCGGTCCCGCGGGCCCCCACAGGTGCACGGCCAGGGCCGCTGGCAGGTAGATCGCGAGCGTCGCGAGGCCTGCCTTGGCGAGGAACACCCCGTCGCCCGCGCCGATCAGCACGCCGTCCAGCACGAACACCCAGCCGGCCATGGGCAGCGTCGCCGCGGCGACCAGCAGGCCGAGCAGGGCCGCCCGGCGAACCTCGTCGTCCTCGGAGAACAGGCGCACGTAGAACGGTGCGGCGGCCGCGACGAGCACGGCGAGCCCCGCGCCGACTCCGACACCCCAGCGCAGCGTGCGGCGAAGGACGGCCCGGGCGCGGGGCACGTCGCCTGCGCCGAGCGTGTGCCCCACGAGGGCTTGGGCGGCGATGGCGAGCGCGTCGAGCGCGAAGGCCGTCAGGCCCCAGGCGGCGCTGACCACCTGATGGCCGGCCAGGGCTGTGACGCCCAGGCCGGTGGCCACCCACGCGGTGACGAGGATGGCGGCGCGCAGCGTCGCCGTGCGGATCAGCAGCGGCGTGCCGGCGCGCCAGGAGCCGCGCACGCCGTCCGCCGTGGGGCGCAGCGGCGTGTGCCGTCGTCGGGCCCCGCGCACGACGATCGCACCGAGCCAGGCCGCCATGCCGAGCTGCGTGAGCGCCGTGCCCAAGCCCGACCCGGCGATGCCCATGCCTGCGCCGTAGACCAGGAGCGCGTTGAGGGCGGCGTTGACGGCCGCGCCGGTGGCGGCGACCAGCAGCGGGGTGCGGGTGTCCTGCAGTCCGCGCAGCACGCCGGTGGCGGCGAGCACCACGAGCATCCCCGGCAGGCCCGGCGCGGACCAGCGCAGGTACGCGACGGCATGGGTGGCGACCTCGTCGTGCGCGCCGAGCGCCTGGACGAGCCAGGGCGCAGCCACCCAGGCGGCGGCTGCCACGACGACTCCGAGGCCGAGCGCGAGCCACATGCCGTCGATACCGGCGCGCAGCGCGCCCTGCTCGTCGCCGGCGCCGAGGCGCCGGGCCACCGCCGCGGTGGTGGCGTAGGCGAGGAAGACGCACAGCCCGACGACGGTGGTCAGGACCGTCGAGGCGAGGGCGAGCCCGGCGAGGGGTTCGGGGCCCAGGTGGCCGACGATCGCGGAGTCGACGAGGACGAAGAGCGGCTCCGCGACGAGCGCGCCGAGGGCCGGGACGGCGAGGGCGAGGATCTGGCGGTCGACCGTGGACGTGGCCTGTCCATCTGGTGAAATCCCACCCAACTCGTGCCAACTCCCCGAGGTCCACAGCCGGTGTACAACGATCTCGCAGGTCCCTGACCCGCACGAACGCGCTCGCGTTCAGTATCCACAGTCCTGTCCACGGCTGTGCACACCGGCCTACGCGGGGGCACGTCCGGTGGTCAACAGGGGCTGTGGAAAGCGGTCGTTGTGGCGGCGGCCGGGGGCTTCTAGTGTCGGCTCGTCCATCGGTCCGGGGGCAGGATTCCCAAGCGTGTCAGAGCTCGCTGCGATGCTGCGGATAGAACTGGCGTTCGACGCTGGAAGGGAAGCGAACGGGGTGCGGAGCCGGTGACGATCGAGGATCTCGAGTACGGCCTGACGGCCGGGCCCGACCGCACCCCGCCGCAGGACGTCGAGGCCGAGCGGTCCGTGCTCGGCGGCATGATGATCAGCAAGGACGCGATCGCCGACGTCGTCGAGGTGCTGCGCGGCACGGACTTCTACCGGCCGGCGCACGAGGTGGTCTACGAGGCGATCCTCGACCTGTACGGACGCGGGGAGCCGGCGGACGCCATCACCGTGGCGGACGAGCTGACGAAGCGCGGCGAGCTCGGGCGGGTCGGCGGCGCGCCGTACCTGCACACGCTGATCGCCACGGTGCCGACGGCCGCGAACGCCGGGTACTACGCGCGCATCGTGCGGGAGCGGGCGATCCTGCGCCGGCTGGTCGAGGCCGGCACGCGGATCACCCAGCTCGGGTACGCCTCCGACGGCGGCGACGTCGACGAGCTGGTGAACACGGCCCAGGCCGAGGTGTACGCCGTCACCGAGCGGCGGGCGAGCGAGGACTACGTGCCGCTCGCCGAGATCATCGGGGCGACGGTCGACGAGATCGAGGCGGCCGGTCACCACGGCGACGGGATGAAGGGCGTTCCCACCGGGTTCGCCGACCTGGACCGGCTGACGAACGGCCTGCATTCCGGACAAATGATTGTTGTTGCCGCGCGTCCAGCAATAGGCAAATCGACGCTAGGATTGGATATTGCGCGTTCTGCCGCAATTCGGCACCGCCAAACAACGGTCATTTTCTCGCTCGAGATGAGCCGCAACGAGATCACGATGCGACTGCTCTCGGCCGAGGCGCGGGTGCACCTGTCGAAGATGCGCACCGGCCAGATGGGCGAGGACGACTGGACCAAGGTCGCCTCGACCATGGGCAAGATCTCCGAGGCACCGCTGTTCATCGACGACTCCCCGAACATGTCGCTGATGGAGATCCGCGCCAAGTGCCGGCGGCTCAAGCAGCGCCACGACCTCAAGCTCGTGGTGATCGACTACCTGCAGCTGATGTCGTCCGGCAAGCGCGTCGAGTCCCGCCAGCAGGAGGTCTCGGAGTTCTCCCGCGCGCTCAAGCTCCTGGCGAAGGAGCTCGAGGTGCCGGTGATCGCGATCTCGCAGCTCAACCGTGGCCCCGAGCAGCGGCAGGACAAGAAGCCGATGCTGAGCGACCTTCGTGAGTCGGGCTGCCTCACCGAGGACACCCGGGTGCTGCGCGCGGACACGGGCGCCGAGACGACTCTCGGCGAGCTCTATGCGCTGCGGGCGGAAGACGTGCCGGTGTGGGCGCTCGACGACCGGCTGCAGTACGTGCGCCGACACCTGACGCACGTGTTCCCGACCGGCGTGAAGCCGGTGTTCCGGCTGCGGCTGGCGTCCGGCAAGCAGGTCACCGCGACCGCCAACCACCCGTTCCTGACCTACGAAGGCTGGACGCCGCTGGGCGCGCTGGAGGTCGGGTCACGGATCGGCGTGCCGCGCCACGTGCCGGCTCCCGAGCGCGAGGTGGCGTGGGACGACCGCAAAGTCGTGATGCTGGCCCATCTTCTCGGGGACGGGTCCTTCGTTCGTCGCCAGCCGCTGCGTTACGCGTCCATCGACGAGGCCAACCTCGCGATCGTCGGCGACGCCGCCGCGGCCTTCGGCGTCACCCCCGTGCGCGACGACTACGCCGCAGCGCGTGTGACGACGCTGCGGCTTCCTGCGCCGTACCGCCTGGCCCGCGGCAAGCGGAACCCGATCGCCGAGTGGCTCGACGACCTCGGGCTGTTCGGCGCGAGGAGCCACGAGAAGTTCGTTCCCGAGGCGGTGTTCGGCCTGCCGAAGCGACAGATCGCGCTCTTCGTCCGGCACATCTGGGCGACCGACGGCTCGGTCACCGTAAACCGGAACCAGCGCGCCGGGCGCGTGTACTACGCCTCGACGTCGCGGCCGCTGATCGACGGCCTGTCGCGACTGCTGCTCAGGTTCGGCATCTCGACGCGGGTACGCACCACCCACAAGACCGGCTACCGGGACGGCTACACCCTCGACATCTCCGGAGTGGACGACCAGCGGCGGTTCCTGCAGGAGATCGGCGTCCACGGCGCCCGAGGGGCACAAGCAGCCCGACTTCTCGAGATCGTCCGTGCATCCACCAGCAACCCGAACGTCGACACCGTGCCGCGCCAGGTCTGGGACGACGTGCGGACGCTGCTCGCCGAGCGAGGCATGACGCACCGGGAGTTCGCGGCGGCCATGGGGACGCAGTTCAGCGGGTCGACCCTGTGGAAGCACGCACCGTCGCGCCAGCGTCTCGGCCGCGTCGCCGAGCTGCTCGACAGCGAAGACCTCGAGATCCTCGCGGTCAACGACCTGCTGTGGGACGAGGTCGTGGACATCGAGCCGCTAGGCGAGCGCCAGGTCTTCGACGCGACGGTGGTCGGCGCCCACAACTTCATCGCCGACGGCATCGCGGTCCACAACAGCATCGAGCAGGACGCGGACATGGTGATCTTGCTTCACCGCGAGGATGCCTACGAGAAGGAGTCGCCGCGCGCCGGTGAGGCGGACTTCATCGTCGCCAAGCACCGCAACGGCCCGACCGCGACGATCACGGTCGCCTTCCAGGGCCACTACTCGCAGTTCGTCGACATGCAGATGTAGCGGCCCGCTCCTCGTGGCGAGGCAGCCGACAAATACGGAGAGCCCGAGCGCGCTCGACCCTTACCGTGGTCGTCATGAACTCCTAGGTCGCGACCCGCACCGGCCCCCTGCGGCCGCCCTTCGCCGACCTCTCAAGGAGTTTCGCTCATGAGTGCACCATCTCGACCAGCGCCCTTCAGCGCGTACACCACGCCCGAGTTCTGGGACGACCCCCACGTCTCGGCGCAGATGCTCGCCCTGCATCTCGACCCCGATGGCCTACCCGCCTCACGACCACACGCCTTCATCGACCGATCCGTCGCGTGGCTGATCCCGACTCTCCAGCTGGACCGCGGATCACGTCTGCTGGATCTCGGTTGCGGTCCCGGGCTGTACGCCCACCGTCTTGCGCGAAGCGGCATCCGCGTGTTGGGAGTCGACGTCTCGCGTCGATCGCTCGACCACGCTCGGAGGGTCGCAGAGGAAGCGAACCTGCCCACCCGCTTCCACCAGGGCAACTACCTCACGGACGACCTTGGGTCGGGTCACGACGCCGCGATCCTCATCTACGAGGACTACTGTGCGCTCAGCCCGACCCAGCGGGCGGTTCTCCTGCTGCGTGTTCGCGCCGCGTTGAACGAGAGCGGCCGCTTGCTGTTCGACGTCACCGGCGCGGCGCGTTTCGCTCACTTCGTCGAGGGCACAGTCACCGGACCCGATCTCATGGACGGGTTCTGGGCCGAGCCGCCCTACACGGGAACACGCGAGACCTGGACGTACCCGGAGCTGCGCCTCGCGCTCGAGCGCTACACGATCGAGACCGCGATCTCGACGCGTCAGTACTGGAACTGGACGCACTGCCTGACTCCCGAGGCCGTCGCAGCCGAACTTGCCGAGGCTGGTTTCGACCTCGTGGACGTGTATGGCGACGTCGCGGGTGCGGAGTACAGCCCGACTGGAGTCACGTTTGCTGTGGTTGCGCAGCGCGCGTGAGCGGCCGTAGCGCCAGACAGCCGCGTCTGGGCGTCGAGCAGTTCCACTGAACCGCAGTGGGCCCCCGAAGGTGCTGCTGGATCACCACCGTTCGAGGAGACCCAGTGCGGTCAGGTCCGATCCGGGCACGGTTCCGCTGTCCGAGTCAGTCGTCGACGCAGCCGTCCCCGTGCCAGTGGGTGATGCGCAGTTCGGTGCCATCACATTGACCGCGCGGCGCAACGGCGTCGCCGCGCTCTGGCCGGCGCTCCCGAACTCGAGCCACTGCTCGGCGGCTGCCTCCTCGACGACCGCGTGCGCCAGGATCTCGACTCTCCGCAGGTACTCGACTTCGTCGTCCCGCCTTGATGACACCACGAATGGGAACGTGGCACGACGTCTCTCGGCGAGCAACCGGATAGAACCCGCACGCGACTCTCGCCCCTGGTATACCACCGGTATACTGGGCGGCGTGACGGCAACGACCATCAAGGTGTCTTCCGACCTGCGGGATCGCCTCAACGAGGCGGCGCGTGACGAGGGGCTGACGGCGGGCTCGTTCGTCGAGCGGCTGTTGGACGCCTACTTGCGGGAGCAACGGTTCGCGTCGATGCGGGAGGCGATGGCCCTCACGGACGCCCCGTCGTGGAGCGAGTACCGCGCCGAGACAGAGCTGTGGGACCAGGCGCTCGCCGATGGTCCCGACACGTGAACGCGCTCGTCCGCGGCTCGGTGGTGTGGGCTGAGTTCTCGCCAACCCAGGGCCGGGAGCAAGCCGGCCGGAGGCCGGCGCTCGTCGTCGCAAGCCGCGGGTACCTGGAGGTCGCGACGGCCCTTGCCATCGTGCTCCCGGTGACGACCACCGACCGCGGGTGGCCCAACCACGTCGCTCTCCGCGGCGCCACCGGGCTGGACCGTCCCAGCTGGGCGATGACCGAACAGCCGCGCACCGTCGCGAGAGAGCGCGTGAGCCAGGCCGTCGGCGTCGTCGACGACGACACGCTCCGCGACGTCGGCGTGTGGCTCCGGGACTTCCTCGATCTCTGAGGCAGGCCCTACGCGGAAGCGCGTTCTCGCGCCACCTGGCCCCGCACCGCCTCGGCGACCCGCTCGGCGACCCGGTGGTCGAAGACCCCGGGGATGACGAAGGACGAGTTCAGCTCGTCGGGCCCGACGACCTCCGCGATCGCCACGGCGGCCACGCGCAGCAGCTCGGTACTGATGTCCTTGGCCCCGGCATCCAGCAGCCCGCGGAACAGGCCGGGGAACGCCAGCACGTTGTTGATCTGATTCGGCAGGTCGGAGCGCCCGGTGGCGACCACCGCGGCCGTCGCGGCAGCGGCCAGCGGGTCCACCTCGGGCATCGGGTTGGCCAGCGCGAACACGATGGCCCCGGGGCTCATCGTCGCGATGTCGTCCCCGTCCAGCAGCCCGGCAGCCGAGACGCCGATGAACACGTCCGCCCCGGCGAGGCCGGCCTTGAGGGACCCCGTGAAACCTGCCGAGTTCGTGTGCTGCGCGATCCAGTCCCGGTGCGGGTCGCCGGACAGCTCCCCGGGGTGCAGCGCACCCGAGCGCCCGAACGCCACGATGTCGCGCGCGCCCTGCGCCCGCAGCAGCCGGACGATCGCGTTGCCCGCAGCGCCAACCCCGGACACGACGATCCGCACGGACGCCAGCGACTTCCCGACCACCTTCAGCGCGTTGAGCAGTGCGGCCAGCACCACGATCGCCGTGCCGTGCTGGTCGTCGTGGAACACGGGGATGTCGAGCTCGCGCCGCAGCCGCGCCTCGATCTCGAAGCAGCGCGGCGCCGCGATGTCCTCGAGGTTCACGCCCCCGTACACCGGCGCCAGCGCCTTGACGATCGCGATGATCTCCTCGGTGTCCGTGGTGTCGAGGCACACCGGCCACGCGTCCACCCCGCCGAACTGCTTGAACAGCGCCGCCTTGCCCTCCATCACCGGCAGCGCGGCGGCCGGCCCGATGTCGCCGAGCCCCAGCACCGCCGTCCCGTCGGTCACCACCGCGACGGTGTTGCGCTTGATCGTCAGGCGCCGCGCGTCCTCCGGGTGGGCCGCGATCGCCTGGCACACCCGCGCGACGCCGGGGGTGTACGCGCGGGAGAGGTCGCGCCGCGTCTTGATCGGCACCTTGACGGCCACCTCGATCTTGCCGCCCAGGTGCATGAGGAACGTCGAGTCGCTCCACTTGAGCACCCGAACGCCCTCGATGGCGTTCAGCGCGTCGACGATCCGCTGGCCGTGCTCGGCGTCGACGGTGTCGCAGGTGATGTCGACCACGAGGCCCTCGGGCGTCGAGTGGGCCACGTCCAGCCCGCCCACCGCCGCCCCGGCTTCGGCGACGGCGCTGACGACGGTGCTGGTGGCGCGTGCGTCGGCAGGCACCTGCACCCGCAGGGTGATCGTGTAGCTGGGGCTCGGCAGGAACGCGCTGGGAGAGGACACGTCGTCATCTTCTCCCCGTAGCGCTCCACGTAGGGCGCTCGACGGGCTGGCGATACCGTCGGGGCCGTGGATGGCACGGCACCCGCCGGCTCGCCGGGCGGCACGGCACGCCCCGGCTACCCGGGCGCAGCGGCAGGCGCGGGCTCGTCGAGCCCCCAGGCGCTGGCCGAGGAGCTCGTCGGCCGACTGCGCGCCCAAGCCAACCCCGCGAACGCTGCCGGCATGGCCCGCTACGGCATCAGCCCGCACGGCCTGCTCGGTGTCGGCGCCAAGGAGCTGCGCGCCATCGCCGCCGAGCTGCGGCCGCTGCGCCGCCGCGAGCCGGCGCTGGTCCACGAGACCGCCGCCCGCCTGTGGGCCAGCGGCCTCCACGAGGCGCGGATGCTCGCGGGCTTCATCGACGTGCCGGCACTCGTCACCCCGCAGCAGGCCGACGCCTGGGTGGGCGACCTCGACTCCTGGGACACCTGCGACCAGCTCCAGGCGCTGTTCGTCCCCACGCCGTTCGCCTACGACAAGGCCCGGGAGTGGGCCGGCCGCGAGGAGACGTTCGTCAAGCGTGCGGGGTTCGTGCTGATGTGCCAGCTCGCGGTCCACGACAAGAAGGCGCCCGACGACCGGCTCGCCGCCTTCCTTCCCCTCGTCGAGCGTGAGGCGCCCGACGAGCGAAACTTCGTCTCCAAGGCCGTCAACTGGGCACTGCGGCAGATCGGGAAGCGGTCACCGGCCCTTCACGAGGCGGCACTGGCGAGCGGCGAGCGGATCCTCGCGGCGCACCCGGAGAGTCGGGCCGCGCGTTGGGTGGCGCGCGACGCCCTGCGCGAGCTGCGCAGCGAGCCGGTGCTGCGCCGCCTCGGCCTCGTCTAGCGCTTCCGCGCCGCGCCCGCTCGGCGCCCGACGAACGCGCGGTGCGTCTCCACGCGTTCGGTGCGTCTGCAACCGCACCGCACGCGTGGAAACGCACCGGACGTCAGCGCAGCGTCAGGTGCAGCCACGAGGCGAGCGCCTCGAGCTGCCCGTTCACCGCGTCCTGGAGCTCGCCGTCGAACGGCACGTCCTCGTGCAGGTCGTTGATCCGCAGCAGGCCGGCGCGCCGGTCGGCCTTGACGTCAACCGTGCCGACGAACCGCGTGCCGTGCAGCACCGGCAGCGCGAAGTATCCGCGGACCCGCTTGGACGCGGGCTTGAACATCTCCACGGCGTAGTCGAAGCCGAAGATGTCGAGCAGGCGGGCGCGGTCGTGCACCAGCCTGTCGAAGGGTGACAGCAGCGCCGCGCGCCCCTCGAACGGCTGGTCCAGCGCCTCCGGGTCCACCACCCACTCGCCGTCCACCCCGTCGACCACCGCCGGCTCACCCAGCGGCTCGATGCGCCACGGCTCCCCGGCGGAGGTCGACAGGATGCGCGGTCGCGAGATGCCCAGCGAGCGCATCCGCCGGCGCATGCGCTCGCGGCGCGCCTCCTCGAGCGGCACCGGCGTCAGCGACGGGTATACGCGGTCGGCGACGTCCCACAGCCGGTCGCGTCCCTCGCGGCCCGCGATCGCCACCTTCCCCCGCGTGCTGAGCGCTTCCAGGAGCATCGTGACGTTGCGGTTCGCGTCCCATCCGGTGGTCTTCCACGGCACCTGTGCCGTGTCCGGGATCTCACGCGAGAGGAGCGGGCCCTCCGCACGCAGCAGCGCGAGGACGTCGCGCGCGAAGTCCTCGTTGGACGCCAGCCAGCGCTGGCCGTGGCCCTCCTCCGGCGGCCAGGCCGCCATCTCCGCCAGGTGCAGGGGCAGGTCGGCCGACGAGCGCAGCGTCCCCACCAGCTGGAACAGCAGCCGGTCCGCGAGCGCGTCGTCCGCAGCGCCCGGCCAGTACGCCGTGCCCAGCCGTGACCACAGCACGTGGTCGACCGCGGGCACCACCACGTTCGTCGGGTCGACCTGCAGGTACGTCAGGTGGCCGACGACCTCGACCAGGTCGGTGGGCCGGTGCGCATCGAGGAGCTGCGCGCGCACGGCGATCTGCCGTGCCCGCTCTCGGCTCAGCCTGATCACCCGACGAGGCTAAGCCGCCGCACGGACAGCGGCGTGGGTGGACCTTCGCCCACGGGGTGCGGGCAAGCCCACCCGTACGATGGATGTCACGCGGGACCACCCGCAGGTGTGCCGGGAAGCCTGGTCGGCGTCCGAACCGACCCGACCCTGCGAGGCGCCCGATGCCCCACCGCCTGCACCACCGCCTGTCCGCGGACCTGCCGGGCGGCATCCTGCTGCTCGGGGCAGCGGTGATCGGCCTGGTGTGGGCGAACTCCCCGTGGCAGGCCGCCTACCGGACGCTCTCCGAGACCGTGGTGGGTCCCTCCGCGCTGCACCTCGACCTGACCCTCGCCACCTGGGCCGCCGACGGCCTGCTGGCTGTGTTCTTCCTGGTGGTGGGTCTCGAGCTCAAGCGCGAGCTCGTCGCCGGCTCCCTGCGCGGCCGCAGCGCGGTGGTGCCGGCGCTGGCGGCCGTGGGCGGCATGGTGGTTCCCGCGTCGGTGTTCCTCCTGGTCGTCGGGCTGGGTGGCGGCACCGGAGCGCACGGCTGGGCCGTGCCCACGGCCACGGACATCGCCTTCGCGCTCGCGGTGCTGGCCGTGGTGGGCCGCGGACTGCCCGGGGCGGTGCGGGTGTTCCTGCTGGCCCTCGCGGCGGTCGATGACCTGCTGGCGATCGTGGTCATCGCGGTCGTCTACGCCGACGAGGTCCACCTGCCGTGGCTCGCCCCCGCCGCCCGCGCCCGCCCCCCCGTGGCGCGGCGGGGG
>JAEXPS010000013.1 GCA_023438885.1 Actinomycetes bacterium
GTAGAGGCCTGCTGACCTCGGACGCCACGAAGGGGGGAGGAGTCGGCGGAGGGAAGGGAGGGCTCAGCGGCGCAGGGTGACGGCCGCGTTGTCGATGAGACGGGTGGTGCCGACGCGGGCGGCGACCGCCAGCAGCGCCAGGCCCGCGCCCTTCGCGTCCTCGAACGACGCCGGGTCGACGAGCGCGGCGTAGTCCAGCGAGTCGACGCCGTCCGGGCCGGTCAGCACCGCGACGGCGGCTGCGCGCACCTCGTCGGCCCCGGCGCCCGCCCTGGCCGCCTCCCTGGCGGCGCGCAGCGAGCGCGACAGCGACAGAGCGCGGCGTCGCTCGGCCGGCGAGAGGTAGGCGTTGCGCGACGAGAGAGCGAGCCCGTCCTCGTCGCGCACGATCGGCGCCCCGACCACCGCCACCGGCACGTCGAGGTCGGCGGCCATCTGCCGCACCGCGGCGAGCTGCTGGGCGTCCTTCTCCCCGAACAGCGCGGCGTCGGGCCGCGTCAGGTGCAGCAGCTTGAGCACCACGGTGAGCACGCCGTCGAGGTGGCCAGGCCGGAACTCCCCCTCGAGCACGGTGCCGAGTCGCCCGGCCGAGACCCGCACCACCGGGTCGCCCGCCGGGTACATCGCGTCCGGCGCCGGGGCGAACACCACGTCGCCTTCGCCGAGCAGGTCCGGCCCGGTCAGGAGCGACAGGTCACCGTCGAGGTCGCGCGGGTAGCGCGCGAGGTCCTCGTCCGGCCCGAACTGCAGCGGGTTGACGAAGATCGTCACCACCACACAGTCGGCCAGCTCCTTGGCGCGGCGTACCAGCGAGAGGTGCCCGGCGTGCAGGGCCCCCATCGTCATGACGACGGCACGGCGGTGCTCGTGCCCCGTGGCGGGCAGCACGTCCTGCACCGCGAGGGCCGCCGCCAGGGCGGCGGAGTCGTGCACCAGAACCGGGCGGGTCATCGTTCTCCTCCTCAGCCGGCCCGCGGGCCGGGATCCTCCGTGCCCGCCAGGGTGTCCAGCAGACTCTGTGCCGCGCGCTCGTCCAGCAGGCCGGCGGCGACCGCGCGGGTGGTGGCCGCGCGCGCCAGCGCACGGTAACCCGCCACGACGTCCACCGCGCCGGTCGCCGCGGCCAGTCCGGCGAGGACCTCCAGGTGCTCGCCGACGGTCCCGGCGTCGCCGCGGCGCACCGGGCCGGTGAGCGCATCGATGGCACCGGGGCCACCCTCGCGCGACTCCGACCGCAGCGCGCCGTCGAGCGCAGCGTCCAGCAACGGGCGCAGCATGCGGCCGGGGTCGTCGACCCCCGCGGCCCTCAGCGCGGCCGCGGCCTGCGCCACCAGCACCACCAGGTGGTTCGCGCCGTGCGCGAGGCCCGCGTGGTACATCGCCCGCGCATCCTCCTCGACCACCACGGGTTCCCCGCCGATCTCGACGACGAGCGCCTGCGCGATCGGCAGCACGGGCGCCGGCGCGGTGACCGCGAACGGGCAGTCCTGGAGCCGCGTCAGGTCCAGCGACGTGCCGGTGAAGGTCATCGCCGGGTGGATCGCCAGCGGGATCGCACCTGCTGACCGCGCCGGGTCCAGCACCGCGGTGCCGTACCGGCCCGCGGTGTGCACGACGAGCTGGCCGGCCTGCCACGCACCGGTGGCCGCCAGACCAGCGACGAGCGGTCCGAGCGCGTCGTCGGGCACCGCCAGCAGCACCAGCTCGGCGCGGCGCACCACCTCCGGCACGTCGAGCACGGGCACACCGGGCAGCAGCAGCTCCGCACGCTCCCGCGAGGCCTCGGAGACGGCGCTGGCCGCCACCACCGGATGACCGGCGGCACGCAGGGCGCTGCCGAGCACGGCCCCCACCCGCCCGGCGCCCACCACCCCGACGCCGAGCCGGCCCGGTCGCCCGCTCGCGCCGCTCACCGCGCTCACGAGGCCGAGACCCCCGCGGGCCCTACCGTCACCGGTCCCGCATCCACTGCTCGGGCCCCGCCTCGCGGCGGGCGTGCCGGGCGCGCGCCGCCTGCTCGTCGAGCAGCCGCGCGGCGACGTGCTGGTCGAGGTGCTCGACCCGCGGCGCCACGGGACCGGGCGTCGAGTGCGCGACCACGCTGGCCAACCCGAACTTGCGCTGGAGGGGGCCCTGCTCGAGGCCGAGGGACTGCGTGCGCTCGTGGGGCACCACGACGAACGACCGGCGCAACCGCCCGGAGCGCACCAGCAGCGCCTGCCGCGTCACCAGGACGCCGTGCCGTCGCCATCCGATCGGGTCGACCCACCGAGAGCTGGGGGGCGCGGCCGTGTAGCCGCCGTCCTCGCCGAACCCGTCGAGCCCGGCGTCGATCGCGGCGACCGGGTCGTCCACGCCGAGGTCGGGCAGCACCAGCCAGAGCGCGGTCATCGCCTCGGCACGGGTGGCGACGGGGTGCAGCACCGTCTCCGAGGCCTGGTTCCGGTTGTCGCCGGCGTAGCCCGCGATGTTCACCTGGACGTACCACCAGTCCTTGCGCGACCACAGCAACGGCCGCACCATCCGAACCGCCTGGATGCGCCCCGGCGGCACGGTCTGGCTGCGCGCCTCGGTGAGCCCGTGGCGCAGCCGGATGCCGTCCGGCGACGTGGCGGCGCGGAAGGTCGCGCCCGTGTTCAGCCGGGTCCACAACCAGCTGACCAGGGCGAACATCGCGGGGATCACCGAGAACATCACCTCGGCGGGCGCACCGGCGGTGAGCGCGACCGCCAGGCCGACGACGCCGGCGACGATCCACAGCAAGGACGTCGAGCGCACGATGGACCCGATGAGGCGCGGCATCGGCACCTCGTACACCACGCGTTCGGGCGCCGTCTCGAAGGCCGGGGCACCGAGGGGCGTCGGGCCCGACGAGGCGGCGGGCGCGCCGTCGGCGGCGGCCACGGCCTGAGCCGGGTCGGACGGGTCGCCGCCGGGCCCCTGGGCCACGGCCGGCACCTGCGGGCGGCGGATCCCGGCGGCGAGCGCCAGCAGCTCCGCGCGCAGCGCGGTGGCCTCGGCCTCCCGCAGGAAGGACAGGGACACACGCGAGTTCTGGCCGCCGGCCACCTCGAGCCGCAGCTCGGCGAGCCCGACGAGGCGCGCCAGCAGCGGCTGCACCATGTCGACCGCCTGGAGCCGGTCGAGGCGGGCCTGGCGCTGCTGCTTGAACACCACGCCCTGGCGCAGGTGGACCGCCTCGTCGGTCACGGCGAACCGGGTGGCCCGCCAGGAGACCAGCGACCACAGCACGCCGATCACGGCGATGGCGACCAACCCGCCGAGGGCGACGAGCCACCCCTTGCCGTCGAGCAGCTCGGCGGCCTGCGCGATGTCGTCGCCCGCCTGCGCGAACGCGATCGCCATCACGGCGACGACGATCTTCCAGCCCTTGAGCAGCGGGGTCACCGGATGCATCCGGCGCCAGTCGTAGGCACCCTCGCCGGCCTGCTCCGGAGCGAGCCGGGCGGGCGGCAGAGGCTGCAACCCGCTCACAGGCCCGCCAGCCGGGCCTCGCCGCGCGACGCCAGCCGCTCGCGCAGCCGGGCGGCCTCAGCCGGCGGCAGGCCAGCGATCGTCGCGTTCGTGGTGGTCGCCGCGGTGTGGAGCTGCACCTTCGCGATGCCGAACCGGCGGTCCAGCGGCCCGGCCGAGACGTCGACGTACTGCATGCGGCCGTACGGCACCACGACCAGCGAGCGGAACATGATGCCGCGGCGGATCAGCAGGTCGTCCTCGCGCTCCGCGTAGCCCATCGCGCGGACCTGGCGCGGCACCAGCCACGCGATCCACAGGCTGAGCAGCAGGAACGCCGCTGGGATCGCCCACAGCCCCGCGACGCCGGTCAGCGCGGCCAGCAGGGCGCCGGCGGCGATCAGCGGGACCATCCAGATCGCCAGCACGGTGAGCCGTGCGGTGGCGAGCCGCCGCGAGACGGGGGTCCAGTGGAGGTCGAGGTCGAACGGGTCGGCGGATGCGCCGCCGGCAGCAGAGGCCATGTCGCCATCCTGGCATCCCCCGGCGACGACCCTCAGTGCTTTGGTCCGCCCGCGGGCGCACCCGCGCGAGTGCGGCCCCGCTCAGATCGCCGTCGGGTCGGGCACGCCACGCTCGCCTTCCTCGTCTGACGGCGGCGGGATGCGGCAGAACCACTCGACGAGCAGCCCCACCCCCGCGAGCACCAGCGCGCCCCCGGCCGCGATCGCGGCCGCCGCGGCCCGCGATCCCTTGCCGGGCGTCCCGACATCGAGGAGGTACGCCACGGCCTGCCCGCCGTACCAGCCGGTCAGCAGCGCGCCGGTGTAGCAGGCGGCCTTGGCCAGCACGGCCGTGCGCGCGGCGCGGATCCCGTCCAGCGTGGGTCGCTTGCCGCGCTGGTACTGGCGCACCGCCCAGCCCATCCAGAGCACCACGGCGGCGAGCACCAGCTCGACGGCGACCACGAGCCAGGGCACCTGCGGCATGCCCGGACCGCGCTGCTCGAGCCAGGTGGTCAGCCAGGTCGCGAGCGCGCCGACGGCGATCGTGATGGCGGCGAGCCGCTGCCAACGGGTTCGGCGCATCACGGTTCCAGCGGCGGCCAGGCGGGCAGCCCGGCCGCGGGAGGAGCGGGTGGTGCCGGAGGCGCGGGGTGCACCGGGAGTCGCTCGGGGGGTGCGGCGTAGGAGGTCGCGTGCTCCTCGGGGCTCGTGGTCGGCACCGGCTCGCTCAGCCAGTCGAGCGCCAGCCAGCGGATGCCGTCGCGGTCCGGTGCGGTGTCGGCCAGGATGCCGACCGGGCCGCCGCCGAGCCCGGGCAGCACCGCCTCCGGATCGGCCTGCGCCCACGGCGCCAGCACGAACGCCCGCTGGTGGGCCCGCGGATGCGGCAGCTCGAGGTCGTCGGTCACCGCGAGCACCGAGCCGTACACCACGATGTCGACGTCGAGCGTGCGCGGACCCCAGTGCGTGCCCCGCTGGCGGCCGTGGGCGTTCTCGATGCCCTGGCACACGCGCAGCAGCTCGCGCGGGGCGAGCGTGGTGCGGGCCAGCACCACGGCGTTGAGGAAGTCCGGCTGCTCCGGCCCACCGACGGCGGCGGTCCGCGCCAGCGGGGAGACGGCGCGCACCTCGACCTCGCGCGCGTCGCCGAGCTCGCGCACCGCGGCGCGCAGCGTCTCGGCGGCCGGGCCCAGGTTGGCGCCCAGCGCGATGACCACGTCGACCGGGGCCGGCGGCCGCTCGTCGAGCTGGTCCAGCACCACTTCGCCGTCGACGACCTCGCCCTCCGCGGGCTCGTCGGGCACCAGGGCGACCTCGGCGGCCGGGCCGAGGTACGGCTGCGGCTCGTGGGCCGGCTGACGGGCCGGCTCACGGGGCGGCTCCCGGTACGGCTCGGCGGCGGGCAGCTTGGTGCGGTCGCGCCGGATCGCCACCACCACGTCCCCGAACGGGACGTCGATGGGCGCCTTCGGCTTGTGGATCGCCACGTCGACCGCGCGCACCCCGTCGTTGGCCAGGACGGTGGCCGCGATCCGCTCCGCGACGGTCTCCACCAGCGCGGCCGGCTCCCCGGCGAGCACCGCGTGCACCTGGCGCGCGATCGCGCCGTAGTCGACGGTCTGCGTCAGGTCGTCGCTGGCCGCGGCCCGCCGGGTGTCCAGGTGCACCACCACGTCGGCGACGAAGGGCTGACCCTCGCGCCGCTCGAACTCGTGCACGCCGTGGTACCCGGTGGCGGCGATCCCGGTGAGGCGGATCTGGTCCAGCCGCCGGCCCTGCTCGTCGAGCACCGGCTCACCGCTCTGCGTGCTCACGCGACCCTCCCGTTCCCGGCGCGCCGATGCGCCCGGCCGATCCTTCCGCCCCGATCCTGCCGCCCGCGGCCCGCCACGCGGCGGCGACCCGCACGGCGTGTGCCGAGCCTCGCACGTCGTGGACGCGCACGGCCCAGGCACCGGCCGCGGCGGCGAGCGCGGTGATCGCGTGCGTCGCCTCGTCCCGCGTCAGCGGCGGTGCGGGCTCGCCGTCCGGGCCGGCCAGGAGGGTGCCGAGGAACCGCTTGCGGCTCGCGCCGACGAGCACCGGGAAGCCGTCCGCCACCAGCTCCGGCAGCCGGGCGAGCAGCGGCCAGTTGCTGGCGCCGGCCTTGGCGAAGCCGAGGCCGGGGTCCAGCACCACCTGGTCGTCGCGCACGCCGGCGGCGCGCAGCGCCGCCACCCGGTCGCCCAGCTCGCGCCGCACGTCGCTCACCACGTCGCCGTACACGTCGTGGGCGTCCATCACGTCGGCGTGGCCGCGCCAGTGCATCGCGACGTACGCGGCGCCGCTCGCCGCCACCACGGCGTACATCTCGTCGTCCGCCAGGCCCCCGGACACGTCGTTGACCAGCACCGCTCCGGCGTCCAGCGCACGACGAGCGACGATCGCCCGGGTCGTGTCCACCGACACCGCCGCGCCGCGTGCCGCCAGGGCGGCGACGACGGGGATCACGCGGGCGAGCTCGTCGTCCACCGGGACCCGCCGGGCGCCGGGCCGCGTGGACTCGCCGCCGACGTCGAGGAGGTCGGCGCCCTGGTCCAGCAGGTCGAGGCCGTGGGCGAGGGCGGCCTCCGGCGTGAACCAGCGCCCGCCGTCCGAGAACGAGTCGGGGGTGACGTTGACCACGCCCATGACGAGGGTGCGCTCGCCGTCGCCGAGATGGCGCAGGCCAGCAGGTCCGGTTGCCATGGTGGTCAGCGGCCGAGGACCAGGCTCATCGCCTCGGCGCGGGTGGCGACGTCGCGCATCTGGCCGCGCACCGCCGAGGTCACCGTCCGCGATCCGGGCTTGCGCACGCCGCGCATCGACATGCACAGGTGCTCGCACTCGACGACGACGAGCACGCCCCGCGGGTTGAGCACGTCGACCATCGCGTCGGCGATCTGGGTGGTCAGGCGCTCCTGGACCTGCGGGCGGCGGGCGTAGACGTCGACGAGCCGGGCGAGCTTCGACAGGCCGGTGATGCGGCCGTCGTCGCCGGGGATGTAGCCGACGTGGGCCACGCCGTGGAACGGCACCAGGTGGTGCTCGCACGTGGAGAACACCTCGATGTCGCGCACCAGCACCATTTCCTGATGCCCGAGGTCGAAGGTGGTCGTCAGCACGTCCTCGGCGTCCATGAACAGCCCGGCGTACATCTCGCGGTAGGCGCGCGCCACGCGTGCGGGGGTGTCCTGGAGCCCTTCGCGATCGGGGTCCTCGCCGATCGCCAGCAGCAGCTCGCGGATCGCCGCCTCGACGCGCGGCTGGTCGTACGGCCGCACGGCGCGCCCCGTCGTGGCGGACACCGGGCCGATCACCGACGCGGGCTCGTCGTCCGCGTCCACGCCGAGGACGTCCGGCTCGGCCACGTCACACCGGCCGAGAGGACTCGGGGGCCTCCGTGGGCGGCGCCGTGGCCGGAGTGCCGTTGCTCGCCGCCAGCTCCTTGGGGGTCAGCACCGGGCCGGCGCCGATCGCCCGCTCCTCGCTGGAGAGCCAGACCACGCGCTCGGGCCCCTTGACGATGCCCTCGAAGATCGTCGCGAGCTCGTCGGCGTTGAGCGTCTCCTTCTCGAGGAGCTCGAGCACCAGCCGGTCGAGGATCTCGCGGTTGGAGGTGAGGATCTCCCACGCCTCGTCGTGCGCGGCCTCGACGAGCGCGCGCACCTCGACGTCGATCGCCGCGGCGACGTCCTCGGAGTAGTCGCGCTGGTGGCCGACGTCGCGGCCGAGGAACACCTCGGACGACTCCTGGCCGAGCTTCACCGCGCCGAGGGTCGCGCTCATCCCGTACTGCGTCACCATCTTGCGGGCGACTCCGGTGGCCTTCTCGATGTCGTTGCTCGCGCCCGTGGTGGGGTCGTGGAACACCAGCTCCTCGGCGACCCGGCCACCCATGGCGTAGGCGAGCTGGTCCAGCAGCTCGTTGCGCGTCACGGAGTACCGGTCCTCCGTCGGCATCACCATCGTGTAGCCGAGGGCGCGGCCGCGGGGAAGGATCGTCACCTTCGTCACCGGGTCGGTGTGACGCAGCCCGGCGGCCACCAGGGCGTGGCCGCCCTCGTGGTACGCGGTGATCTTCTTCTCGCGGTCCTTCATCACGCGCGTGCGCTTCTGCGGGCCCGCGACCACGCGGTCGATGGCCTCGTCGAGCATCTTGTCGTCGATGACGCGGCCGTTGGTCCGTGCGGTCAGCAGCGCGGCCTCGTTGAGCACGTTGGCCAGGTCCGCGCCGGTGAAGCCCGGGGTGCGGCGCGCGACCGCCGTCAGGTCCACCTGGGGCGCCATCGGCTTGCCCTTGGCGTGCACGGCGAGGATGTGCTCGCGGCCGTGCAGGTCCGGGGCGTCGACGGCGACCTGGCGGTCGAACCGCCCGGGCCGCAGCAGCGCCGGGTCGAGGATGTCCGGCCGGTTGGTGGCGGCGATCATGATGACGTTCGTCTTGACGTCGAAGCCGTCCATCTCGACGAGCATCTGGTTGAGGGTCTGCTCGCGCTCGTCGTGCCCGCCGCCGAGCCCGGCGCCGCGGTGCCGGCCGACGGCGTCGATCTCGTCGACGAAGATGATCGAGGGCGCGTTCTGCTTCGCCTGGTCGAACAGGTCGCGCACGCGGCTGGCGCCGACGCCGACGAACATCTCGACGAAGTCGGAGCCGGAGATCGAGTAGAACGGCACGCCCGCCTCGCCGGCGACCGCGCGGGCCAGCAGCGTCTTGCCGGTTCCCGGCGGGCCGTACAGCAGCACGCCCTTGGGGATCTTGGCCCCGACGGCCTGGAACTTCGCCGGCTCCGACAGGAACTCCTTGATCTCCTGGAGCTCCTCGACGGCCTCGTCGACCCCGGCGACGTCCGCGAACGTCACCTGCGGGCTCTCCTTGCTCACCAGCTTGGCGCGCGACTTGCCGAAGCTCATCACCCGGTTGCCGCCGCCCTGCATGTTCGAGAGCAGGAACCAGAACAGGCCCAGCAGGATCAGCATCGGCAGCAGGAACTGCAGCAGGCTGCTCCACCAGCTGGTGACCGGGACGTCGGACGTGAAGCCCTTCGGCGGGTCGGCCTTGGCCACCGCGTCCACCACGTCCGGACCCTGCGGCACCACGTAGAAGAACTGCACGCGGCTGCCGTAGTTGTGGTCGTCCTTGGTGAAGTCCTCGGTGAGCGTCATGTCGACGCGCTGCACGCCCTCGGTGATCTTCACCTGCTCCACCGTGTCGCCGGCGAGGAGCGCCAGGCCGTCAGAGGTGTCGATGCGCTGCGACGACGGCATGCGCAACGTGCTGAACGCCAGCACGATCAGCAGCACGGCCAGAACGACCCAGAGGATGGGGCCACGGGTCAGGCGCTTGAGGTTCATGGGCGATCGGGGCCGAGCCCCTCAGTTCCTTCTCTCCAGGGACGCTGGCTCGACGGTACACGCTGTTGCCATGCGTGCCCCGGGTGTTCGCGGAGGGCAAAGGCCCTGGGCAGCCCCGTCAGCCGGCGTAGACGTGCGGCGCCAGGGTGCCGACGAACGGCAGGTTCCGGTACCGCTCGGCGTAGTCCAGGCCGTAGCCGACGACGAACTCGCTGGGGATGTCGAAGCCGACGTACTTGACGTCGACCTGGACCTTCGCCGCCTCCGGCTTGCGCAGCAGCGCGGCGACCTCGACGCTGGCCGGGCCGCGGCTGCGCAGGTTGGACAGCAGCCACGACAAGGTCAGGCCCGAGTCGACGATGTCCTCGACGATGAGCACGTGCCGGCCGATCAGGTCGGTGTCGAGGTCCTTGAGGATGCGCACCACGCCGCTGGACTTGGTGCCGGAGCCGTACGACGAGACCGCCATCCAGTCCATCTGGACGGGGGTGTGCAGCCGGCGTGCGAGGTCGGCCATCACCATGACGGCGCCCTTGAGCACGCCGACGAGCAGCAGCTCGCCGCCGACGTGGTCCGCGTCGATCTGCGCCGCCATCTCGTCGAGCCGCGTGTGCAGCTGGTCGGCGGTCAGGAGGACCTTCTCGAGGTCCTGACCCATGTCCGAGGCGTCCACGCCTACCGTCCTCCTGCGTGCTCGTCGGCCAAGTGCACGTAGAGCCTGCCATACCTGCGCTCGCCGACCACTCCGCCGGGGAGAGCCACGGGGCCCTGGCCGTGCCAGCGAGCGAGGAGCGCGTCGAGGGCGAGCACGTGCGCCCGGGTCAGCGCACCCGGAGTCGCCCCCGCGGCGAGCGCCGCACGGTGCAGCGCCACCCGCCGCAACCCCTCAGGCGCCCCTGCCAGCACCGACACGTCCCACCCGGCACCCCCGGCCCTACGAACCTCGCCCCCCAGCCCCCCTGCCGCAGCGTCCGAGGTGAGCAGGCCTCTACCCCTGCTGACCTCGGACGTCGTCGCGGAGGCGGGGGCGTTGAGGGTGGGAGTGGGGGTGGAGGCGGCGCGGGCCAGGAGGTCGTCGGCGAGGCGGTCCAGGGCGTCGGCCTGCTCGCGCGCCAGGTCGGCGGTGCGGGCGAGGGCAGCGGCCACGCCGGGCCCGACGACCTCGTCGAGCACGGGGAGCACCTCGCCGCGGATCCGGCTGCGCAGCGGGGCGCCGGGCGCGGGGGCGTTGCTCGGGTCGTGCCAGGGCTCGAGGCCCAGCGCGGCGCACGCGGCCTCGGTCTGCTTCCGCGTGATGCCGAGC
>JAEXPS010000038.1 GCA_023438885.1 Actinomycetes bacterium
GGCCCAGCCCTGACCCGACCGCCCGCGGTGACTCAGGGGACCCGCGCGCCCGCCCTCGCGACGGTGCGGGGCGGGAGCGCGAGATCCCGTGGGGTCAGCGCGAGTCGCTGCCGGCGGTCTCGACCGAGGCCCGGCCCGCCTCGAGCCGGGCGACCGGCACGCGGAACGGCGAGCACGAGACGTAGTCGAGGCCGACGCTGTGGAAGAACCGGATGGACTCCGGGTCGCCCCCGTGCTCGCCGCAGCCGCCGAGGTGGAGGTCGGGCCGCGTGGCCTTGCCCTCGTCGACGGCGATCTTGACGAGGCGCCCGACGCCGGGGGTGTCGATCGTCTCGAACGGCGACACCGAGAGGACACCGTTGGCGGTGTACTGCGCGAAGAACGCGCCCTCGACGTCGTCACGCGAGAAGCCCCACGTCGTCTGCGTCAGGTCGTTGGTGCCGAAGGAGAAGAACTCGGCCTCCTCGGCGATGCGGCCCGCGGTGAGGGCGGCGCGCGGCAGCTCGATCATGCAGCCGACCGGCAGCTCGAGCTCGATGCCGTACTTCTCGCCGACCTCCTTCATGATCTCCAGTGCGTTGTCGCGCACCAGGTGCAGCTCCTGGATGGAGCCGATCAGCGGGACCATGATCTCGGCCTTCGGGTTGCCGCCGGCCTTGATGCGGAGCGCCTGCGCCTCGCAGATGGCGCGGATCTGCAGCTCGAACAGCCCGGGGATGACGAGCCCGAGGCGCACGCCACGAAGGCCGAGCATCGGGTTGGCCTCGTGCATCCGCTCGACCGCGGCGAGCAGCTCGACGTCGCGCTCGTCGACCTCGCCCCGCTCCTTGGCGACCGCGACCTTGACCGACAGCGCGGTCAGGTCGGGCAGGAACTCGTGCAGCGGCGGGTCGATCAGCCGGATCGTCGTCGGCAGGCCGTCCATCGCCTCGAAGATGTCCGTGAAGTCCTGCGTCTGCAGCGGCAGCAGGGCGGCGAAGGCGGCCTCGCGCTCCTCGTCCGTCCGGGCCAGGACCACGCGCTCGACGAGCACGCGGCGGTCGCCGAGGAACATGTGCTCCGTACGGCACAGGCCGATGCCCTGGGCGCCGAGCTGCCGGGCGCGGATCGCGTCCTCCGCCGTGTCGGCGTTGGCGCGCACCTTGAGCCGGCGGCTCTCGTCCGCGTGGCTGATGATCCTGTCGACCGCCTTGACCAGCTCGGCGGTGTCCTCGTCGGCCGCCTGCTCCAGCGCGGCGTCGAGGCCCTTCTCCAGGTAGGTGGTCACGGGCGACGGGGTGACGGGGACCTCGCCGAGGAACACCTCACCGGTGGTGCCGTCGATGGCAATGACGTCGCCCTCGTTGACCACGGTGGTGCCACAGGTGAACTTCCGGGCCACCGGGTCCACCCAGAGCGCCTCGGCGCCGACGACAGCCGTGCGGCCCATGCCGCGGGCGACGACGGCGGCGTGCGACGTCTTGCCGCCGCGCGCGGTGAGGATGCCGACCGAGGCGATCATGCCGCCGAGGTCGTCGGGGTTGGTCTCGCGCCGGACGAGGATGACGTCCTTGCCGTTCGCCGCCCACTCCTCGGCCGTCTTGGAGTCGAACACCGCGGCACCCACCGCGGCGCCCGGCGAGGCCGCCATCGCCTTGGTGAGCAGGTTCGTCGCCGCGCCGGGCGCGAACTGCGGGAACAGCAGCTGGGTCAGCTGAGCGCCGGTGACGCGGGAGAGCGCCTCGTCCATCGTGATCAGGTGCTCGTCGACGAGCTGCGCGGCGATCCGGAACGCCGCCGGGGCGGTGCGCTTGCCGACGCGGGTCTGGAGCATCCAGAGCTTGCCGCGCTCGATGGTGAACTCGATGTCGCACAGGTCGCGGTAGTGCGTCTCGAGCTGACGCATGACCTTCTTCAGCTCGGCGTACGAGTCGGCGTCGAGGCGCTCGAGGTCGGACAGGGACATCGTGTTGCGGATGCCCGCGACGACGTCCTCGCCCTGGGCGTTGGACAGGTAGTCGCCGTAGTCGCCGACCTTGCCGGTGCCGGGGTCGCGTGTGAACGCGACGCCGGTGCCCGAGTCGGCGCCGAGGTTGCCGAACACCATCGCGACGACGTTGACGGCGGTGCCGAGGTCGTCGGAGATGCGCTCCTTGCGGCGGTACAGGCGCGCGCGCTCGGTGCCCCACGACCCGAAGACGGCGACGATCGCCAGGTCGAGCTGCTCGCGCGGGTGCTGCGGGAACTCGCGGCCGGTCTCGTCCACGACGATCTGCTTGAACGTTGTGACCAGTTCGCGCAGGTCGTCGGCCGTCAGGTCGACGTCGTTGGTGACGCCGCGGGCCTCCTTGGCGGCGTCCAGGGCGTCGGCGAACTTGTCGCCGTCGATGCCGAGCACCGTGCGGCCGAACATCTGGATCAGGCGGCGGTAGGAGTCCCACGCGAACCGCTCGTTGTGGCTGAACTCGGCCAGGCCGCGCACGGAGGCGTCGTTGAGGCCGACGTTGAGGACCGTCTCCATCATGCCGGGCATCGAGAACTTCGCGCCGGAGCGGACGGAGACGAGCAGGGGCTCGTGGACGTCGCCGAGCGTGCGGCCCATCTCGTCCTCGAGGTGTCGCAGCGCCTGGGTGACCTCGACGCGCAGCTCAGGCGGAACGTCGCCCGTCTTCATGTAGGCCCGGCAGGCCTCGGTGGTGATGGTGAAACCCGGGGGGACGGGCAGTCCCAGGCGAGTCATCTCGGCAAGATTGGCACCCTTGCCGCCGAGCAGGTCCTTCTGGTCCTTGTCGCCCTCGGTGAAGTCCTTGACGTACTTGGCCACGGTTGGCACCTCCGCGTGTGCCGCCGGGCGCCGTCGCCCGGCGTTCTCGCCCGTCAGTCTGGCGCCCGACGGCGAATGATGCCTCAGGACGAAGGGCCCAGCGGTGGCGCCGAGCCCCGCCGCAGGTCCCCGCACGGCCTGGGCGCGGGTGCCCTCGGATCCCCGTCGAGGTACCCACGACTGGTCGCGAGAGCGCACCACGAACGGCGGGGGGCCACCCCTGGAAGCCGACAGTCGTCCCGCAGGCGGCCCCGGTCGCCGGTCACCCTTGCCGTCGTTGCCACACCGGCAGCATTCGGCGATCGACAGGGACAGCGAATGAGCATCCGCAGCGCAAGTCGACGGATGCCGAGTCGTTTGCTCGCCGGTGCGGGTGCCGCGGGGCTGGTTCTCGTGACTGTCGCCACCTGGTCGACGGAAGCGGAGGCAGCCTCGACGGCTCCCGCGGGAGCCGTCACCGCGACGGCCTGGGCACAGGTCCCCGCACTCGTGAGTTCTGGTGCGGCCGCGATCGTGCTCGACCCCGCCATCGGTTCCCCCGCCAGCGCGGTGTCGGTGACGGTTCCCGCCGGCACGTCGTTGTGGATCGGTGGAGCCGACCCAGCCAACCCCGTGGCGGTGGGGGCGTCCGGCAGCTTCCGCGCGCTCAGCTTCACCGCGGGCGGGCCGGGTGCCTCCGTCGAGATCGCCAACCTGTACCTGACCGGCAGGAACGCGGTGGGCGCGGACGGCTCCTGGACGACCTCGACCGGCGGCGGAGGCCTCGGCATCTCCTCGTTCGCGGGAGGCTCCGTCGTCCTGCGCGGGCTGGTGGTCGAGGGGGTCTGCAACGCGATCTCCGCCGGCGGCTTCGGCTCCTTGACGGTGGACGAGTCGACCTTCCGTGGCAACCCGTGCGCCAACGGTGGGGCCCTGCAGATCTCTCCGTCGGACGGGCCGATCCGCATCGAGGACTCGACCTTCATCGGCAACGGCAACAAGGCGACCGCGTACTACGCCGGAGCCATCAACGTCTCCGGCGGCAGGGCCGACCTGGTGATCGACCGCTCCGTGTTCCTGCGGAACACGTCGGGCGGACGGGGCGGGGCCATCTTCCTGCGCGGCACCACCGGGTCGTTCACGGTGCGGGACTCCTACTTCGAGGGCAACTCGAACAACTTCCCCGAGGCGGGCGGCACCACGGCGTCGCGCAGCGACGGCGGCGCGATCGGCGTCGAGATGCAGAACGCCGGGCCAACTCTCGACTTCCTGGTCGACGGCTCGAGCTTCGTCGGGAACTCCGCCTACGACGAGGGCGGCGCCATCCTCGTCGAAGGTCTCGGCGTGGTGCCGACCACGCTGCGCAACTCGACCTTCGTCGCCAACCTCGCGGCGGGGAAGGCCGGTACCACCGACGGCAGCGACGGCGGCGGGGCCGTCGAGATCACCGACGGGAACGTGCTGGTGGACTCGAGCACGTTCGCGGCCAACACGGCGGCCCAGGGCGGGCTGCTCACGCAGCGGGGCGGGGCCATCACGAACGACTCGTCGTCGACACCCGCTGCCGTCAAGATGCAGTTCAGGAACTCGCTCCTCCTCGGCAACACCGCGACGTCCGGGAAGTACCAGAACGTG
Organism: Actinomycetes bacterium; assembly: GCA_023438885.1. Taxonomy (GTDB): domain Bacteria; phylum Actinomycetota; class Actinomycetes; order Actinomycetales; family Cellulomonadaceae; genus Cellulomonas. Next base: position 4,418 of record JAEXPS010000038.1, read on the forward strand.
TACTCCTCGGCGGGGGTGATCGATCTGGGCGGGAACCTCGGCATCGACAACGGGACGGCGCTCCCGGCGGGAGTGACCGCGCAGGCAGCGTTCGGGACCGCGTCACCGACCGCGACCGCGAACGGCAGCTCGGTGCACGCGGGCGACCCGCGGTGGGCGCTCGACGCCGCCGACGGCGGATACCGCACCGTCCCGAGCGTGCCGATCGTCCCGCGGGATGCCGCGCACGCCGACGGCCCTGCGGGCATCGCGGACAACGCCGGCACCGCAGCCGGTGGCGCCGCGGCGGATCAGCGTCACCTCGCGCGACGGCTGACGCCGGACGTGGGCGCCGTCGAGCTCGTCTGGCTGCGCTACGACGCCAACGGAGGCACGTGGGCCTCCACGGGCACCGCCGACCCCGGCCAGTGGATCCCGGCCGGCGACACGATCGGTGCGGTGTACCAGGTCGGCGACCCTGGCGACCAGGCATCCGGTTTCGCCAGCACCCTCGGAGCCCCGGTGCGCGAGGGCTACGTGTTCGGTGGCTGGTCGACCACGCCGTCCGGAGGCGACGACGCGTTCACCTCGCCCGTCGCCCTGGACGACCAGACGCTGTACGCGATCTGGACCACGGCGGCACCCCAGCTGACGATCCGGAAGCAGGCCGACGCCGCGAGCGTGGCCGTGGGCGGCAGCGTGCTCTACACCCTCGTCGTGACGAACCACGGCCCAGGGGCGGTCACCGGTGTCTCGGTGAGCGAGGGCGAGTTCTCCGGGACCGGAGACCTGCCGGCGCTGACCTGCCCTCCGACGACGACACTCGCCGCAGGGGAGTCGCTCACCTGCACGGTGACCTACCCGGTGCCGGTGGCCGACCTGCTTGCCGGGCGACCGCTGTCGAACACCGCCTCGGCCTCGGGCCTCGCCGGCGGGGAGCCGGTGGACGCGGTTGCGGTGGGTGCCGACGGGGCATACGTCGACGCCGCCGGCCAGGCCCTGGCGGACGGGGCCGAGCCGCAGCCCATCGCCGCGGCGTCGGTGGACGTCGCCGGTCTGACGATCCGCAAGACGGCGGCGCTCGCCGCGGGCGCTGCCGGCTCGGTGGGTGACCGGATCGACTACACGTTCGCGGTGGCCAACACCGGAAGCGTGCCGCTCCACGGCCTGGTCGTCGAGGACCTCCTGCCCGGCCTGTCTGCGGTGACGTGCGCCTCGACGGACCTCGCTGTCAGCGAGGCGACGACGTGCTCCGCCTCCTACGTGGTGACTGCCCAGGACGTCTCGACCGGACGGGTGACCAACACCGCCGCGGCGACGGCCCTCGGGCCCGACGAGGAGACCGTCCGGGCGATCGCCGTCGACCAGGGCGGGCGGGCGATCCCCGACCCGGACGCGCCCGCGGACGCCACGAAGGCCTCGCTCACGTCGACCGCGACGGTGGACCTGGCTCCGGAGATCGTGCCGGTGCCGGAGGACACGAGCCAGGGCGACCTCGCCCTGACGGGTGCGGTTGCCGGCCCCCTCGGTCTGGCGGCCTTGGCTCTCGTGGCCGGCGGCACCGCGCTGGTGGTTCTCCGTCGGGGACAGTCGCAGCGGACCGGGGCGCGCGGGGGTCGCTGAGGCTCGTCCTCGCCCCGCGGGTAGCATGGATCGTCACCCGATCCGAAGGAGTGCACGGCACCCGCCGACCCCATGGCACAGTCCACCCCAGCCCCTCGCCTGCCGCGCACCAGCGCAGCCGCCTCAGCAGCCGCACCGGCGCGGGTCGAGCACCGGATCAGCGTCCCGGCCGACATCTCGATGGTCGAGCTCCTCGGCCTGCGCGACGAGGTGCTGCGCGCCATCGAGGCAGGCTTTCCTCAGGTCGACGTCCACGTCCGCGGCAACCAGGTGACCCTGTCCGGCCCGGCCGGTGACGTCGCGCTGGTCGCGCGGCTGATCGACGAGCTCGTCGAGACCGCCGGCGCCGGCACCGCGCTGAGCCCGGAGGTCGTCACGCGCTCGATCGCGATGCTGCGCGAAGGCTCCACCGTGCGCCCGGCCGACGTGCTGACCTTCAACATCCTGTCCAGCCGGGGCCGCACCATCCGGCCCAAGACGGCCGGTCAGAAGGACTACGTCGACGCGATCGACCTGCACACGGTGACGTTCGGCATCGGCCCGGCGGGTACCGGCAAGACCTACCTGGCGATGGCCAAGGCCGTGCAGTACCTCCAGGCGCGCAAGGTCAACCGGATCGTGCTGACGCGGCCCGCGGTCGAGGCGGGCGAGCGGCTCGGGTTCCTGCCGGGCACCCTCGCGGAGAAGATCGACCCCTACCTGCGCCCGCTCTACGACGCGCTGCACGACATGGTGGACCCCGACTCGATCCCACGGCTGCTCGAGGCCGGCACGGTCGAGGTGGCGCCGCTGGCGTACATGCGCGGCCGCACGCTCAACGACGCGTTCATCATCCTCGACGAGGCGCAGAACACCTCGAGCGAGCAGATGAAGATGTTCCTCACCCGCCTGGGCTTCGGCTCGAAGGTGGTGGTCACCGGCGACGTCACGCAGGTGGACCTGCCCGGCGGCACCACGAGCGGGCTGCGGATCGTCGAGCGCATCCTCGGCGAGGTGGACGACGTCGCGTTCTGCCGGCTCAGCTCGGCGGACGTGGTGCGGCACAAGCTCGTCGGCGACATCATCGACGCCTACGCGAAGTGGGACGCCCAGGAGTGAGCGCCGAAGAATGAGCATCGAGGTCAACAACGAGTCGGGCCACGAGGTCGACGAGGCGGAGGTCGCCGCGCTCGCCCGCTACGTGCTCGACGAGATGCACCTGCACCCGCAGACCGACCTGTCGGTGCTGCTGGTGGACACCGACGTGATGACCGACCTGCACGTGCGCTGGATGGACGAGCCCGGGCCTACCGACGTGCTCAGCTTCCCGATGGACGAGCTGCGCCCCGGCCGTGACGACGACCCGGCCCCGGCCGGCCTGCTGGGCGACGTGGTGCTGTGCCCCGAGGTCGCCGCCAAGCAGGCGCTGACGGCCGGTCACAGCACGGCCGAGGAGCTGCTGCTGCTGACGGTCCACGGCATCCTGCACCTGCTGGGCTACGACCACGCGGAGCCGGACGAGGAGAAGGAGATGTTCGCCCTGCAGCGTCGGCTGCTGCTGACGTTCCTGGCCGCCCGATGACGCCACCGATCGGCCTGCTCGTCACGCTCGTCGTCGTCGGGATCGTGCTGGCTGCGCTCCTGTCGGCAGGTGAGGTCGCGGTGCTGCGGGTCACCCGTGCGCAGGCGACCGAGCTGGTCGCGGACCGGCACCGCTCCGCCGCCCGCGTCATGGCGCTGGTGGAGCACGCCGGCGCGGTGTCGTCGTCCGCGGCGTTCGTGCGACTCGTGTCCGAGATGACGGCCACCGTCTCGCTGACGCTGTGGGTCGCCTCGAGCGAGTGGCCGTGGTGGGCGGTGCTGCTGGTGTCGCTCGCCGGCTGCGCCGCGCTGGCCTTCCTGCTGGTGCGCGTCTCCCCGCGCAGCGTCGGGCGCCGCCATCCGGTGCGCACCCTGACCGTGCTCTCGCCCCTGCTCGGCGGGGTCACCCGCGTGTTCGGGAGGATCGGCCGCTCGTCCGCGGGCGCCACGAGCGCCGAGCAGGACGAGGACGAGCTGCGCGAGATGGTCCAGCGCGTGAGCGAGTCCGAGGCGATCGAGGACGACGAGCGCGAGATGTTCCAGTCGGTGTTCGAGCTGGGCGAGACCCTGACGCGCGAGGTGATGGTGCCTCGCACGGACATGGTGGTCACCGGTGAGGACACGCCGCTGCGCAAGGTGCTGTCCCTGCTGCTGCGCTCCGGGTTCAGCCGGGTACCGGTCGTGGGGGAGACGATCGACGACCTGCGCGGCGTCGCCTACCTCAAGGACGTCGTACGCCGCCTGGTGCCCGGCCGCGAGGTGGACGACGACGAGTGGGATGCGCCCGTCGGGCCGCTCGCCCGCCCGGCGGTGTTCGTCCCGGAGTCCAAGCCGGTCGACGACCTGCTGCGCGAGCTGCGCGACGGCAGCAGCCACATGGCGATCGTCGTCGACGAGTACGGCGGCATCGCCGGCCTGGTGACGATCGAGGACGCGCTGGAGGAGATCGTCGGCGAGCTGACCGACGAGCACGACCCGTCCGCACCTGCCATCGAGGACCTCGGTGACGGGATCTACCGCGTGCCGGCGCGGCTCGGGCGCGACGAGCTGGGCGAGCTGTTCGGCCTCGACGTGGAGGACGAGGACGTCGACACGGCCGCCGGGCTGCTGGCCAAGGCGTTGGGCCGGGTGCCGCTGCCCGGGTCGTCCGGCGAGATCCACGGGCTGCACCTGGTGGCCGAGCGGGTGGAGGGGCGCCGGCGGCGGCTCGCGACGGTGCTGGTCAGCCGCGTGGACGGTGCGGATGCACCGGACCAGCCCGGCGCGATGCGAGCATGAGGGCTATGTCCTTCCGATCCGGGTTCGCGTGCCTCGTCGGGCGTCCTAACGCCGGCAAGTCGACGCTGACCAACGCCCTGGTGGGGCAGAAGGTCGCGATCACCTCCATGCGTCCCCAGACGACGCGGCACACGATCCGGGGGATCGTGCACCGCGAGGACGCGCAGCTGGTGCTCGTGGACACGCCCGGACTGCACCGGCCGCGCACGCTGCTCGGCGAGCGGCTCAACGACCTGGTGAAGGACACGCTCTCGGAGGTGGACGTCATCGGGTTCTGCCTGCCGTCCGACCAGCAGGTGGGGCCGGGCGACCGGTTCATCGCCGCCGAGCTGGCGGCGCTCGCGGGCGGGCGGCGCGCGCGGCCGGTGGTGGCGATCGCGACGAAGGCCGACCTGGTAGGCAAGGGCAAGCTCGCCGAGCACCTGCTGGCGATCGACCAGCTGGGGCAGTGGGCGGACATCGTGCCGGTCTCGGCCCGCTCCGGGTACCAGCTCGACGAGCTGACGGGCGTGCTGGTGTCGCACCTGCCGGAGGGTCCGGCGCTCTACCCGGACGGCGAGCTGACGGACGAGCCCGAGGCGGTCATGGTCGCCGAGCTGGTGCGCGAGGCGGCGCTCGAGGGAGTGCGCGACGAGCTGCCGCACTCGCTGGCCGTGGTGGTCGAGGAGATCACGCCGCGGGGGACCGCGGACCGCGAGGACGTCCCGCTGCTCGATGTGCGGGTGGAGCTGTACGTGGAGCGGGACTCGCAGAAGGCGATCGTCATCGGCAAGGGCGGGGCGCGGCTGCGCGACGTCGGTACCCGGGCGCGGCGCGAGATCGAGGCGTTGCTCGGCGCTCGCGTGTTCCTCGACCTGCATGTCAAGGTGGCGAAGGACTGGCAGCGAGACCCGAAGCAGCTCGGACGGTTGGGGTTCTAGCGTGGCGATCTCCGCGAAGACGGTCGGGGAGGCGCTGCGGCTGCGGCGGCCCGACGAGCCCGAGGTGCGCCGCGTGGTGGGCCGCTGGTACGGCGGCTTGGCGTCCGTGGTGCTCGGCGTGCTGCTGCTGGCGGTGGTGGGCGCGGCGTTGGGCCCGCGATGGGATCCCGAGCCGCTGGGCGAGCAGATCGAGGTCGCCCGGGCCGAGACGGCGATCACCGGCGCCCCGGCGTTGCCGCACTACGAGACGAAGACGAGCATCGTCACCGTGCGGCTCACCGACGAGGTGAGCGTGCGGGCTCGGATCATCGAGCCGATCGGCACGCGCGGCCCGGTGCCCGGTGTGGTGTTCGTGCACGGGGCCGGGACCGGCAGGTTCGCCGAGGCGTTCGTGGACCACGCGGTGCGGCTGGCCGAGGCGGGCATCGCGACGATGGTGCCGGACAAGCGGATGGACACGTACTCCATGCGGTTCCGCGACTACGTCGGGATGGCCGCCGACTACGAGAAGTCGGTCGAGCTGCTCCGGGCGCGTCCGAACGTCGACGCCTCGAAGGTAGGGGTGTACGCGGAGAGCGAGGGCGGCTGGATCGCCCCGGTCATGGGTGCGACGGACCCCGACCTGGCCTTCCTCGTCCTGGTCTCCAACCCGGTGGTGCCGCCCCGCCAGCAGGCGGCGTTCGCGGCCGACAACTACCTGCGCAACACCGGCGTGCCGCACGGGGTGTTCCGGGCGATCCCGCGAGCCGTCGGCATGTCTATCCCGGGTGGCGGCTTCGACTACGTGGACTTCGACGTGCAGCCCTTCCTGGAGCAGCTCCAGCAGCCGCTGTTCGTCGCGTACGGGACCGCCGACGCGTCGATGCCGATCGTGCAGGGCGCTCAGCAGATACTCGCGGCGGCGGACGTCGCCGGCAACGACGCGGTCATCGTGCGCTACTACGCCGGCGCCGACCACGGGGTGAAGGTCGACCGGCGCGTGCTGCCCGAGTTCCTCGACGACGTCACGGGCTGGATCCTCGGCCTGCCGCGCACCGGGATCCTGCCGCCGCAGATCGCCGGCGAACAGCCTCACCAGGACTACCTCGCGGCGCCGGTGCCGCAGCCGCGGTGGATCACCTCCGGGGACGTGCTCATCGCGATCGTCCTGGGCGCGGCGGCACTCGTCGTGCTGCCGTGGCTGGCCGTCCTCGCCGACCGGGCCGTGCGCCGGGCGCGCGTCACCCGCCGAGGCTGGAGCCCGGTCGGGGTGCGCGTCGCCACCGAGGGGCCGCGGTGGGCTCCCGGCATCGCCTGGCGGCTGGCGGGCGTCGGCTTCGGGGCGATCGCCACGGTGGCGGCGCTCGTCTGGTACATCGTGGCGATCGGGCGCCTGGCGATGGACTACCAGCAGAACGCCCTCGTGGTGCAGGGCGGCTGGATCCTGGTGCGGGCGCTCGGCATCTGGGTGGTGGTGGCCGCCGTGCTGCTCGGGCGGCGGATGACCGACGTGCGGGCGAGCGGCGGGCGCGTGGCGCCCGGCGCGGTGCGGCTCGTCGGCACCTGGGCGGTGGGCCTCGGCACGCTGACCCTCCTCGTCGTGCTCGCCTACTGGGGCGTGTTCCAGCTCGGCATCTAGCCTCGCTCCTGCCCTCGTTCGCTCAGGTCGCGGCCTCGTCGGGCCGATGACAACGGGAGGACTCGGGCGAGGGGAGGCACGCGGGTGCGCACGTCGTGGGGCTCGGCGACCAACCGCGGTGGACGGGAGGTCAACGAGGACGCGCTGCTCGCTTACCCACCCGTGTTCCTCGTCGCCGACGGCATGGGCGGACACGACGCGGGCGACCTGGCCAGCCGGATCGCCGTCGAGGAGTTCGCCCGGCTCGCCGGGCGGCCCGACCCGACGGTCGACGACGTGCACGGGTGCTTCGGACGGCTCGCGGTGCGGCTGCGCACCGAGTTCACGGGCGGGCGGCAGGGCGGCACCACGGTGGCCGGTGCCGCGCTGACACGGCTCGACGGCGAGGCGTACTGGCTCGTGTTCAACGTCGGCGACTCGCGGGTGTTCCGCTACGCCGACGGGGTGCTGGAGCAGGTCAGCGTGGACCACACGGTGGCCCAGGAGCTCGCGGACGCGGGTGTGGTCGCCCCGGAGCAGGTGGCGGCGCATCCGGACCGGCACGTGCTGACGCGGGCGATGGGCACGGGCGAGCCACCGGAGCCCGACTACTGGCTGCTGCCGGTGGGCCACCGCGACCGGCTGCTGCTCGCCACCGACGGGCTGACGCGGGAGCTCTCGGCCGACGAGCTGGCGCTGGTGCTCGCCACCGCCGCGGACCCCCGCCTCGCCGCCGCCGAGCTCGTCGAGGACGCCGTGCTCCGCGGCGCGCGCGACAACGTGACGGTGGTGGTGGTCGACGTCTCGACGGCACCGCTCGGGCTGAGCGACGACCTGGTCCGCACCACGCCGCGTGGGTCCGGGCTGGGGCTCGGCGGCGGGCTCCTGCCGACTCAAGGGGGCGGCGAGTGAGCGCCTGGTACACGCCCGGCGCGTCGATCGCCGTCGTCGGCGAGCGGCTGGTGGCGCTCGTCGGGCCGGGCGCCTCCCGCGCGACGATCGACGCGCTGTGGGAGACCGCCACCACGGGCGGCGGCGTGCACGAGGCGCTCGTCGCGATCTGCGAGGACGGGCTCGAGCCCTCGTTCGCGCTGCTCACGCTCTCGCGCGCCGGCCTGCTGCACGCGGCGCTGCGCGGTGACGTCGAGGCGGTGATCGGGTCCGGGATGCGCGGCGTGCGCGCCGGCGAGGCGACGGAGTGGACCGAGGTGACGGCTCACGACGTCGCGGGTGTCACGCTGCGCGCGGTCGGCGGCGAGCCCGGACATCAGGGTGCCCCGTTGCCGCTGCTGGCCGGCGCCGTGCAGGCTGCGGAGGTGCGGGTGACCGCCGAGCCGCTCACCGGCGCGGTGGGCACCGCCGCCGAGCCGGGGTGGGTGCCTGCGGACGACCCCGGCCTGACGATCGTCTCCGGCGACCTGGCGAAGCTGCGCGCGGCCGGTGCCGTGCCGGCGGGGCCGCCCCAGGCGCCGCCGCGGCCGCCGCTCGCCACAGCAGTGGCGCGCATCGAGCTGTCCACCGGGCTCGTCGTGCCCCTGGATCGCACGGTGCTGCTGGGCCGGGCACCGCAGGCGGGCCGGCTGGCGGCGAGCGACCTGCCGCGGCTGGTGACGGTCCCGAGCCCGCAGCAGGACGTCTCCCGGACCCACGCGAAGGTGCACCAGGAGGGCGAGCACGTGCTGGTGACCGACCTGGAGTCACTCAACGGCACGAGGGTGCTGCGTCCCGGTGGCCCGCCCGCCCGCCTGCACCCCGGCGAGCCGACGGTGCTGGCGCCCGGCGACGTCGTGGACGTCGGTGACGGCGTCACGTTCCGGGTGTCGCCTTGACCCGCGAGGCCTCGAAGCCACCGCTGCTGCCCGGGTTCGACTACGTGAGGGTCCTCGGGGTGGGTGGCTTCGCGGACGTGTTCCTGTACCGACAGCACCTGCCGAACCGGCTGGTGGCGGTGAAGGTGCTGCTGGCGACGGGGCTGGACGACGCCGTGCGCACCCGGTTCACCGACGAGGCGAACCTCATGGCGCAGCTCTCGCACCACCCGTCGATCGTCACCGTGCACCATGCGTCCGTCGCCGCGGACGGCCGGCCGTACCTGGTGATGGAGCACTGCTCGCAGCCGGGACTGGGCGAGCGCTATCGCACCGAGCGGATCGGCGTCGCCGAGGTGCTGCGCATCGGCGTGCGGCTGGCGTCCGCCGTGGAGACGGCGCACCGCGCCGGGATCCTGCACCGGGACATCAAGCCGGCGAACGTGCTCACCACCGACTTCGGCTGGCCGGCGCTGACGGACTTCGGCATCGCCGCCACGGGGGGCCACCGGGACGGCGGGGCGGTGGGGCTGTCCGTGCCGTGGGCGCCCCCGGAGATGCTCGCGGAGCCTGCGGTGGCCGACGAGCGCTCCGACGTCTACTGCCTGGCCGCGACCCTGTACACGCTGCTCGCGGGACGTTCGCCGTTCGAGCGGCCGGGCGGCGCGAACGGCGCCGCGGACCTCATCGCCCGCATCGAGCGGGATCCCGTGCCGGCGATCGGACGCGGCGACGTGCCGCAGGCGCTGGCACGGGTGCTCGCCCGGGCCATGGCGAAGCATCCCGACGAGCGGTACCCGTCCGCGCTCGCGGTGGGGCGGGCGCTCCAGCAGGTCGAGGCCGGGCTCTCGCTGCCCGTGACGACGCTCGACCTGCCGGGCGAGGCCGGGCCGATGCCGGCGGCCGGACCCCACGTGGATGCCGGGTCCACCCGGCAGCGTCCGTTCGCCGTGCCCGCCGACCCCGACGCGACGCGCCAGCGCGCCCCCCTCGAGATCTCCCCGATCCCCCCGGGCCCGATCTCCTCGACGGTGGTGACGCCCGCGCTGGCCGTCGACGCGGCGGACGCGACAGGAGCGGCGGCCGGACCGTCGCCTGCGCGACAGTCACCGCCGCGGGGCTGGTCGGCGGTGCGCGCCGGCGTCGCGGCGGCGGTGGTGGTCGCGGCCGGCGTGGGCCTCGTGCTGGTCTGGCGCGGTGGCGCGGGCCCGGACGCCGCGCCGCCCGACGGGTTCGCCGACGATCGCACCGCACCACCGGCTGCCGAAGCCGTCCCCGTGCCACGGACGCTCGCCGGCGAGCGGGAGGCTGACGGATCGGTGCGCTTCTGGTGGACCAACCCGGACCCGCGGGCGGGCGACCGCTTCCAGTGGGGCCTCGTCACCGCGACCGGCGAGGAGCCGCTGGCGATGTCCGAGGAGGCCGCGGCCACCGTGCCGGCCTCCGAGGCGGCGGGCGAGGTCTGCGTGCAGGTGTACCTGGTCCGCGCGGACGGGCGCGTGTCGTCGGAGCCCGTGCGAGGGTGCGCGGGATGAGCCTGGCGAGCGCGCGCCGGCTGACGACGGCGACGGCGGTGGTCGCCGTCCCGGTGCTCGTCGCGACGCTCGCCGTGCTCGACCGCGGCTTTCCCCTGGCCCGCCTCGACCTCGACGACGGGGCCGTCTGGGTCACCGCGACCGCCCGCGGGATGCTCGGCCGCTACAACGTGCCCGTCGAGGAGCTCAACGCCGGTCTCGCAGCCGCCGCGCAGCGCTTCGACGTGCTCCAGGACGGCTCGGACGTGCTGCTGGTGACGCCGACCACCGTCTCGGTGGTCGACCCCGCGACGGTGGCGACCGTCGCGGACGTGCCGGCCTCCGGCATGGCCGTGTCGATGGCCGCCGGGACGGTGGCGTTCAGCGACGACGACGGACGGGTGTGGGTGCGGCCGGTCGCGGGACTGGCCGGAGCCCGGCCGGGGGCCGACGACCCGGACCTCGAGCTCGGTCCCGGCGGGCGGGCGGTGGTGTCCGCGTCGGGTGCGGTGCTGGCGGTCTCGGCCGAGGGCCGGGTGACGCGCCTCGCCCCGGGGGCGGCTCGAGCGGCGGTCGGAGACCTCGGCCCTGGTGAGGTGGAGCAGCTGACCACGGTGGGCGACGAGCCCGTGGCACTGACCGGCAGCTCGCTGCGCACCCGGCACGGCACGGTGGACCTGCCCGGTGAGGACCTGGTGCTCCAGCAGCCGGGCCCGGCCTCGTCGCGGGTCCTCGTCGCCGCCCGGGGCGGGTTGCTCGAGGTGCGGCTCGACGGCGGAGGCGTCACCGAGCACCGATCGCCGGGCTCGGGCGCGCCGGCGGCACCGGTGCGGGTGGGGGCGTGCGCCTACGGTGCCTGGGCCTCTCGCACGGGGTCGCTGCTGCAGCTCTGCGACGGCGCCGGGCCGAGCTTCCGCGACCTGGACGGCGTCACCGGCGCGGATGCCCTGGTGTTCCGCGTCAACCGGGCGATGGTGGTGCTGAACGACACGGTCGCGGGCCGGCTGTGGCTGCCGGCGCAGGACACCGACGAGCGCGTGCCGGACTGGGAGCTCGTCGCTCCCGAGCCCGAGCCGGAGCCGGACACCCAGCAGGCGCAGGGCAGCCTGACGCACGAGCTGGTGAGCGAGTGCGGCCAGGACACCGGCGCGCCGCAGGCGCGGGACGACGAGTTCGGCGTGCGTCCGGGCCGTTCCGTCCTGCTGCCGGTGCTGGACAACGACTCCTCGTCCGCCTGCGGCATCCTCGCGATCTCCGAGCACGACGAGCTGCCGGGGGCCTTCGGCACGCTGGAGCCGGTGTACGGCGGCCGTGCGCTCCAGGTCGACGTCGCCCCCGGCGCCTCGGGCACGGCCGAGGTGACCTACACCATCACCGACGGGCGTGGGACCACCCCGCCGTCGACGGCGACGCTGACGCTCCGGGTGTCGCAGGACAACGGTGCGCCGGTGCAGGTGCGTGTGCCGTCCGTCACCGTCGACGCCGGTGGGCGGGTGTCCCAGGACGTGCTCGCCAGCTTCGTGGACCCGGACGGCGACGACCTCATGCTCGTCGGCGCCACCGCGGACCCGGCGGCCGGCACGGTCCGCACGCGCCAGGACGGCACGCTGACCTTCCAGGCCGACGGCGGCACCCTCGGCCAGACGAGTGTCGAGCTCCAGGTGACGGACGGCAGCGAGACGGCAGCCGGCCGTCTCACGGTCGAGGTGCGGCCCGAGGGTTCGGTGCCACCGCGCATCGACCCTGTGTTCGCCCAGACGTACGTCGACCGACCCGTCACCCTGCACCCGCTGGACTTCGTCCGCAGCGGCTCGGCGGAGCCGGTGACGCTGGCGGGGGTCGACGACGTCGTCGGCGCCACCGTGGCCGCCGACCTGCTCGCCGGGACGTTCACGTTCAGCGCGCCTCGGCCGGGCACGTACTACGTGCCCTTCCTCGTGACGGCGCCGCCGCAGCAGGCCGCCGGGCTGGCCCGCGTGGACGTGCTGGAGTGGCCCGACCAGGTGCTGCCGCCGGTGGCGGTACGCGATCGCGCCCTGCTGCCGGGCGGCGGCCAGGTCACCCTCGACCCGCTGGCCAACGACGAGGACCCGGCGGGCGGCGTGCTGGTGCTCCAGTCCGTCGACGGTGCCGAGGGGACCGGCCTGCGCGTGGCCGTCCTCGACCACCACCTGGTGCAGGTGACGGCCGAGCGCACCCCGGACGGCCCGGTCTCGCTGACGTACACGGTGTCGAACGGCTCCGCGTCGGCCACGGGCGAGATCGTCGTGCTGCCGGTGCCCGTCAGCGGGTCGTCGCAGGCTCCGGTGGTCGACAGCGTCGAGGTGACGGTCCGTGCCGGTGGCGTGGTGACCGTCCCGGTGCTGGAGTCCGCCTACGACCCCGACGGCGACGCGCTCACGCTGGTGCGCGAGCTCCCTGAGCCGCTCGCGCCCGGGGAGGGACTGCTGTTCGTCTCCGGCGACGTGCTGCGCTACCAGGCACCGGCGACGCCGATGACCGTGCGCGCGACCTTCGCCGTGAGCGACCCGACCGGCAACACCACGGCCGCCACGCTCACCGTGCGGGTGCACGCCTCCGACGAGGACACGAAGGCACCGCCTCGGCCGCGCGACCTCGTCGCGCGCGTCTTCGCCGGCGACACCGCTCGCATCGAGGTGCCGCTCGTCGGCATCGACGCCGACGGCGACGGCGTCACGCTGCTGGGCCTCGCGTCCGCCCCGGCGAAGGGGGTCGTCACCGTGGGGCCTGACTGGCTCTCGTACGAGGCGTTCGTCGACGAGTCCGGCACCGACACCTTCACCTACGCCGTCGAGGACTGGACGGGGCAGCGGGCGGTGGCGACCGTGCGGGTGGGTGTCGCGCCACGGCCCACCGGAGCCGCCACGGTGGTGGCGCGCGACGACGCCGTGACCGTGCGCCCCGGTGAGCGGGTCGAGGTGCGCGTGCTCGCCAACGACATCGACTCGGCGGGCGGCACCCTGGCGCTCGACGACGCGCTGGAGGTGCCCGACGGCATCGAGGCGGGCGTCGACGTGGAGCACGGTCGCGTCCAGGTGACGGCGCCGGACCGGCCGGGCGAGGTCCAGGTGGTGTACACGGCGACGAACGCGCGCGGCGGGCGGGACACCGCGGTGCTGACCGTTACGGTGACCGCCGACGCCCCCGTGCTGCCACCGGTGGCGCGGGACGTCGCGGTGCCGGCCGCGGACACGTTCGGCAAGACCGAGGTGAGCGTCGACGTGCTCGCGGTGGCCCAGAACCCCAGCGGCCCGATGTCCGACCTGGCCGTCTCGGTGCCGGACGTCGCCGCCGAGGTGGCGCGCGTCGCCCCCGACGGCACGGTGGTGGTCACGTTGGCCGGCCGCGCCCAGACGTTGCCGTACCTGCTGACCAACCTGCGGGAACCGACCGCCACCGCGTACGCCTTCATCACCGTCCCGGCGCTGGGGAACTTCCCGCCCACGCTGCGCCGCAACGCGCCCGACGTGACGGTGGCCTCCGGCGAGACCGTGGTGATTCCCCTCGACGAGCACGTCCAGGTGGCCCCGGGACGCACGGCCACCGTCGCGGACCCCGACGGTGTCAGCGCCACGCGCTCCGACGGCGGCCCGTTGGTGGTGGACGCCGGCACCGTGCAGTACACGTCCGCCGACGGCTATGCCGGCGCGGCCTCGATCACCGTCCCGGTGACGGACGCCACCGGACCCGACGACCTTCTGGCCCGCACCGCGCTCCTGACGATCCCCGTCACCGTCTTCGCCGTGGACGACCATCCGCCGACGTACGCGCCGTCGCAGATCCGCGTCGCGCCGGGGGAGGAGCCGGTCGAGGTCGACCTGCTGACGTTCCTGACCGGCCCGGACGGGCGGCCCGCGCAGCCTGGCGACTACACGTTCCGGGTGACGTCGCCGGTGCCGGGCGGCTTCGTCGCGCCGCTGTCGGGCAGCGTGCTGGCCGTGTCCGCGGGTGCGGCCACGCCGAAGGGAACCCTCGGCTCGATCGACGTCGCGATCGGCTACGGCCGCGCCGGAACGCTCGACGTCACCGTCGACCTCGCGGTGATCGCGAGCACCCGCCAGCGGGCCAAGGTGGCGGACCGCCGCATCACCGACGGCGTGCAGGGCCGCGACACCGTCGTGGACGTGCTGGCCGGCGCGTACAACCCCTTCCCCGACGACCCGCTGAGCGTGGTGTCCGCCACCGTGGAGACAGCAGGCTCGGGAGCCGCGTTCGTCTCGCCGGGGGGCGTGACGGTGCGGCCCGCCGGCGACTTCGTCGGCGAGATGGTGGTCCGGTTCCGGGTGCGCGACGTCACAGGCGACCCTGACCGCGACGCCGAAGGCCGCGTGGTGCTCGTGGTCAGCGGACCGCCGGCCACGCCGTCTCCGCCGCGCGTCGAGGAGGTGCGCGACCGCGCCGTGCTGCTGTCGTGGACCGCACCGGACAGCCGGGGCCAGCCGATCACCCAGTACCGCGTGACCGCGATGCCCGGCGGCACCGTGGAGATGTGTGCCAGCACCACCTGCACCGTCGACGGCCTGACGAACGACGTGGAGTACACGTTCTTCGTCGAGGCCTCGAACTCCGTCGGCTGGTCGCCTCCCTCAGCGGCCTCCGCGCCGGCGCGGCCGGACGCCGTCCCCGAGGCGCCGGCCGGCCTGTCCCTCGCGTTCGGCGACGGCACCCTCACGGCGACCTGGGTGGCGCCGCCGGCGACCGGCTCTCCCGTGACCAGCTACACCGTCGAGCTCACCGGCTCTGCGTCGGGCCCGGTGACCGCCACGGAGTCGGCCACGTCCCACACGTTCACCGGCCTGACGAACGGCACCCAGTACACGGTCCGCGTCCGCGCGCACAACCGGGCGCCCGAGCCCTCCCCGTGGTCCGTCAGCGCGTCCATGGTGCCGGCAGGCGTGCCGTCGGCCCCCGTGCCCGAGGCCTCCCGCCGCCAGGGCGGGCTCACCGGCAACGTCGTCGACGTCGCCTGGCCCGCGGTCATCGGGGCGGGCGCCAACGGCGACGCGGTGATCCGCTACGAGGTCAGCGTCGACGGCGGCAGCCTGGTCGACGTGGGCCTCGCGACGGCCTACCAGATCACCGACGCGCAGCGCCGCCCGTACACCGTCAGCGTGCGCGCGGTGAACAAGGCCGGCAGCTCGCCGTGGGGCACCGTGGTCGGCGAGGTGTGGAGCCCACCGGGCGCGCCGACGGCACTGGTGGCCACCGGCTCGTCGGCCGACGAGGGACGGCCGTTCGGCGACGGAGCGGTGACGCTGACGTGGACGGCGCCCGTTGACGCCGGCAGCTCGGACGCGACCATCACGGGCTACGAGGTGGAGGGTCGCGGCACGGTGACCGGCACTGCCCTGACGGTCACCGGCCTGGCGGGCGGCAGCACACCGTCGTTCCGGGTCCGCGCGCTCAGCTCGAAGGGCGCCGCCTCGGAGTGGGTGGGCGTCGCCAGCGGCCCGGTGGTCACCCGCCCGGCGACTCCCGCCGTCAGCGTGACCCCGGCCGCCGTGGACTGCGTCGCCGTCGCGGTCGACCTCGGCGGCAACGGGGGAGCCCCGGTTCTCGCCGCACAGTTCCGCGTCGGCACCGAGGCCTGGCGGCCGATCGACCAGCTGCCCTCGTCGTACTGCCTGCCCGGGACCGGCGGGAGCGTGACGGTGGAGGTGCGTCAACGGAACGCCGTCGGCGAGCTCTGGAGCACCGGAACGGGCAGTGCCGAGACCGCCGAACCGGCCGTGCCCGGCAAGCCCACGCTCGCGTTCGCGGGGCGGTGGGTCAACCGGTCCGTCGAGTGGACGGCGAGCGACGGCGGGCGCCCGATCGACGGCTACGAGTACCAGGTGACCCGCTCCGACGGTGTCGTGGACCCGGCGGTCCAGGTCCCTGCCGACACCCGGTCCCTGCGCGTGCGCGACCTTCCCGCGAACGCGACCGTCCAGGTTCGGGCCCACAACGTCAAGGGCTGGGGCGAATGGTCCGATGCCTTCTCCGTGACCGGGTGACCGGCCAGCTACCGACGAGGGGGAGCCGATGATCCCGGAGCAGAGCACGTGGTTCGCCGAGACGTTCGACGCGCTCGTCGCCAACGTCGGCCGGGCGCTGCTCGGCACCGAGCGCACCATCCGGCTGTCGCTGGTCGCGATGCTGGCCGAGGGCCACCTGCTGCTGGAGGACGCTCCGGGCACCGGCAAGACCTCGCTGGCGAAGGCGCTGGCTGCCACCGTGCAGGGCACCCACCACCGCATCCAGTTCACGCCCGACCTGCTGCCCAGCGACGTCACCGGTGTGACGATCTGGGACCAGGGCTCACGGACCTTCGAGTTCCACCCCGGCCCGGTGTTCGCCTCGGTGGTGCTGGCCGACGAGATCAACCGGGCCTCCCCGAAGACCCAGGCGGCCCTCCTCGAGGTGATGGAGGAGAACAACGTCACCGTCGACGGGGTCAGCCACCCGGTGGGCCGGCCGTTCATGGTGATCGCTACGCAGAACCCGATCGAGCAGGCCGGCACCTACCGGCTTCCGGAGGCTCAGCTCGACCGGTTCCTCATGAAGACGTCGCTCGGCTACCCCGACCGGGAGGCCTCGGTCGAGATCCTCTCCGGCGCCAAGGACCGCACGGTGGGTCTGACGCCGCGGATCACCACCGAGGGCGTCGGGCGGATGAGCGACCTGGCCCTGACCGTGCACGCCGACCACGCCGTCCTGGACTACGTCGCGCGGCTGCTGGAGGCCACGCGGGACGACCCGCGCACGTCGGTGGGGGCCTCGGTGCGCGGCGGGCTGGCGCTGGTGCGGTGCGCCCGCGTGTGGGCGGCCGCCGCGGGGCGGGAGTACGTGGTGCCCGACGACGTCAAGGCGCTGGCCCAACCCGTGCTGGCCCACCGGCTGGTGCTCGACCCCGAGGCGGAGTTCGCAGGCATCACGCCGGCCCAGATCCTCGACCGGGTGCTCGACGAGGTCCCGCCGCCGGTGATGCGGGTGCGCTGAGCATGCGCGTCTCGCCACTCGGCTGGGCCGTCGCCGCGGCGGCGGTCCTCGGCGTGCTCGTCGGCCGGGCGCTGGGCTGGGCCGAGGCGGCGGCGTTCGGCGCGGCGGCTGCAGGCGTGCTGGTCGTCGCCCTGGCGATGACCGTCGGCCGCGCGCGGTACGCCGTGACGCTCGAGCTGGCGGAGCGGCGCGTCACGGTGGGACAGCGCGCGGTGGGCCGGGTCGACGTGGCCAACGCCGCCCGCCAGTTCGCGATGCCGTCACGCTTGGAGCTGCCGGTGGGGCGGGCGGTGGCCGACCTCGCGGTGCCGGCGCTGGCGCCGCGCGCGGTGCACGAGGAGCTCTTCGCCGTGCCGACGCAGCGCCGCGCGGTCGTCGTCGTCGGCCCCGTCCGGTCCTGGCGCGGCGACCCGCTGGGCCTGGCTCGGCGCACGGTGCGCTGGACAGACCCGGTCGAGCTGTACGTGCACCCACGGACCGTCGCGCTCGGCGCGGCCGGCGCGGGTCTGTTGCGCGACCTCGAAGGGCAGACGGCCCGGGATCTCTCGGAGGCGGACCTCTCGTTCCACGCGCTGCGCGACTACGTCGCCGGCGACGACCGCCGCTACATCCACTGGCGCACCTCCGCGCGCCGCGGGGTGCTGATGGTCAAGCAGTTCGAGGACACCCGTCGCACGCTGACGGCCGTGGCACTGGCCGACTCGACGGCCGATTTCCGGGGGGACGACGACCTCGAGCTGGCGGTCAGTGCGACGGCGTCGATCGCGGTCGCGGCGATCCGCGACCAGCGCGAGGTGGCGGTCCTGGCCGGGCCCGGCCGGCTGCGCACGGCGACCCCGCCGATCGCGCTCGACGACTTCGCCGCGTTCGCCGCCGTGGACGCCGGGGCCGGGATCCACCTGCTGGGCCGCCGGGTGGCCCGCGAGACGCCCGACGCCTCGGTCGCGGTGCTGGTCACCGGCTCGGTGCCGGGGGATGCCGACCTGCGGCTCGGTGCGCGGCACGTGCCGGCGGGTGCCCGCACGCTCGTGGTGCGCTGCGAGCCGGGCGCCGCGGTGGCCGCCCGCACCCAGGGCGTGCTGACCATCGCGACGCTCGGCGCTCTGGACGACCTTCCCCGCCTGCTGCGCCGTGCGGTGGTGCCGTGAGCCGCCTGGACGACCCGATCGAGCCGGAACTCATCGCCCGGCTCGAGCACCCCACGCGCACCCGCCGCCCCGCCGCGCTCGAGGACCTCGACCCCGACCTCGTCGACGAGATCGGCAGCTCGGCCCGAGCGCGGCAGGTCGACCT
>JAEXPS010000044.1 GCA_023438885.1 Actinomycetes bacterium
AGTCAGAGGTGCCGGGCTCGCCACGAACTACCGGGCTCGGCGGGTCAGACGTAGCGCTCGAGGATCGAGGACTCGGCCAGTCGGGAGAGGCCCTCGCGGACCGCGCGAGCGCGCAGCTCGCCGACTCCGTCCACCACCATCAGCTCCTCGACGCCCGCGGCGAGCAGCTTCTGCAGGGCGCCGAAGTGCTGCACCAGCCGGTCGACGACACCCGGGGCCAGCCGCGGCACGCGCGAGAGCAGCCGGTAGCCGCGCGGGTTGACCGCCGCCTCCAGCGTGTCGCCACCGGGCAGTCCCAGCACGCGCGCGATGTGGGCCAGGTCCAGCAGCTCCGTCGAGGTCAGGCCGGCCAGCGCGGTGAGCACCGACTCGACGTCGCGGCGCTGGGTGTCGACGTAGTCGCGGATCACGAGCGCGCGGTCGGCCTCGGAGCCGGCGATCAGCTCGTCGAGCTGCAGGGCCAGCAGGCGGCCGTCGGCACCGAGCTCGATCACGTAGCCGTCGATCTCCTCCGAGATGCGCCGCACCATCTCGAGGCGCTGCACCACGGCCGAGACGTCGCGCACCGTGACGAGGTCCTCGATCTCCAGCGCCGACAGGGTGCCGGTGACCTCGTCGAGCCGCGCCTTGTAGCGCTCGAGGGTGGCCAGGGCCTGGTTGGCGCGGGACAGGATGGTGGTGGAGTCCTCGAGCTGGTGGCGGGCATCGCCGACGTAGATGGCGATGATCCGCATCGACGCGGAGACCGAGATCACGGGATGGCCGGTCTGCTTGGCGACGCGCTCCGCGGTGCGGTGGCGGGTGCCGGACTCGGTGGTGGTGATCGACGGGTCGGGCAGCAGCTGCACGCCGGCGCGGACGATGCGGTTGGTCACGGTGTCCAGCACCACGGCGCCGTCCATCTTGCACAGCTCGCGCAGCCTGGTGCCGGAGAACGTCACGTCGAGGACGAAGCCCCCGGAGCAGAGCGACTCGACGCGCTCGTCCATGCCGAGCACGATGAGTGCGCCCGTGCGCCCCCGCAGGATCCGCTCCAGGCCGTCGCGCAGCTCGCCGCCGGGTGCGGCGGCGGCGAGGGTCGAGCGCAGCAGCTCGTCCTGGGACGGGTGGACCACCCCCCGATGCTAGTGGCCGCGGTTCGCCGACAGCCGGGTGACAGGCGCAACGGGTCCGTCCGCGTCCCCGTCCAGACCCCGGGAGCCAGGCTCCGGCTCGACGAGCCCCGCGGCCTGCGCCGCCTCGGCCAGATGTGACGCCCGGGCGACGTGCATCCCGTCCGGCACCACCACGTCCGTGGCGGCGAACGGGATCACGGCCCTCCGGAAGCCGAGCCGGGCCGCCTCGGCCAGCCTCCGGCTGACGCCGGCCACCGTCCGGATCTCGCCGGCGAGACCCACCTCACCGACGGCGACGAGCCCGCGGGCCGGCGGGCGGTCCAGGTGGGAGGAGATCGTGGCGAGGGCGACGGCGAGGTCGGCGGCCGGCTCGGCCACCCGCGCGCCGCCCACCGTGGACACGTACACGTCCCGGTCGGCCAGCCGCAGCCCGAGCCGGCGCTGGAGCACCGCCAGCACCATGGCCAGCCGGGCCGCGTCGAGGCCCGAGGTGGCCCGCCTCGGGTTCGGCGCCCCGCTCAGCGCGACGAGCGACTGCACCTCGCACGCCAGCGGGCGGCGGCCCTCGAGCGTGACGGTGAGGCACGTGCCGGGGGTGGGATGCAGGGCCTGGGTGACGAACAGGCCGCTCGGGTCGGCCAGCCCGACGATGCCGCGCTCCGAGAGGTCGAAGCAGCCCACCTCGTCGGTGGGGCCGAACCGGTTCTTGGTCGCCCGCAGCAGGCGCAGGCGCGAGTGCCGGTCGCCCTCGAACTGGCACACGACGTCCACCAGGTGCTCCAGCGTGCGGGGGCCGGCCACCGAGCCGTCCTTGGTGACGTGCCCGACGATCACCACGGGCATCGCCCGGGACTTGGCCACCGCGATGAGCGCCGCGGCGACCTCGCGCACCTGCGTGACACCGCCGGCGGAGCCGTCCACCTGTGCCGACGCGACGGTCTGCACCGAGTCGAGCACCAGCAGGTCGGGTGCGGCCTGCTCGATGTGGCCCAGCACGGTGGCCAGGTCGGTCTCGTCGGCCAGGAGCAGGCCCGGCTCCAGGGCGCCGATGCGCCCGGCGCGCAGCCGCACCTGGCCCGCCGACTCCTCGCCGGTGACGTAGAGGACGCGCCTGCCGCCGCGGGCGGCCCGTGCCGCGACGTCCAGCAGCAGGGTGGACTTGCCCACCCCCGGCTCGCCGGCCAGGAGCACCACCGCGCCGGGAACCAGGCCGCCGCCGAGCACCCGGTCCAGCTCGTCGACCCCCGTGGGCCGGGCGCGGTGCGCCTCGACGTCGATCTCACCGATCGGACGCGCCGGCGCGGCGGCCCGCGCGGCGACCGTGCGTGGCGCGCCCCCGCCGGGCCCCGTGCCCTCGGCGACGGTTCCCCATGCCTGGCACTCGCCGCACCGGCCGACCCACTTGGGCGCGGTCCAGCCGCACTCGGTGCAGCGGTAGGCCGCGCGGGACTCGGCCTTGCGGGAGGTGCTGGTCACGGGCCGTGACGCTACCGGGGCGCGCCGACAGCGGTCGGTAGGCTGTGGACCCGCAGCCGGACGGAGGGAACAGGCGATGACACAGGGGGTTGCGCCGCAGCACGGGCGCGAAGGCCAGGAGCGCCCACGCTGGCTGCTCCCGGCGGTGCTCTCGGCCGTTGTGGTCGTGGTCGCGGGCATCGTGGTCGCCGTGCTGCTCACCCGCTCCGGGGACGACGGCGCGACGGCGCCGACCCCGGTCACGACCACCGTGGTGGTTCCCGTGCCCACGCCCTCCGTGGAGCCGGTCGCCCGCGAGGCGACGACCGCGTTCACCGCCGTGCTGCCCTCGACCGTGCTCCAGTACGCGCTCGCCTCGTCGGCCGCCGACGCCGAGTGGGTGGCCGCCGGCGCGCTCGAGGCGTGGACGGACACCTACACCGACGGCGGCGCCGGGCAGCTGACGGTCCGGGCCGGCCAGTGGGCGGCGCCGGAGGAGGCGGCGGCGTTCGCCGCCACGCTGGTCTCCGCCCTGCCGGTGGTGGAGCCGGCGCCGGCCCCCACGGGGACGGCGGGCACGGAGACCGCCGCACCGTCGGCGGGCGACCTGCCGCGCACGGGCGACGTCACCGCCGCCGGGGCGACGGTGGGCACCTACACCATCGTCGACGCAGGCGACGGCACGGGCGTCGCGGTGTGGACCAACGGCACGGCGGTGTTCCGGATGGTGGCCCCGGTCGACGAGATCACCTCGGCCTGGGCGCAGTACCCGCTCTGAGCAGGCTCCGTCAGGCGGCCGGCCGGAGCACGTAGCCGATGCCGCGCTGGGTGTGGAGCATCGGCGCGCGGCCCTTGTCGATCTTGCGTCGCAGGTAGCTGACGTACAGCTCCACGACGTTGCCGTTGCCGCCGAAGTCGTACCGCCACACGCGGTCCAGGATCTGGCGCTTCGACAGCACGCGTCGCGGGTTGCGCATGAAGTAGCGCAGCAGCTCGAACTCCGTCTCCGTGAGGCGGACCTCCTCGCCGTCGCGCCATACCTCGTGGGTGTCCTCGTCCAGCCGGAGGTCGCCGACGACGAGGGCGTGCTCCTCGTCCCGGTAGACCTCGCGGGGTGCGGTCGTCGTCGTCATGGCATCGAGGATCGGTCGTAGGGCTGGGCCGACCCTGGGCCGAACCTGTGAGTTCCCTGTGCGCAAGTGCTAGGCGCTGCCTCGCCGCACCAGGGTGGCGGGCATCGTCACCGACTTGTGCGGGGCGCCCTCGACGACGTCGAGCAGCAGCCCCACCATCTCCGCGCTGATGCGGTCGAACGGCTGGCGCATCGTCGTCAGCGGCGGGTCGAGCGTCGCCGCGAGCCCGGAGTCGTCGAACCCGACGAGCGCGACGTCGTCGGGCACCCGCCGGCCGCGCTGACGCAGTGTCGACAGCGCGCCGGCCGCCATGAGGTCGGAGGCGACGAACACCGCGTCAAGGTCGGGGTCGCGGTCCAGCAGCTCGACCATCGCCGCGGCGCCCGACTCGGCGCTGTAGTCGCCGTACGCGACGAGGCTCGGGTCGAAGCGACCGTCCAGCTCGGCGCGGTAGCCGTCGAGCCGCAGGCGGCCGCCGGAGGTGTCGGGGGGGCCGGCGATCGTGGCCACCCGCCGCCGGCCGGAGGCCAGCAGGTGCGCCACGGCCGCTCGCGCACCGGCCACCTCATCGACCGAGACGGACGAGACGCGGTCGGAGTAGCCGAGCGGCAGGCCGCACGCGACGGTGGGCACCTGCTGGTCCAGCAGCGAGGCGACGAGGGGGTCGTTCTCGTGCGTCGAGATCAGCAGCACGCCGTCCACGTGGCCGGCGGTGACGTAGGCGGTGACGTTCTCGCGCTCGGCCGGCGTACCGGCGACGAGCAGGATCAACGCCATGCCGCGGGCGGCGGCGGCCTCGGCCGCGCCGTGCAGCAGGATCGCGAAGTTGGGGTCGGCGAACAGGCGTTGCTGCGGCTCGGTGAGCAGGAACGCCACCGAGTTGGAGCGGCCGGTCACCAGGGCGCGGGCGTGGCGGTTCACCCGGTAGCCGGTGGTGCGGATCGCCTGCTCCACGGCCGTGCGGGCCTCGGGCGACACCCAGTGGCCCCCGTTGATCACGCGCGACACGGTGCCGCGAGAGACGCCGGCCACGGTCGCGACGTCGCGGATGGTGGGCCGCCTGCGGGTGGCGGTGCTCTGTGCCACGGTCGAACCTTAGCGCTGCGCACTGTGATCGGTCACAGTCCGATAACGAACGGGCCACCTGGACTTCCCTGGACATATCGGACCGTGGTTGTCTGAACGCGTTCGAAGGCTGTGACCGTGCACAGGCGCACGGAGACACATCGGGGTGGCCATGGCAGCGGACGGCGGGGCGGGCATCGCGTTCGGGGGTGACTACAACCCCGAGCAGTGGCCGCGCGACGTGTGGGACCAGGACGTGGACCTCATGCGCCAGGCCGGCGTGACGTTCGTCAGCGTCGGCATCTTCGCCTGGGCGCTGCTCGAGCCTCGCGAGGGCCAGTTCGACTTCGCCTGGCTCGACGACCTGCTGGACCTGCTGCACGCCGCCGGCATCGCCGTCGACCTGGCCACGCCCACCGCCTCGCCGCCGGCCTGGTTCTTCGCCGCGCACCCGGAGGCGCGCGTCGTGACGCGCGAGGGCGTGGTGCTGGGGTTCGGCTCACGGGGCATGGCCTCGCCGAGCTCGCCCGCCTACCGCCAGGCCTCGGTGCGCATCGCCACGCAGCTCGCGCGCCGGTACGCCCACCACCCCGCCGTGGTGATGTGGCACGTCCACAACGAGTACGGCGCGCCGGTGGGCGAGGACTACTCGCCGGCCGCCGTGGCCGCCTTCCGCGACTGGCTGAAGGTGCGGTACGGGACGCTCGACGCCCTCAACGACGCCTGGGGCACCACCTTCTGGGGGCAGCGCTACGGCGAGTGGGAGCACGTCGGCGTCCCGGCGGCGACGCCGAGCGTCGCGAACCCCGCCCAGCGGCTGGACTTCGCCCGGTTCACCGACCATCAGCTGCGCGCGTGCTACCTCGCCGAGCGTGACGCCATCCGCGCCCACGCGTCGCAGCCGATCACCACCAACTTCATGGCCGCCGAGTGCCCCACCACGGACCTGTGGGCGTGGGCGCGCGAGGTCGACGTCGTCTCGAACGACCACTACCTCACCGCGGCGGACGAGCGCGGCTTCGTCGGCCTGGCGATGGCCGCCGACCTGACGCGCTCGGTGGCGGGCGGTGCCCCGTGGGTGCTCATGGAGCACTCGCCCTCCGCGGTGAACTGGCAGCCGCGCAACGTCGCCAAGCGCCCGGGGGAGATGGCCCGCAACTCGCTGGTGCACCTGGGCCGTGGCGCGGACACCATCGGGTTCTTCCAGTGGCGGGCCTCCCGCACCGGCGCGGAGAAGTTCCACTCGGCGATGCTGCCGCACGGCGGCACGGCCACCCGCGGCTGGCGGGAGGTGGTGGACCTCGGGGCGAAGATCGGCCGGCTCGGCGAGGTCGCCGGCTCGCGGGTGAGGGCGCGGGTGGCCCTGCTGTGGGACCAGGAGTCGTTCTGGGCCCAGGACCTCGAGTGGCGCCCCAGCGTGGACGCCCGGCACGACGAGCGCATGCGCGCCTACTACGAGCGCTGCTGGCGCGACGGCGTCACCGTGGACTTCGCCCACCCCGCGGCGGACCTGGCTGCGTACCGGTTGGTGATCGCGCCCTCGTCGTACCTGCTCACCGCCGCCGCCGCGGAGAACCTGACGCGCTACGTCGCCGGTGGCGGCACGCTGCTGGTCTCGTTCTTCTCCGGGATCGTCGACGAGCACGACGCGGTGCACCCGGGCGGCTTCGGTGCCGTGCTCCGCGACGTGCTGGGGCTGACGGTCGAGGAGTTCCTGCCGCTGCGGGCCGGCGAGCAGGTGCGGGTGGCGTGGGAGCACGACGAGCCCGCCGAGCTGGTGTCCGGGCGCTGGGCGGATGCGCTGGCGCTCGCCGGCGCCGTGCCGATGGCCCGCTACCTCGACGGCCCGGCGGCCGGTGGCCCGGCGATCACGCGGCACGCCCATGGCGACGGTGTCGCCTGGTACGTCTCGACGGCGCTGGGCATCGACGCGCTCGCTCCGGTCCTGGCGGCCGTGTACCGGGATGCCGGCGTGGTGGTGCCGGACCTCCCCGAGGACGTCGAGGTCGTGGTGCGCCACGGTCGACAGGCGGACTTCGTCGTCGCGGTCAACCATGGGGTCAACGACGTCGAGCTCCAGGGTCACGACGGCGTCGAGCTGCTCACCGGCGAGCGGGTCACGGGGGTTGTCCACCTCGTGCCGGGAGGGGCAGCCGTTGTGCGCGTGCCCACGTCGTCACGGACCGGCGGAGGTGATGAGAGCCCGTAGATCCACGGACGAGACGACCCACTGTCGCGGCGCGGCGACCCCACCAGGGTCGGAGCGCGGCGGCCCGTTTCCGGAAGGACAGCCATGCGCAAGACACCATGGGTCGCAGCACTTGCGACCGTCGCCCTCCTCGCGGCGTGCAGCAGCGGCGGCGGCGACACCGACGAGACGACACCATCGGCGCAGGAGACCACCGGCGCCCCGTCCAGCGACGTCACGCTGACCGTGTGGGTGGACGCGAACCGCAAGCCCGCCGTGGCCGCCGCCGCCGAGGCGTTCGAGTCGGAGACCGGCGTCAAGGTCGAGCTGGTCGAGAAGAACTTCGAGGACATCCGCACCGACTTCCTGGCCCAGGTGCCGACGGGCGAGGGCCCGGACATCACGGTCGGCGCGCACGACTGGCTGGGCGCCCTCATCGTCAACGGCGTGGTCGACTCGATCGACCTGGGCGACACGGCGAGCAACTTCGAGCCGGTGTCCGTGCAGGCCTTCACCTACGACGGTCAGCTGTACGGCCTGCCGTACGCGTTCGAGTGCGTCGCGCTGGTGCGCAACACCGACCTGGACCCGGACCCCGCGCCGGCGACCTTCGAGGAGCTGATCGCCAAGGGCCGCACGCTCGGCACCAAGCTGCCGTTCGTCATCAACACCAACGGCACCACCGGTGACGGGTACACGTACTACCCGCTGCAGACGTCCTTCGGGGCGCCGGTGTTCGTGCAGGCCGAGGACGGCTCGTACACCAACGAGATCGGCATGGGCGGCCCCGAGGGCTTCGCCTTCGCCGACTGGCTCGGCAGCCACGGCATGGCCGGCGACGGCCTGTTCAGCACCGACTGGACGTACGACATCGCCAACCAGGAGTTCGCGGACGGCAACGCGCCGTACACGATCGCCGGCCCGTGGGCGATCTCCACGTTCACCGACGCCGGGATCAACGTCGCGGTCGACCCGGTGCCGTCCGCCGGTGGCAAGCCCGCGCAGCCGTTCGTCGGCGTCCAGGGCTTCTACATCTCCTCGCAGAGCAAGAACGCGCTGGTGGCCCAGGACTTCCTGGTCAACTACATCGCGACGCCGGAGGCGATGATGGCGCTCTACGAGGCCGACCCACGCATCCCGGCGTACACCTCGGTGGCCGAAGAGGTCGCGTCCGACCCGGTGACCGCCGGGTTCCTCGCCGCCTCCAAGACCGGCGTCCCGATGCCGTCCATCCCCGAGATGGGGTCGGTGTGGGACCACTGGAACGCCGCCCAGTCGTCGATCATCCAGGGCACGGCCGCTCCCGCGGACGCCTGGAACAAGATGCTGACCGACCTGCAGGCGACGCTCGCCGGCTGACGCTCCGCCGCCAGCGGCGGGGTACCCGCCCCGCCGCCGGCGGATCCATCCGCTTGTCCAGTCCCAGCACCGGAGGGCCGATGCCCGTACAGAAGTCCGTCGACGCGGACGCGACCGACGAGGCGGTGGTCCGCCGCGAGTCCCACGCCCGGCGCTGGGACGGCTCGGGTTCGGGCTTCGTGGCCAAACTCGTGCTCATGGCGGCCGTCAACGCCCTCGGCGTGGCGATCGCGCTGGCCGCCGCGGCGCAGCGCTCGTGGGGGTTCGCCGTCGGGTCGGCGATCCTGGTGCTGCTCGCGGACTGGGTGTACTTCAGCAAGCGGGCGCTGCCGCTGAAGTACCTGTTCCCCGGCCTGGTGTTCCTCTTCGTCTTCCAGCTGTTCACCATGGGCTACACGGCCTACGTGGCGACCACGAACTACGGGACCGGCCACAACGGCAGCAAGCAGCAGGCCGTGGACGCGCTGCTGATCCAGAACGAGAAGCGGGTCGAGGGCGCCGAGACGTACCCGCTGACGATCCTGCGCCACGACGGCGACCTCGGGTTCGCGATCATCGACGGCGACACGGTGCGCGTCGGCACGGCCGACGAGCCACTGGCCGATGCTCCGGACGCGCAGGTCGAGGGCCGCACCGTCACGTCGGTGCCGGGCTGGGAGGTGGTGCCCCGGGCCGCCGTGCTCTCGGACCAGTCGCTGCAGCAGCAGGTCCTCGCGCTGCGCGTGCCGGTGTCCGACGACGCCGAGGACGGGTCGATCCGCACCCGCGAGGGCACCACGGGTTCGACCTACCGCTCGGTGCTGGAGTGGGACCCGGACTCCGACACCATGACCAACACCGAGACCGGCGTGGTCTACGCCGCGAACGGCACCACCGGCTTCTTCACCGCACCCGACGGCAGCACCCTGCCCGTCGGGTGGGTGGTGAACATCGGCGGCGACAACTTCGTGCGGCTGTTCACCGAGAACGACTACTCGCGGCCGTTCCTGCGGATCACCGCGTGGACCTTCGCGTTCGCAACCCTCACCGTGCTGTCGAGCTTCCTGCTGGGGCTGCTGCTGGCGCTGGTGTTCAACGACGCACGCGTGCGCGGCCGGCGGGTGTGGCGCACCCTGTTCATCCTCCCGTACGCGTTCCCGGCGTTCCTGTCCGCGCTTCTGTGGCGGGGCATGCTCAACCCGAACCCGGACTACGGGATCATCAACCAGGTCTTCTTCTTCGGCGCCCGCATCGAGTGGCTCACCGACCCCTGGCTCGCCAAGCTGTCGATCCTCGGCGTCAACCTGTGGCTGAGCTTCCCGTACTGGTTCCTGGTCTGCACCGGCGCGCTCCAGTCCGTGCCCGAGGACCTCGTCGAGGCCGCCCGCATCGACGGCGCCGGCCGGTTCCGCACGTGGCGGTCGGTGACCCTGCCGCTGCTGCTGGTCTCGACGGCGCCGCTGCTCATCGCGTCCTTCGCGTTCAACTTCAACAACTTCGCGCTGGTCTACATGCTGACCAGCGGCGACCCGAGGTTCACCGACACCTCGGCGGCGCTGGGCCACACGGACATCCTCATCACGATGATCTACGAGGTCTCCGGGGTGGCCGGCGGCAAGGCTGACTACGGCCTGGCCAGCGCCCTGTCGATCCTCGTGTTCGTCGTCGTCGGCGCGATCTCCGCCCTGGCCTTCCGCCAGACCCGCAAGCTGGAGGAGGTGCTGTGATGGCGGCTACACAGGCCCAGGCGACCCGTGCCGCGGCTCCGCCCGAGCGCCGCACGGCGGCGCGGCGACGGCGCTGGTGGAAGGAGGTCGGCTGGAAGTACCCGTTCGCGGTGCTCGTGGTGTTCTACGCCGCCTTCCCGCTGGCCTACGTGCTCTCGGCGGCCTTCGCGGCGAGCGGCACCCTGACCGGCTCGACGGAGCTGTTCCGGAGCTTCTCGCTGGCGAACTTCGAGGCGTTGACCGGGACCCGGTTCTGGCAGTGGGCGAGCAACAGCTTCACGGTGGCGATCGCCACCGCGGTGGGCTCGGTGCTCATCGGCGCGGCCGCGGCCTACGCGTTCTCCCGGTTCCGGTTCCGGGGCCGGCGCGCCAGCCTGACCAGCCTGCTGATCGTGCAGATGTTCCCGCAGATGCTCGCCTTCGTCGCGATCTTCCTGCTGCTGCTCGCCCTCGGGCGGGTGGTCCCCGTACTGGGCATCAACTCCAAGCTCAGCCTGATCTGCGTCTACCTGGGTGCCGCCCTCGGCAGCAACACCTTCCTGATGTACGGCTTCTTCAACAGCGTGCCGCGAGAGATCGACGAGGCGGCGAAGATCGACGGAGCCACGCACGCTCAGATCTACTGGTCGATCGTGCTGCGGCTCGTGACGCCGATCCTCGCCGTCGTCGGGCTGCTGAGCTTCATCGCGACCTTCGCCGAGTTCATCCTCGCCCGCGTGATCCTCACCACCGAGAACAACTGGACGCTGGCCGTCGGCATGTACGCCTGGGTCTCCGACCAGCTGAACGCGAACTGGGGGCTGTTCGCCGCCGGCGCGGTGATCTCCGCGGCGCCGATCCTCGCCCTGTTCCTGGCCCTGCAGAAGTACATCGTCGGCGGGCTGACCGCCGGCTCCGTCAAGGGATGACCTCACGGCCGGGCAACGGCCCGAAGGAGCTCACCATGCGTCATCGCCCCGCGGCCGGCCTCGCCGCCCTCGCCTCCGTGTCCCTGGCCGCGGCCGCGCTGCTCGGCGCCGCCCCGGCGATCGCGGCCGACACCCCGGTCGACGCCGGCATCTTCGTCACCAAGGTCGAGGGGCTGGCCGACGACTTCGCGCTCGGCGTCGACGTCTCGTCCGTGCTCTCGCTGGAAGCCAGTGGCGTCGTGTTCCGGGACACCTCGGGTGCGCCCGCGGACCTGTTCGCCGTGCTGGCCTCCGCCGGCGTGACCGACGTGCGGGTGCGGGTGTGGAACGACCCGTACGACGCACAGGGCCATGGCTACGGCGGCGGCACCGTCGACGTGCCCCGCGCGGTGGCGATCGGCCAGCGTGCGACCGCGGCGGGCCTGCGGGTCACGGTCGACTTCCACTACTCGGACTTCTGGGCCGATCCCGGCAAGCAGGTGGCGCCCAAGGCCTGGGCCGGGCTGGACACGGCACAGAAGGCGACGGCGCTCGGCGACTTCACGCGCGACGCCCTCACGGCGTTCGCGGACGCCGGTGTCGACGTGGCCATGGTCCAGGTGGGCAACGAGACCAACGGCGCGATGGCGGGAGTCGGCGACCTGCCCGGCCGCCTCGCGCTCTACTCCGCCGGCAGCGCAGCCGTGCGTGAGGTGTTCCCGGCCGCCCTCGTCGTGCTGCACTTCACCAACCCGTCCAGCGCCGACGAGCTGCTGAAGAAGGCGGCCGAGGTCGCGGGGGTCGACTACGACGTGTTCGCCTCGTCGTACTACCCGTACTGGCACGGGACGCTGGCCAACCTGACCGCGCAGCTGTCGGCGATCGCCACCACCTACGGCAAGAAGGTGATGGTCGCCGAGACCGGGTACCCGTACACGCTCGAGGACGGCGACGGGCACCAGAACTCCGTCAACGCCGGTAGCGGCGCCGACCTGACGTACCCCGTGAGCGTCCAGGGCCAGGCGACGGCGATCCGCGACGTGATCGCTGCCGTGGCGAGCGTGGGCCCGGCGGGTGTGGGTGCGTTCGTGTGGGAGCCCGCATGGCTGCCGGTGGGCCCGCCGAGCGCGTGGGAGCAGAACCGCGTGCTCTGGGAGCGTGACGGCTCCGGCTGGGCGACGAGCTACGCCGGCGAGTATCAGGCGGACGCGGCACAGTGGTGGGGCGGCTCGTCGTGGGACAACCAGGCGCTCTTCGACTTCACCGGCCACCCGTTGGAGTCGCTCCAGGTGTTCCGGTACGTGCGCACCGGCGCGGTGGCGCCGCTCGAGGTCACTGGGGTGGAGCACCCCGCCGTCACCGTCCCGGCCGGGGAGCCCGTGGTGCTGCCCGCCACCGTGCGGGTGGACTACAACGACGGCTCGCACGTGGACGACCCGGTGACGTGGAGCGAGGCCGTGTCCTGGATCCGCGGGCCAGGCGAGTACACCGTCAGCGGCATGACGGCCGGTGGCCTCGACACCACCGCCACGGTGGCGGTGCAGCCGGTCAACTACCTGGTGAACCCCGGCTTCGAGGCGGCGGATGCCGCTCCCTGGGTCATCACCGGAACTGGCGCGAGCGTGCAGACCACCGCCGACTCGGCGGAGGGCGCCCGATCGGTGGGCTTCTGGGACGGGTCGGCCTACACGTTCACGGTGAGCCAGCAGCTGACCGGCGTTCCGGCCGGCGCCTACACGCTCTCCGCGACCACGCAGGGCGGCGCGAGCCCGGCGGGAGACGTCCGGACGCTGGGCGCAGTGACGTCGGTGGGGACGTTCGCCGGCGCACTGGAGCTCGACGGCTGGCGCACGTGGCACACCACGGTGGTGGACCCCGTGGTGGTGGGCGACGACGGCGCCGTCACGGTGAGCGCCTCGTTCACGCTGAGCGCCGGTGCGTGGGGCACGTTCGACGACGTGGTGCTGACGCCCGCGGTCTCGTCGGGCACCGACACCTCCGACCTCGACGTCGCCCTCGCGGTGGCGTCCGGCGTGGACCGGACGGAGTGGAGCGACGCCTCGCTGGCGGAGCTCGACCTCGCGGTGGAGATCGGCACGGTGGTGCTGGCGGGCAGCCGTGCGACGCAGGCGGACGTCGACGCCGCGACCGACCTGATCACCGACGCGCTCGCCGGCCTCGTCGCGCGGGTGCAGAACCCGGGCCACAACCCCGACCAGAACCCGGGCCACAACCCCGACGTCAACCCCGGCACGAACAAGGACGCCAACCCCGGCCACAACCGGGACGTCAACCCCGGCCACGTGGGTGACCAGAACCCGGGTCACCACCGCGGGAGCGTGCGCGCCTGGTGACGCCCTGGGACGGCCACGGCCCGCGGCGACGGCGACGAGCGCTGAACCGTCCGGTGGCGCCTCGCCACGTGGACTTGACGAGTGGTCGTAGAGTCGCCGGGGCATACGGACCGACCGACAGAGCAGGAACCCATGGCACGCAAGCTCGTCATCGTGGAGTCGCCCGCCAAGGCGCGCACGATCTCCGGCTACCTCGGCCCGGAGTACGAGGTCGAGGCGTCGGTGGGCCACATCCGCGACCTGCCGCAGCCGTCGGAGCTGCCTGCCGAGATGAAGAAGGGCCCGTTCGCCAAGTTCGCCGTCGACGTCGAGGGCGGCTTCACCCCGTACTACGTGGTGGACGCGGACAAGAAGAAGAAGGTCGCCGAGCTCAAGCGGGCGCTCAAGGAGTCCGACGAGCTCTATCTCGCCACTGACGAGGACCGCGAGGGCGAGGCCATCGCGTGGCACCTGCTCGAGGAGCTCAAGCCCAAGGTGCCGGTCAAGCGGATGGTGTTCCACGAGATCACCCCCGAGGCGATCCAGCGGGCGCTGACCAGCACCCGTGCTCTGGACCTGCGGCTGGTCGACGCGCAGGAGACGCGCCGCATCCTCGACCGGCTCTACGGGTACGAGGTGTCGCCGGTGCTCTGGCGCAAGGTGCGCCAGGGACTCTCGGCGGGCCGGGTGCAGTCCGTGGCGACGCGGCTCGTGGTCGAGCGCGAGCGGGAGCGCATGGCCTTCGTCGCCGCCGAGTACTGGGACGTGGTGGGCACCTTCCGCGTCGCCGCGCCCGACGAGCCGGCGTTCACCGCCCGGCTGACGGCCCTCGACGGGCGCCGGGTCGCCACGGGCAAGGACTTCGACGACCGCGGGGTGCTGCGCTCGGACGCCGTGCAGCTCGACGAGGCCGCTGCCGCGGCGCTGGTGACGGCCCTGGCGACCTCGTCGTACGCGGTCCAGAGCCTGGAGACCAAGCCCTACACCCGCCGGCCGGCACCGCCGTTCACCACCTCCACGCTGCAGCAGGAGGCCGGGCGCAAGCTGCGGATGAGCGCGCGGGCGACGATGCGCACGGCGCAGTCGCTGTACGAGAACGGCTACATCACCTACATGCGTACGGACTCCCCGGCGCTGTCCACGCAGGCGATCGACGCCGCGCGGCGGCAGGCGGCCGAGCTGTACGGGCCGGAGTTCGTGCCGGAGCACGCCCGGGTCTACACGTCGCGGGCCAAGGGCGCGCAGGAGGCGCACGAGGCGATCCGGCCCGCCGGCGACCACTTCCGCACCCCGGCGCAGGTCGCCCGGGAGCTGCAGGGCGAGCAGTTCCGGCTGTACGAGCTGATCTGGAAGCGCACGGTCGCCTCCCAGATGGCAGACGCCCGGGGCCAGACGGCCTCGGTGCGGCTGGCCGCGACCGCCGATGGGCAGCAGGCGGTGTTCTCCGCCTCCGGCACCGTGATCACCTTCCGCGGCTTCCTCGCCGCGTACGAGGAGGGCCACGACACCGAGCGGTACGACGAGAACGGGCAGGCCTCGGCCGAGCGCCGGCTGCCCGCCATGGCCGAGGGCGACGCGCTGACGGGCGCCGACCTGCTGGCCGACGGTCACTCGACCACCCCGCCGCCGCGGTACACCGAAGCAGCGCTGGTCAAGGCGCTGGAGGAGCGTGGGATCGGCCGGCCCTCCACCTACGCGGCGACCATCTCGACCATCCAGGACCGCGGGTACGTGGTGACCCGCGGGCAGGCGCTGGTGCCGACGTGGCTGGCCTTCGCCGTCACCCGGCTGCTCGAGGAGAACTTCGAGCGGCTGGTGGACTACGACTTCACGGCCGCGATGGAGGAGGACCTCGACGAGATCGCCTCGGGCGACCGCGACCGGGTGGACTGGCTGAACCAGTTCTACTTCGGCGACCGGTCCGCCACGCGCGAGACCGGCGGGCTGCGCGGGCTCGTCGACAACCTGGGCGACATCGACGCCCGGGACGTCAACTCGATCGAGATCGCGGACGGGATCACCTTGCGGGTCGGCCGGTACGGGCCGTACCTCGAGGGTCCGGAGGGTGCGCGGGCCTCGGTGCCCGACGACCTGGCACCCGACGAGCTCACCGCCGAGCGGGCGCGCGAGCTGCTGACGGCGGAGCCGGACGGCGACCGCGAGCTGGGCACCGACCCGGCGACCGGACACCTGATCGTGGCCCGCAACGGGCGCTACGGGCCGTACGTGACGGAGGTTCTGCCGGAGCCCGCGGACGCCGCGCCGTCGCCGGCCAAGGGCAAGAAGAAGGCGGCCGCGCCCAAGCCGCGCACCGCGTCGCTGTTCCGCTCGATGACCCTGGACCACGTGACGCTCGAGGATGCGCTGCGGCTGCTCTCGCTGCCGCGCGTGGTGGGCACCGACCCGGCGACCGGCGAGGAGATCACGGCGCAGAACGGCCGGTACGGGCCGTACCTGAAGAAGGGCACCGACTCGCGGACGCTGCCGAGCGAGGAGCAGCTCTTCGAGATCACGCTCGACGAGGCTGTGGCGATCTACGCGCAGCCGAAGTACCGCCGGGGTGTCTCGGCCGCCGCGGCGCCGCTGCGCGAGCTGGGGAACGATCCGAGCAACGGCAAGCCGATCCACGTGAAGGACGGTCGGTTCGGGCTCTACGTCACCGACGGCGAGACCAACCGCACGCTGCCGAAGGACGTCACTGCCGAGACGGTGACGTTCGAGCAGGCGGTGGAGCTGCTGGCGGCCAAGCGGGCGGCCGGTCCGGCGCCCAAGCGTGGCCGAGCCGGCGCCGGCCGCTCCACCCGCACAGCGAAGTCCCGCGCCAAGTCCTGACCCTGCCCCACCCGCCCGCCCCGCGCCACCCCCCCGGGC
>JAEXPS010000085.1 GCA_023438885.1 Actinomycetes bacterium
CCCCCCCCCCCCCCCCCCCCCGCGCCACATCCAGCGCCATGCTGAAGAGCCGCCGACCGCGGTGGCCCGCACCGGCCTGAGGAGAACCTCGATGACCACCCCTGCCAGCACCGGCACGGCCCGACCGGCCGCGACCGCGCCGCGTCCCGGGCCCGCAGCCCGGCGCCGGCGCAAGCCGGCCACCCCGTACGTCCTGCTCATCCCTGCGCTCGCCGTGCTCCTGGCCGGCATGGGCTACCCCGTGTACTGGCAGATCGTCACGTCGTTCCAGAAGTTCGGGCTGGAGCAGCAGTTCGGCGCCCCGCCGGAGTGGGCCGGCCTGGACAACTACGTCCGGATCTTCACGGACGACGCGCTGTGGGCCGTCGTGATCCGGTCCGTCGTCTTCTGCATGGTCAACGCGCTGCTCACCGTGGCGATCGGGCTCGGGTTCGCGCTCCTGATGCGCGCGGTGGGCACGGCGACCCGCCTGTTCGTCCAGATCTCGATGCTGCTGGCGTGGGCCATGCCGATGGTCGCCGCGGTGATCGTGTTCCGTTGGCTGTTCGACTACCGCACGGGCGTCGTCAACTACCTGCTGGTCAAGCTCGGCTTCGACGGGATGGCCGGGTACGCGTGGCTGTCCAAGCCGTTGACGTTCTTCGTCGTCGCCTCGCTCATCATCATCTGGATGAGCGTGCCGTTCGTCGCCCTGTCGGTGTACGCCGGGCTGACGTCCGTGCCGGAGGAGACGCTGGAGGCCGCGCGCATCGACGGCGCACGTGCGCCCCAGATCCTGTGGCACATCCTGCTGCCGCTGGTCCGTCCGGTGCTCTCGATCGTGCTGCTGCTGCAGATCATCTGGGACCTACGAGTGTTCGCGCAGATCAACCTGCTCCAGATCGACGGCGCGCCGGTGGGATCCACCGACCTGCTGGGCAACTTCATCTACCGGCTCGGCATCGGGAAGCAGGACTTCGCCGGCGCCGCCGCCGTCTCGCTCTTCGTCCTCGCGCTGACCGTGCTGCTGTCCTGGCCGTACGTGCGGTCGCTGATCAAGGAGGAGGCGGCCTCGTGAGCGCCGTGACGATCCAGACCCGCCAGCAGCTGGCGGCCCGGCGCACCGTGACGTCGGCCGGCGTGCGCCGCCGCACCGGCCGCGTGCTGATGAACCTGCTGGGCATCGTGGCCGGTTTGATCTGGCTGTTCCCCGTCTACTGGATGGTGCTCTCCGCGTTCACCCCGAACGCCTGGCTGCGCACCACCACGCCGAACTTCCTGCCGACCCACACCACGCTCGGCAACTTCACGTCCGTGATCAACGGGACGTCGTTCCCGAGCTCGATGCGGATGAGCCTGCTGATCACGGTGACCACGGTGGTCCTGGTGCTCGTGTTCGCGTTCCTGGCCGCGCTGGCCGTCAGCCGGTTCAGGTTCCGGGGCCGCACCTCCTTCGTGCTCGCGGTGCTGTTCATCCAGATGCTCCCCGCGGAGGGCCTGTTCATCGCCCAGTACCGGATGATGTCGACCCTCGGCCAGCTGAACTCCGTGATCGGCATCTCGGTGCTCTACACGGCCGCGGTGATCCCGTTCACCGTGTGGATGCTGCGCGGCTTCGTCGCCGGTGTGCCCGCGGAGCTGGAAGAGGCCGGGATGGTCGACGGGCTGTCGCGCACCGGCGCCTTCATCCGGATCACGCTGCCGCTGCTGGCTCCCGGGCTGGTGGCGGCAGGGGTCTACGCCTTCCTCCAGGCGTGGAACGAGTTCACGGTCGCACTGGTGATCCTGCAGTCCGAGTCGAGCTACACGTTGCCGATCTGGCTGCGCTCGTTCCTCAGCGCGTCCATCAACCGCGGGGTGGACTGGGGTCAGGTGATGGCTGCCTCTACCCTGCTTGCCGTGCCCGTGATCATCTTCTTCATGCTGGTCCAGGGCCGTATGACGTCCGGCCTGGTGTCCGGGGCGGTGAAGGGCTGAGGTGAGCGTTCGCGAGACCCCCTGGACCGTCGGCCTCGACATCGGGGGGACCAAGACCCACGCGCTGCTGCTGGACCGGGCGGGCGCCGTGCGGGCCGACATCAGGCTCGGCACGCAGGCCGGTGCCGCCGGGGTGGCGGAGGGCGCGATCGGGGCGGTCAAGGAGCTGTTGTCCTCGGTCGGCGTCGAGGTCGCGCAGGTCGACGCCGTCGGGGTGGCTCTGCCCGGCGTCGTCGACCCGGCGGCCGGGACCGTGCGCAGCGCGGTCAACCTCGGGATCGACGCGCCGCTCGCGCTGGCCGCGCTCGTCGGCAGGGGCCTGGGCGGCGTGCCGGTGACGCTGGAGAACGACCTCAACGCCGCTGTGCTGGGCGCACGCCACCTGCTGGCCGCAGCGGGGGAGGCGCGGGTCGACGACCTGGCCTTCCTCGCCCTCGGCACGGGGGTCGCGGCCGGGCTCCTGCTCGACGGCCGGCTGCGACCGGGCGCCCATGGCGGAGCCGGGGAGATCGGCCACCTGACGCTCGTGCCCGGCGGGCTGCCGTGCAACTGCGGGCAGCTCGGCTGCCTGGAGCGGTACGGCTCGGGCTCGGCCCTCGACGCGGCCTGGCCCTCGCGGACCGGGCGGCCGTCGCCCGTCGAGGTGTTCGAGGCCGCCGCGGCGGGTGACCCGCACGCGGCCGCGATCCGCGAGCAGTTCGTGGCGGCCGTCGTCGCGGCGCTGCGCGTGCTGGTGCTGGCCTGCGACTTCGGCACCATCGTCGTCGGCGGTGGTGTCTCGGCACTGGGTCAGCCGCTGCTCGACGCGCTGGTCGCGGAGCTCGACAGGCAGGCGGAGGGCTCGTCGTTCCTGGCGGGCCTCGACATCCCGGCACGGCTGAGGCTGGCGCCGGCGGGGGTTCCCGTCGGAGCGGTCGGCGCGGCCCTCGTCGCGCGTGGTCGCCAGGAGCAGCGCCAGCAGGTGCACCAGGAGGAGGAGTCCTGATGGAAGTCGTCATCGCCCCCGGCCCCCAGCTTGCGGTCCTGGCGGCCGACGCGGTGGAGCGGCTGCTGCGCGCCAAGCCGACCGGCGTGCTCGGGCTGGCCACCGGCTCCAGCCCGCTCGCGGTCTACGACGAGCTCGCGCGCCGCCATGACGAGGGCGGGCTCTCGTTCGCCAAGGCCCGCGGCTTCATGCTCGACGAGTACGTCGGCCTCGCCGCCGAGCACCCGGAGCGGTACCGCAACGTCATCGAGCGCGAGATCGCCTCCCGTGTCGACTTCGCACCCGGCGCGGTGCACGGGCCGGACGGCCTTGCGGCCGACCTCGACGCCGCCTGCGACGACTACGAGCGCGCGATCCTCGACGCCGGCGGGGTCGACCTGCAGCTGCTCGGGATCGGCACCGACGGCCACATCGCGTTCAACGAGCCCGGGTCGTCACTGGCCTCCCGCACGCGCATCAAGACGTTGACCCGGCAGACCCGCGAGGACAACGCTCGGTTCTTCGACGGTGACATCGACGCGGTGCCCCACCACTGCCTGACGCAGGGCCTCGGCACGATCATGCGGGCGCGCCACCTGGTGCTGCTGGCCACGGGCCGCGGGAAGGCAGAGGCGGTGCACCAGCTGGTCGAGGGGCCGGTGAGCGCGATGTGGCCGGCGACCATCATGCAGCACCACCCGCACGCCACGGTGCTGATCGACGACGCGGCGGCCTCACGCCTCCAGCTCGCCGACTACTACCGCGAGAGCTACGCGAACAAGCCGGACTGGCAGCCGCTCTAGGCGCCGAGCCCGGCAGTTCCATCCGATCCCGGCAGTCCGGACTGCCGGGATCGGCACGAAGTGCCGGGTTCGGCGATGTCTAGGATCGTGACCATGAGCGAGCCGCTTCCTCCCGCGCCAGGACCCGACGACGTGCCGGACACCGGCCGTGCGACCTCCGTGCTGGAGCGCGAGGAGGTCCGCGAGGAGCTCGAGCCGGGCGATCACGAGCGGTTCGCGCACTACGTGCGCAAGGAGAAGATCCTCGAGTCCGCGATGAGCGGCAAGCCGGTGGTCGCGCTCTGCGGCAAGGTGTGGGTCCCGGGCCGCGACCCGTCGAAGTTCCCCGTGTGCCCGGTGTGCAAGGAGATCTACGAGGGCCTGCGCGAGCCGCAAGACGGCGACTCCGGTGGCGACTCCGGCGGGTCCGGCGGTGGCGGCCGCGGCCGCGGCTGGTTCGGCGGCCGCGGCAAGTGACGGCCCCGGACGAGCACCCGTCCGGTCCCACGCCCTACAGAACGCACGCCTCCTCGTCGGCGGCCTCCCAGTTGCCGCCGGCGTTCCCCGCGCGTGCGCCCTGGGGCACGGCGGACCGGCTGCGGGCCTGGCAGGCGGAGGCGATCGAGCGCTACCGGGCCCTCGCCCCACGTGACTTCCTCGCCGTGGCGACGCCGGGCGCGGGCAAGACGACGTTCGCCCTGCGGATCGCCGCCGAGCTGCTCGCCTCGCGGGTGGTACGGCGCGTCACCGTGGTGGCGCCGACCGAGCACCTCAAGCACCAGTGGGCGGACGCGGCCGCCCGCGTCGGCATCCGCCTCGACCCCGGCTTCCGCAACGCGCAGGGCCGTCACGGAACGGGCTTCGACGGGGTGGCGGTGACGTACGCGCAGGTGGCCAGCCGGCCGGCGTTGCACGCCGCGCGCACGGCCGCCGCACCCACCCTCGTCGTGCTCGACGAGGTGCACCACGGTGGTGACGCCCTGACCTGGGGAGACGCCGTGCGCGAGGCGTTCGAGGGCGCCACCCGGCGGCTCGCGCTCACCGGGACGCCGTTCCGGAGCGACACCGCGCCGATCCCGTTCGTGCGTTACGAGCAGGACGGCGAGGGCGTCCGTCGCTCGGTGGCGGACTACACCTACGGGTACGAGCAGGCGCTGCGCGACCACGTGGTGCGGCCGGTGATCTTCCTCTCCTACGGCGGGTCCATGCGCTGGCGCACGCGCGCCGGCGACGAGGTCGCGGCACGCCTCGGCGAGCCCACCACCAAGGACGTCACCGCCCAGGCCTGGCGCACGGCGCTGGCGCCGGACGGCGAATGGATCGCCTCCGTGCTGACGGCCGCGGACCGCCGGCTCACCGAGGTGCGCCGCACCGTGCCCGACGCGGGGGCGATGGTGATCGCCACGGACCAGGCGGACGCCCGGGCGTACGCCGGCCATCTGGCGCGCCTCACCGGGCACTCGCCCACCGTCGTGCTGTCCGACGACGACGGCGCCGGCGCTCGCATCGAGGAGTTCTCCGCCTCCGACGAGCGCTGGCTCGTCGCGGTGCGCATGGTCTCGGAGGGCGTCGACGTGCCGCGCCTGGCGGTGGGCGTCTACGCGACGAGTGCCGCGACCCCGCTGTTCTTCGCCCAGGCGATCGGGCGGTTCGTCCGAGCCCGCAAGCGCGGTGAGACCGCCTCGGTGTTCCTGCCGAGCGTGCCGCAGCTGCTCGCGCTGGCCGGGTCGATGGAGGTCGAGCGTGACCACGCGCTGGACCGCCCGCTGGCGGAGGGCGACTTCCTCCCCGAGGACGCGCTGCTCGCGGACGCGAACCGAGAGGAGCGCGCCTCCAGCGAGCTCGGACCGGACGGCCCGCTCGGGGAGTTCCGTGCCCTGGAGGCCCAGGCGTCGTTCGACCGGGTGCTCTTCGACGGTGACGAGTTCGGCCTGGAGGCCGCCGTCGGGTCCGACGAGGAGCTGGACTTCCTGGGCCTGCCCGGCCTGCTCGACGCGGACCAGGTGTCGCTGCTGCTGCGCCAGCGCCAGGCGGATCAGCTGCGCTCGCGGCGCAAGGCCCCGGTCAAGGACGCGGCCGCGCTGGCCGAGGCCGAGCACCGCCGCCACGCCACCGCGCGCAAGGAGCTGGCGCAGCTCGTGTCCGCCTGGGCGCGCCGGTCAGGACAGCCACACGGAGCGGTGCATGCCGAGCTGCGTCGCCGGTGCGGGGGGCCGGAGGTCGCGCTGGCCAGCGCCGAGCAGATCGAGGCCCGCGTGGCCATGCTCCGCGACTGGTTCGTCGGGCGCCGCTGACCTGTGGCAAGACCCGCCACCAGGGCACTCGGCGTGCGAGAAGCGCTTCCACCTGGAAGGCTCGGAGTCGATGTATCCGGGCGGGACCGTCCCGGCGCCTGACACAGGGGGCCGGAAGGAGGCCGTCATGCCGGCCTGGCTCATCCTCATCATCATCGGCGTAGTCCTGCTGGTCTTCGGGATCGCCGTCTCGGCGGCGAAGTTCCTCATCTGGGTCGGCATCGCCGTCCTGGTGATCAGCCTGATCATGGCCCTCGTCGGCCGAGGTTCCAGATCGGTCTAGGGCTGGCCCGCGAGCCTGACGCTCGTCGTCTCGAGAGCGGGCTCGTCGGCGGAGAGGCGCCGGGCGCCGCGCGGTAGCTCGTCGCGTGACGCACGGTGCCTCTCCGCTGCCCGGACGACGCCGGCGGCGCCCAGGTACCCGTCGTCCACCACCGATCCGCCGCTGACCAGCGGCACGTGGAGCGGGCGGAGGCCCGGGTCGGGCGACTGCGCCTGCCGAGCCCGCCAGGCGCGCACGTCGTCGGTCTCGCCGGTGATCAGCACCTCCTCGACGGCGCGCCCCCCGCCGTTGAGACGGCGAGCGGCGGCCGTGAGGCCGCCGCCCCGGGACGTGCTCTGCGCCCCCAT
>JAEXPS010000117.1 GCA_023438885.1 Actinomycetes bacterium
ACACGAAGACCTCCAGGTCGTCGGGCGGAACCTCAGCAGCTCCACTCCACGACCGGAGGTCTTCATCCGTCCACGACCGCTACCGCGTGTCGTCACACTCCAACAACCAACGTCCCCGGGCAGTACATCTAGCTCAGGGCCTGGGGTGCAGCAGCGCGAAGCGCTCGCAGACCACGAGGGCGTCGGGCGTGAACTCCTGACCCTCCGGCATGTTGCGGCGCCAGTAGCGCTCGTGGTCGGCACGCCACGACTCGAGCGTGCGCGGCTCCTCGCCCTCCAGGTAGGCGAACTCGGCGGCCACCTGGTCGAACGGCACGGTGTCGACCGCCGTCGTGCGGATGAGGGCCTTCGGCTCGCCGGCGCCGTCGAGGACGATCCACAGGTCGCCCGGTACCGGCACCGGCTCGCCCGAGGCTTCGAAGATGCTCAGCAGCTCCGCCGTCGCGGTCTTGGTGCCGGCGAGGACCAGCCCCAGCAGCTCGTCGGCCAGCTCGGGGCTGTCGCCGAAGGCGAAGGCCGGCGGGGCCACCACGCCGCTGGGCGACTCCGAGAGCACGCCGCCGAGCGTCGACTGGCGGGCGGCCACCCGCGCCGCCTGCCAGAACCGGTCGATGGCCTGCGCGGTCTCGTCGTCGCTCATGGCGACCATCCTGCCCGGGCTCGCGGCGGGGCGCGACGGCGAACTGCTACGCCGCCGCCTCGTCGGCCTGCGGGCCGAGCAGCGCCAGCACCGCCTCCTCGGCGACGCGCTCACTGCGGGTGGCCGGCATCGGCACGCCCTGCTCCCACAGGTCGAAGATCCGCGGGTCGATGTACGAGGCCCGGCAGACGGCCGGGGTGTTGCCCATCTCGTCGGCCACCGCCCGCACCACGCCGGCCTCCACCGCTCGCCTGGCCCGCTCGCCGGCGGGCGGCGGCCCTGCCTGGCCGAGTGCCTGTGCCGTCAGCACCGTGGCGTGCCATGTGCGGAAGTCCTTGGGGCTGGCGTCGCCGCCGAGCTGCTCCTTGACGTAGGCGCCGATGTCCGCGCTGGTCACGTGCCTCCAGGTGCGGCCCTCGCGATAGGCCAGGAGCTCCGGCCCGTCGCCATGGTTCCGGCGCAGCTGGCCGACGAGCTCGCGCACGCCCGGGTCGTCGACCACCACGTCACGCACCTGGCCGGACTTCGCCGGGTAGCGGAACCGCACGCCATCGGCGACGACTCGTACATGCTCGCGGCGCAGCGTCGCCAGGCCGTAGCTGCCGTTCGCCTTGGCGTACCCCTCCCCGCCGGCCCGGAAGTACGCCAGGTCCAGCAGCCGGAAGGCCAGGGCCAGCACCTTGGTGCGCGGGAGCCCGCTCTGGAGCAGGTCCTGGCGCACGCGGCGGCGCGCGGCCGGCAGCTGCGTGGCGACGAGCACCACGCGCTCGTGCTTGGCGCGGTCCCTCCGCGCGCGCCACTGCGGGTGGTACAGGTACTGGCGCCGGCCGGCGACGTCCAGCCCGGTGGCCTGGATGTGCCCGTTCGGGGCGGGGCAGATCCACACGTCGCGCCAGGCCGGCGGGATCACCAGGTCGTGGATGCGGGCGATCACCTCGGGGTCGGTGATCTCGGCGCCCGACTCGTCGAGGTACCGGAAGTGCTTGCCGCGGCGCGCGCGGGTCCACCCCGGGTCAGTGGGGCGTACTCGGCGGAGCCTGGGCATGCTGACAGTGTGCGAAGCGGTGCGCCGCCGCGCATGGCGACCGAGAAGGCGGCTCGTCGCTGCGATAACGTCCCGGCATGCTCCTGGTGCGGGTGCTCGGACCCACAGGAGCCACCCGCGCCGACGGCTCGCCGGTCGAGCTCGGCGCACGGCGGCACGCCGACCTGCTCGCGATCCTCGCGGCCCACCGCGGCCGGCAGGTGCTTGCGGAGACGCTGGCCGACCTGCTGTGGCGCGGCGCCCCTCCGCCGTCGGCCGGGACCACTCTGCAGGGCTACGTCGCGCGCCTGCGCCGCGCCCTCGAACCCGGGCTGGCGGGCGCGGACGCCAAGGTCGTCGTCACGGTGGGGGCGGGGTACCGGTTGGACGCCGAGACGGACGCCGCCGCTTTCGAGGCGGACGTCCGCAAGGCCCGTGGACTGCTGGGCGCGGCGCCCGACGAGGCGGCCCGCGTGCTCGGCGCGGCGCTGGCGACCTGGCACGGCGAGGCGTTCGCGGACGTGCGCGACCTGGGGGCCGTCACGCCCGAGATCGAGCGGCTCGACGAGCTGTACGTCGTCGCCCGCGAGCTGCAGGCCGAGGCGA
Organism: Actinomycetes bacterium; assembly: GCA_023438885.1. Taxonomy (GTDB): domain Bacteria; phylum Actinomycetota; class Actinomycetes; order Actinomycetales; family Cellulomonadaceae; genus Cellulomonas. Next base: position 2,271 of record JAEXPS010000117.1, read on the forward strand.
CGCTCGCCTCCGGGGACGTCCCGACTGCCGTCGCCGACCTGCGACGACTCGTGGCCGAGCACCCGCTGCGCGAGCGGGCACCCGTGCTGCTCGCCACCGCGCTGTACCGGGGCGGGCGCCAGTCCGACGCGCTGGCGGTGCTGCGCGCACTGCGTGAGCGCCTGGTCGACGAGCTCGGCGTCGACCAGGGCGACGAGGTGACCGCGACCGAGCAGCGCATCCTGCGGCACGACCCCGGCCTTGCCGGGCCTGCGACGACGATCGCCGTGCCGGGCGCGGGCCAACCCTCGTCCGTGAGCGGCAGGCCCTCCGGCGCCCACCCGGCGCAACCGACCGGCGGCCTCGCCGGGCGCGACGCAGAGCTCGCGGCGCTCGCCGGCGCGTGGCGCGGCGCGTGCGCGGGCGTGGTCACGACGGCCGTCGTGCGCGGTGAGGCCGGCATCGGCAAGACGCGCCTGGTGCAGGAGCTCGCCGACACCGTGGTGGTCCCGGCCGGCGGAGTCGTGCGGTGGGGCCGCTCGTCGGCGGCCCCCCGCTCGCCCCCCAACTGGCCCAGGCCCCCCGGGGTCCGCGGGCGT
>JAEXPS010000121.1 GCA_023438885.1 Actinomycetes bacterium
ACACGAAGACCTCCAGGTCGTCGGGCGGAACCTCAGCAGCTCCACTCCACGACCGGAGGTCTTCATCCGTCCACGACCGCTACCGCGTGTCGTCACACTCCAACAACCAACGTCCCCGGGCAGTACAACTAGTGAAGGCCGCGCAGAAGCGTGGGCGGCTGCACTGGTGGGCCTAGTCGGAACCGACCTCCTGGCGTAGCAGGTCTCTCAGTTGCTCCAGCCTGTCCAGCGTCTCCCCGGCTTCCTTCTTCAAAGACTCCACACTCGCGCTGCCGCGATCCTCGCCGGCTGTTCTCACCCAGTGCTCTACTCCGACTGCGTACATCCAGCACGTTTGGCAGCGCAGCCCAACGGACTTGCTGGCGAAGAGCGATGCTTCCTGGTCCAGGATCCCGAAACTGTTGACGGCGGAATGCAGGGCCTTGTAGTGCTGTGGAAGCCGGTCCCACCAGTCCTCGTCCGGCTTGTCGTCGGGGTAGAGGGCGAACCGAAACACGGCTTCATAGAGCGCACGCCGCCCAGCCTCGATCCGCACATAGAGGTCATGCCGCGCTTCCACGGTCCGGCGGCGCCGCTCGTACTCCAGCGCGTGCTCGTGGCGTCGATCCTCAGCCTTGATCAGGGCCTTGTTGTTCCGACCCGTCGTCCAGACCGTCGACCACACCACGCCGAGGAGGGCCAGGCCGGAGACGACAAAGGGGCCCCACACCTCGGGCCAGGTCCAAACCGTCTCCGCCACCGCGAACAGCATGGCTCGGAACATAGCGCCGAGGCGCACGTGCAAGGAGCGATTCGGAGTAGGCCGACGGCGACCGGACGGCACAGGTCGAGGAGATGCTGACCCGGAAGGACTGACATCCTGGTGGGGTCTGTTCCTGTCCACTTCCACTACAAGGGGAGAGCCTCGTGGCCAGTTCTGCGCGCCGTCCGCTCGATCTCATCGCCGACTACATCGAGGCGCGCCAGAGTGGCGCCGACGAAGGCGCCCTTGACGCCATTGCCTCGGACTATTTCAAAGCGTTGCAGACCCTCCAGTGGGTCTTGGACGACCCCTACCGCTGACAGGCAGGAGGCCCCCCGGGTGGATGGCTGGAGCGGGCCGCAGAGAAGAGACGGGGGACGGCTTCGCCTGTGGAAGAGCAGCGCCGGCGGGCCGGGCAGTACCTCCGCCGACTTTGGCGCCTGCGTTTACGCCTCAGCCGTGCCACGCGTAGTAGGTCGCCTGCCTGACCGCGTGCCTGACGTTCCTCCTCGACATCCACGGGTACTCAACCGCCACCCACACTCGCGCGGCACGCGTCTTCGCCCGCCCCCAGTCCCCCTCGAGAAACCTGGCCTCCACGTGCTGCTCTATCGCTGACCTGCACGCCTCCACCTCGGCGACAAGCGCTCGACACCGCTCGACGCCGGAGCAACCGAGTCTCTCCACTGCGAGCTCCTCGATGGGTCGTCGCCGGTTCTTGCCGAACTCAATCGAGGCGGAGCCTGTTCAGATCCGAGCGCGAGGGGTCACTCACCTCCGGCTCGCCTCATCAGCACCACGCCAGCGATTACCCAGGCAACCGTGCGCCACCTCGGAGGACGGTGTTCGCCGACGCGGGCGCCGGCACGCGCCCCTGCCGCACGGCGCACAACCATGGCGAGCGCTTGATCCTCCCTCCACCGATGGTGCGCTTCGGCGAGATGGCTTCGGTGCACGATCACGCCCGCGCCGACCGAGGAGACGACCGCAGCAAGTGCGACGGCTATCAACCACTGAAGATCCGGTTCGCTGATGGGCACGCCCCGGTCCATCGACGTCGCGAACATGAGCGACGCCAGGAAAGTGAGAAGGGACCCATTGACTGCGGCCACGGCCGTCGCGGCGTACCTTGCGAGCGGCAGATGGGCCACCTTCAGGGTTGGCCCAGTAGCCGGAACCGTGGCGATGGCGACCGCAGCCAGCGGAAGCCACCCGAGCCGAGAGAAGTACGCCGCGACGCCGAGGATCGCCACTAGCCACGCAACCAGCAACACCATGTTGTCGCGCGAGATGTCGCGCTTTGGCTCGCCGGCCGCATCCAGTGGTTCCACGCGTACCGGCATCGGACCGCGGGCTAATGACCTTGAGGCGGGCGCTGCACTCTCCGCCACGGCAGCCCCGCTATGCGCGCCCCGTCACCTCGCGCCGCCTCGCGCTGGTCTCGGAATCTGTCGAGTACAACACCGTCCCTTTCAGCCTACGGACGCGCGACGTCCATAACGCCCTGCACAAGAGCGGTTCACCCGAGTCTGCTGCAGTCGGCGGGCCCAAGCGAACACCAGGACGCCGAGATCCACAGCCGTCCGCAGACAGCCAGCGCACCGTTCACTGCCCCGACAAAGCCGGCACAGGGACACGAATCGGCCCAGTGGACCGATGGAAGACCCTTGGCGCGGGCGGTCGAAGGCGTACCCGTTGCCGCGACCACCGCCGCACCAGGGGAACAGGCTTGCCGGCCGAAGACAACTCTTCGCCCTTGTACCGGCCACTGCCGCCCACACCGCCGTGCCTTGAGATCCTGACATCGAACTAGCGGCAGCGGCACCCCTTACGGTTGCTATCCCCACTACAGTCGTCGCATGGCGATCGAGAAGCGAGAACAGGTGTTCATCAGCTCGACGTTCAGGGATCTCGTCGATGAACGCAGAGAAGTGATTCAGACCCTCCTCGAAGCCGATTGCATTCCGTCAGGAATGGAGTTGTTCCCGGCAAGCGACGACGAGAAGTTCGACTTGATCAAGCGCGTGATCGACCTGTGCGACTATTACATCGTCATTCTCGGAGGTCGCTATGGGAGCGTTGACTATACCGCGCAGATCTCATACACCGAGATGGAATTCGACTATGCCGTCGCGCAGAAGAAGCCCATCATGGGATTCCTACACGGGACTCCAGGGAAGATCGAAGCCAACAAGACCGACCTCGACCCCGCGCTCCGGGACAAGCTCGACGCGTTCCGAGAGAAGGTCGGCCAGAAGATAGTCAAGTATTGGCACTCTCCTGCAGAATTGGGCGCGCAAGTGGCAAAGAGCCTAATCCAGATCCGCAAGTCACACCCTGCGGAAGGCTGGGTCCGGGCAAGCGATGCAATGACGCCCGAGACCCGACAGGAACTGGCCGAGTTGCAGGCCCGTGTCGCACAACTCACGGCCGAGCTTCAGCGCCAGCAAGAGCGTCGGCGCGAAGACGTCGATACATCCGACCTGGCACAGGGTGATGACAACGTAAGTCTGGAACTCGTCGTCGAGTTTCATACCTCCGAGCAGATTGCGCAAGGCAAGGCATCCATGTACAACCGCAAAAAGGGGCGTGGCACCTATTCTACGACCTGGAATGCGGTGTTCAAGCGTTTGGCGCCCGAGATGATGGACGAGGCGTCAGAGAGCAGGCTGACAGAGGTGCTTTCCGGATACGGCGTTGAGCTCGTACGGGTGCAGGCGTCCAACACGACGCTCGGAGCGGTCTACGGTGCGGACGTAGTCCTTGAGTCCTTTAATGACGTCAAGGTACAACTCAGCGCATTGGGACTCATTGAGCGAAGCGAGCGACGTCGCGCCATCTCCGACAAGAACACCTACTGGCGCTTGACGAGTCGGGGCGTAGAGCAACTAATGCGGCTTCGTGCAATACGGCGGCCACAGCCGGGCGGCGACGATCTGGTAACCGTTGAGCGTTGACCTCGAGCTCATGGCACGTCCGGCCACGCCAGATCGGACTCCGGCCAGGGCGGAGAAGTCTGGCGGCACCGCACTGGGTGCTCGTTGTCGCCGGGCGAGCCCCGTCGTGTCTCACAAAGTACGACTCACGGAGGCTGGACCGCCCACTTCAGGCTCTAGGAATGCGCGTCTTTCAAGGCTGGCAATTCTGTGCCGCGTCAGCGGAGATTCGACCCGCGCCGCCAACGATCGAATGCTTCCGCCAAGCACTAGGGTCACGACGCCGGCCAGGGTAATCACACTTCCGACCGCACGAAGAACTCCTGCGAGGGCTGGAGGAATGCCGGGAATCGCGGGCATAAGGACAGACGCCACGCCAATTGCGATGGCTATGGTCAAGCCCGCGAGTAGACCACGGCGCACGTCCCGAGCCGCACGGGAGGCAATCGCCGCACGCTGCGAGTTCACGCGCCCCTCCATCTCCGCCAGGGACGCGCGCAATTCCGCCACGCCGCGGGAGGCCTCGGCCAGGGAGTCACCGAGGTCCTGCGCACGGCGCCGCTCGTCACGGACTTCGGCCTCCGCGACCAATCTTCCTTCTCGTTCCGGCGCGGCTGCTGCGTCTCGCGATGCCGCGAGTGATGCCTGAACGACGGCGCGCGAGACCCGACTCGAGTCACCGCCAGTCTGATCCATCAGTGCGCGATGAGCTTCCATCGAGAACCGGAGTTCGGTGACATCAGCGGGAGAAATCTCCGCACGGTCCCGCAACGCGTCGATCTTGTCCATGTAAGCTCGCCACATAGCTGGGCCCGGATCGAGCAACGCATAGCTGTCGGCAAGAATCTGGCGGAGGGGCAAGTCGGGCGCTGCCTGGGGGCGCTTCACCCATAGGAGCGTCGTGACATTGTGGTCGAGCAGGGCCGGCCCGATCGAAGCTCCCTCCTGATCTCGGAAGAACCTCTGGGCCGCCGAAACGAGTGACGTGTTGTCCGTTACTAGGGCAGCTCGACATCGCTCAACCTGCTCGACGCGCCTTCCGTTTCGCAGTCGGTGGACGGCGGTAAGGGAATCGAGATCGTGATCAATGGCCGACGGCCGCGTATACCTGATTGCGCTTTCCAGCGCGACACGCAATGCTCCTTCGTCTACCGTCAGGTCTCGCTCGTGTGGTGGACGCTCGCGAACGGCAATCCGTAGATTACTCAGGTCTTCGTCCATTGAACCAATCCGCTCAAGGGCGTCACTGGACGACGAGTTGATCTCCAAATAGTGGGCTAGCACGCCCCGCATTGTCGGCGGTCGACGCCCGCCCTTTAGCACATCGGCCACTCCGTGCAGCACACCGCGTGCCTCCTGAACGCTGTGCTCAAAGCACGCGACGGCTGCACCGGCCTCGCGGGCCAGGTCAATGAGCTCGAGCACGGGTCTCGCCGACCGCTCACCCTCATGGCCCAGGGCCTTGAGGATAAGCGGGGTGTCGAGGAACAGAATTGTCGATCGGAATCTCCGGTCAACTTCTCCCGCGCCGACGGCGTAGAGAGATGCAGAGAGCATCGATCCCTTGACGACATCCGCGAGATACTGCGCGAGCTCCGGCTCCCCCTCGATGACTCGGACGACAAATTGTGCGACCAAGTACTCAAGGCCCTCCTGCTGAATCCGGGGAATCGCAGAAACGTCGCCGCGTACAAGGCCCGCCAGTAGTGGAGCGGAGTGAAGTTCTATGAAGCCGAGGAGCGCGTCTTCCGCGCCATCGGGCGTCAGTTCTCGTCCGAGCGCCGAGCCGTCGGCCATCAACGCGGCCACCAAGCGGTTCCTGCGCCGGTTCAGAATGACGCTCTGCTCGCGAAAGCGCTCTGAGAACGAACCGCCCTTCTCCGTTAGGTGATAGGCCCTGCCAGAATCTTGGGAGGCGTAGCCGGATCGCCTCGACCGATCGAGCAGATTCGACACGACGCCGTCGGGAAGCTGCAGGCCAAAACTAGCCGCAATCTGGTCTCGGACCGCCGACGCGCCACTCGGAACCCCGAGAGCGTGCAGTCCGGCCACGACGAATGGAACGAAGCTGTCGGAGTAGCTCTGGGAGTTGTTGTCCCAGTTCACCTTGACGATTGCCAGGCTCGTGAGAGTCGAACTGTCGCAACGTAGATTCGGTCCCACCTGACAACCTCTCGCGTTCGACGATTGAGAAGATGCACCAGCACGAACGTGTCCTCGGCGATCAGCGGCCCGCCGGCAGCAAGAGAGCGCCGTGCGCCTGGGCGGAATCGAACCGCCGACACCCGCTTTAGGAGAGCGGTGCTCTATCCCCTGAGCTACAGGCGCGTCGGGCCCCGGGGCCCGGCCGCAGGCGGGGATCGCCATGCGGACGGGGACGAGCCTACCGGCCGCGCCCCTACACCAGCCGCGTAGGCGGGAACCCCGAAGCGACAGCAGCCACCCTGCCTCGTCGTGCGCAGGAACAGCAGACACAGCGGTGGCTCCCAGCCCGCCACACCAGCCAGGAGCCACCGCCGTCACCACATCAGCTGTGCGGCATCACTCCACCGCGGGCACCGCCAGCTCGATGAGCTCGCGCGCCTGCTCCGGGAACCACTGGCCGGCGGCCGGCAGGGCGTAGCCGCGCTCCGGGTCGTAGTCCAGGCCGGAGGTGCGGGTGCACAGGCCGTCCGACTCCCCCGGCACCTTGATCCACAGATACGCGTCGACGAGGGGGTCACCCGTGGCGGTCGTCGGGCGCAGGCCGAGGCCGCGGTCCGGCGGGTTGCACCAGTCCTCGGGGTCGGGGCCGAACAGGTCACCGTGAACGGCGGTCTTCGGGTTCCACGGGCCCAGGCCGTTGCGCGAGGTGTCGACCACGAAGTGCGCCGTCGGCACGGTGTCGCCCAGGTCGGCGGCGTAGCGGCTCTCGATCGCCACCACCGAGTTGTCCGGCAGCACGCCGTTCACCACCGGGTCGGTGTTCCACACCGCGTAGCGGTCCATGGTGCTGGCAGACCAGCCCGAGGCGGGCCCGCCGTTGTAATACTGGTCGCCGCAGCCGGCCGCGGCCAGCCCCACCTTCCCGATCAGCGCGATGCAGTTCGAGATCCAGTGGCCGTAGAACACCGAGTTCTCGGTGAACTGGTAGTTCGAGGCGTTGAGGTAGAACCCGTCGGCCCGCAGCACGCCGCCGTCGATGAGGCGGGCGGCGTTGTTCCTGGCCGAGTTCCACGCGCTGTGCCCGCCGTCCAGGTACACGGAGGTACTGGGCAGGGCGGCTAACGCGTCCACCGCGTAGTTGAGCATCTCGAAGCGGTCGGCAGCGGCCGTGGCCGGGTCGGCGTCGGCGGGCTGGCACCACTCGAGGGCGCCGTCGGCGTTGGTGTACCAGGGGATGATCCCCAGGCCGTCCGGCTCGAGGATCACGATGGCCGGCCGGTTGCCGATGCCCGCGGCGAACCCGTCGATCCACGCCTTGTAGTCCTCGACGCTGAGCGCGCCACCTGCGGAGTACTGCGCGCAGTCGCGGTACGGCAGGTTGTAGGCCACCAGCACCGGCACGGACTTGTCCGCGAACGCCTGCACCACCTTCTGCTTCACCTCGCGGCGCACCTCATTCGGCGTGCCCTTGGTGAACCACGTGGCGCTGGCGTAGCTCGCCAGCAGCTCCGCGTCCGCTTTGGCCTGGCCGGCCAGGCCGTCCTCCTTGATGTGCTCGGCGATCGCCCCGCGCGGGTCCACCCACAGGGACGACGAGTCCGTGTGCCACCCCGGCGGCACGTCGGTCACTGCCGGCGAGTCCGGTGGGGGCGCCGCACTGGCCGTGGTGGCCGCGGCCAGGGCGAGCGTTCCGGCCGTCATCGCGACGGCAAGGCCGGCGGCCAGGCGCCGGCGAGCTGGGCTGACGAGCGATGAACGATCTGACATGAGATCTCCTTCGATCTGCCAACGTTCGGACCGGGCGCCGGGCGTCCGGGACGCACGGGAGCGCTCTCACACGCGTCCGTGTTCGAGCCTGGTCCCACTGCGGACGTACGTCAAGATTTCCGGGCAATCCCGGCAGTCTGGGCGTCGTCGTCGGCCCGCACGCTCTGGAAGTCCGCGAACCTGCCCGCGCGCGCCATGAGTTCGTCGTACGTGCCCGCCTCCGCAACGCGGCCCTGCTCCATGTAGAGGATCGCGTCGTACCGGCGCAGTAGCTCCGGGCGCAGGTTGTGCGTGATGGTGAGCATGGTGAGGTCGTCGATGTCCAGCAGCGCGTTCTCGATGTCGAACGCGGTCTGCACGTCGACGGCGCTGGTGCCCTCGTCGATGATGAGGATCGGCTTGCGCTCGATGAGGGCGCGCGCCACCGCGACGCGCTGACGCTGGCCACCGGAGAGGTTGGCGCCGCCCTCGCCCACGGGCGCGTCCAGGCCGCCCTCCACCTGCGGCAGGAACTTGTCGACGCCGCTGATGCGCAGGGCGCGGGCCCACTCCTCGTCCGGGTACGAGCGGTGCAGGGCGATGTTCTCCCCCACGCTCTCGTCGAACATGTAGACGCCCTGGTGGATGGTGGAGATCTTGGTGAGCAGCAGGTCGATGTCCAGGTCGCGCAGCTCGGTGCCGTCCACGCGGATGGCGCCGGTGTACGTGCTGTACTCGGCGCTCAGGAGCCGGATCATCGTGCTCTTGCCGCACCCGCTGCCCCCGGCGATCACGTACTTCTTGCCGCGCTCGATGCGCACGTCCGCGCCGACGAGCACCGGGTTGCCCTCGGTGTAGCCGAAGCCGACCTTCTCGAGGCGGATGTCGCGCTCGAACGCCGGCGCGACGGTGCCCGTGAACGCCGACGGCGCCGGCGTGCTGAACTCCTGGAGCCGGTCCAGCACCGGCTTGGCGCCCTGGATCATCGGGATGGCCTGCATGATCACTCCGACGGGCGCCACGAAGGCGCCGGCGAGCTGGAGGATCGCCAGGAGGGCGCCGGGAGCCATCCGCCCGTCGAGCACCAGGAGGCCGGCCACCAGCATGGTGCCGATCTGCGAGGCGGCGGCGATCACCTGGGCGATGCCCTCGCTGACCGCCAGCAGCTTGTCGACGCCGAACTTCCGACGCGCGAGGTCGTCGTTCTGCTGCGCGAAGTCCTGCTCCACCCGGTCCCGGAGCCGGAAGGAGCGGATCACGTCGTAGCCCAGGAACTGGTCCTTGAGCTTCAGGGTGAACAAGGAGAGTCCGGCCGAGTACGCCACCTGCCGCCGGCCGATGGGCTGGCCGAGGCTCGAGGGCAGCAGGTACATCAGCAGCAGGGACGCCAGCAGCACGCCGCCGATGATGGGGCTGTAGATGAACAGGGCGACGGCCGCGAAGACGAAGACGATGGCGTACTGGATCGCGTTGAGGAACGGGACGATCACGTTCTCCTCGACGATCTTCGTGTCGTTCGTCAGCGAGGACAGGTAGTCCGCCGTGTTGGCCTGGCGGTAGCGCTCGCTGTCGCGGGAGAGGATCCCGCGGTGGATCGCGGCGCGGAAGTCGCGCAGCGTGTAGGCGATGAGCCGCTTCTCCACGAGCGCGCCGCACGTGACGGCCACGACGAGGGCCACGACGTACCACAGGACGATCCAGAGCTGGCGGTTGAACTCGGCCCGGTCGCCGCTCACCACCGCGTTGAGGATGTCCTCGAGGATGAAGGCGGCCACGACGGTGAGCGCGGAGCCCACCACGCCCATCGCCATCGTGAGAGCGAAGAGCGCCTTGCGCCCCTTGAACAGACCGAGCACAGCACGTCCTCCGAGGTGAGTTGGGCAACCCCTCTAGGTACCACAGACGTGGCCCGTCGCGGGGGCCTTTCGCCCTCCGGATCTGCTGCCGGCGATCAGCGCCGGTGCAGGTCAGGCCGTTGTCTCGTCGTCCGCGGCGGTGGGCCGGGCCAGGCGCACGA
>JAEXPS010000139.1 GCA_023438885.1 Actinomycetes bacterium
GGGCGTCGCCACCGGGCCCCCGACCGGACGATCAGCTCAGTGCGACGCTGCCGCCTGCGGCCTCGATCTTCTCCTTGGCGGAGGCCGACACCGCGTCGACCGCCACCGAGACCTTGACCGCCAGCTCGCCGTCGCCGAGCACCTTCACCGGCTGGCCCTTGCGGACCGCGCCCTTGGCCACCAGGTCGGCGACGGTGACGTCACCACCGTCGGGGTACAGCGCCGAGATCTTGTCCAGGTTGACCACCTGGTACTCGACGCGGAACGGGTTCTTGAAGCCGCGGAGCTTGGGCAGCCGCATGTGCATCGGCATCTGCCCGCCCTCGAAGCCGGCCGGCACCTGGTACCGGGCCTTGGTGCCCTTGGTGCCGCGACCCGCGGTCTTGCCCTTCGAGCCCTCACCGCGACCCACGCGGGTCTTGGCGGTCTTGGCACCCGGCGCCGGGCGCAGGTGGTGCACGCGGAGCGTGCCGCCCTGCCCGGGCTTGGCCGCGTCCTCCGCCGCCTGCTTGGCGGCGGCGGTCGGCTCGGCCTTCGCCGGAGCCTTCGCGGCCTTGGGCTTCGACTCGACAGCCTCAGTGGTCGACTCGGCAGCCTCGGCCTTCGCCGCAGCGGCCTTCGTCGTGCGCGCCGGCTTGGCGGCGGCGTCGTCGGCCTTGGCCTTCGCCGGGGCCTTCGCCGCGGCAGGCTTCTTCTCGGCAGCGGGCTTCTTCTCGGCAGCGGGCTTGGCAGCCGCGCTCTTCGCGGCAGCCGCCTTCGCCGGCTTCGTCTCCTCGGCCTTGTTCTCGTCGGCCATGGTCACTCGACCTCCTCGACCGCGACGAGGTGCCGCACCGTGCGGACCATGCCGCGGATCTCAGGACGGTCCTCCTTGACGACGACGTCGCCGATCCGCTTGAGGCCCAGGGTGCGCAACGTGTCGCGCTGGTTCTGCTTGCCGCCGATGACGGACTTGGTCTGGGTCACCTTGAGGCGTGCCATCACGCACCTGCCTTCGCGGCAGCGGCGGCAGCCCGGCCCTCGGCCTGCGCCCGCAGCAGCGGGGCGGGCACGACGTGGTCGAGCGGCAGGCCGCGGCGGGCCGCGACCGCCTCCGGCTGCTCGAGGCCCCGCAGGGCCGCGACCGTCGCGTGCACGATGTTGATGGAGTTCGACGAGCCGAGCGACTTCGTCAGCACGTCGTGGATGCCTGCGCACTCGAGGACGGCGCGCACCGGACCGCCGGCGATCACACCGGTACCCGGCGACGCCGGCCGCAGGTAGACGACACCGGCCGCGGCCTCGCCCTGCACCGGGTGCGGGATGGTGCCCTGGATCCGAGGAACGCGGAAGAAGTTCTTCTTCGCCTCCTCGACACCCTTGGCGATCGCCGCGGGCACCTCCTTGGCCTTCCCGTAGCCGACGCCCACCGTGCCGTCGCCGTCACCGACGACGACCAGCGCGGTGAAGCTGAACCGCCGGCCGCCCTTGACGACCTTGGCGACGCGGTTGATCGTCACGACGCGCTCGACGAACGCGCTCTTCTCGGCGGCCTCCTGGCGCCGCCCGCCGTCGCGCCGGTCGCGACGCTCGCCGCCGTCGCGGCGCTCGCCACCCTGGCCGCCGGCCGTGGTGTTGCTGCGTGGTCCAGCAGCCATCAGTGGATCCTCTTCTTCGTCTCGAGCGACCGGGTCACAGTGCCAGACCTCCCTCGCGGGCGCCGTCGGCCACCGCGGCCACCCGGCCGTGGTACTTGTTGCCGCCGCGGTCGAACACGACCGCCTCGATCCCCGCAGCCTTCGCGCGCGCGGCGAGGAGCTCCCCGACCTTGCGCGCCTTGGTCGTCTTGTCGCCCTCGGCCGCCCGCAGGTCCACCTCGAGGGTGGAGGCGGAGGCCAGGGTGCGGCCGACGCCGTCGTCCACGACCTGCGCGACGATGTGCCGCGCCGACCGGGTGACGACCAGACGCGGCCGGGCAGCCGTGCCGACGACCTTCTTGCGCAGGCGCAGGTGCCGCCGCTGGCGCGCGATCTGCTTGCCCTTGCCCTTGATGCTGATCGCCATGGCTACTTACCAGCCTTTCCGACCTTGCGCTTGACGACCTCGCCCTGGTACTTCACACCCTTGCCCTTGTACGGCTCGGGCTTGCGAAGCTTCCGGATGTTCGCGGCCACCTCGCCCACCTGCTGCTTGTCGATGCCCGCGACGACGAACCGCGTCGGGGTCTCGACCGTGAAGGTGATGCCCTCCGGGGGCGTGACCGTCACCGGGTGGGAGAAGCCGAGGGCGAACTCGAGCGTGTCGCCCTTCGCCTGCACGCGGTAACCGGTGCCGACGATCTCGAGCTTCTTCTCGTAGCCCTGGGTGACGCCGGTGACCAGGTTGGCCAGCAGCGTGCGGGTCAGGCCGTGCAGCGAGCGCGACTCGCGCTCGTCGTTCGGCCGCGTGACGACGAGCGCACCGGCCTCGTCGCGCGCGACCTGGATGGGGGCGGCGACCGTGTGGGTCAGGGTGCCCTTGGGGCCCTTGACCGTCACCACGGCACCGTCGATGTCGACGTCCACGCCGGCCGGGACCGGGACGGGGATCCTGCCGATACGGCTCATGGCTGTTCTCCTTCCGTCCTGGACTTACCAGACGTAGGCGAGGACTTCCCCACCCACGCCCTTCTTGGCGGCCTGCTTGTCGGTCAGCAGCCCCGAGGACGTGGACAAGATGGCCACGCCCAGGCCGCCGAGCACCTTCGGCAGCTTGGTCGACTTGGCGTACACGCGCAGGCCCGGCTTGGACACGCGCTTGACCCCGGCGAGCGCGCGCTCGCGGTTCGGGCCGTACTTCAGGGTGACGACGAGGTTCTTGCCCACCTGGGCGTCCTCGACGGTCCACCCTGCGATGTAGCCCTCGGCCTGCAGGATCTCCGCGATGTGCGACTTCAGCTTCGAGAACGGGATCACCACGGTGTCGTGGTGCGCCGTGTTCGCGTTCCGCAACCGGGTGAGGAAGTCTGCGATCGGGTCGGTCATGGTCATGGGGGACTCGGCCCCTTTCTCGCCGGGGTATCCGGGCCGCTCGAGGCGGTGCGGACCTACCGACGTCGTCGGATGCTTACCAGCTGCTCTTGGTGACGCCGGGGAGCTCGCCCCGGTGGGCCATCTCGCGCACGCAGATCCGGCACAGGCCGAACTTGCGGTAGACGGAGCGCGGACGCCCGCACCGCTGGCAGCGCGTGTAGCCGCGCACGCCGAACTTCGGCGTCGCGTTCGCCTTGTTGACGAGGGCGGTCTTCGCCATTGTCAGTTCTCCTTGAACGGGAAGCCGAGCGCACGGAGGAAGGCCCGCGCCTCGTCGTCGGTCGTGGCGGTCGTGACGACCGTGATGTCCATGCCGCGGACCCGGTCGATCTTGTCCTGGTCGATCTCGTGGAACACGGACTGCTCGGTCAGGCCGAACGTGTAGTTGCCGTGCCCGTCGAACTGACGGTCGGACAGACCGCGGAAGTCGCGGATGCGGGGCAGCGCGATCGACAGCAGCCGGTCGAGGAACTCCCACGCCCGGTCACCGCGCAGCGTGACGTGCGCGCCGATCGGCATGCCCTCGCGCAGCTTGAACTGCGCGATCGACTTGCGGGCCTTGGTCACGGTCGGCTTCTGGCCCGTGATCGCGGTGAGGTCCTTGACCGCACCCTCGATCAACTTGGAGTCCTTGGCCGCCTCGCCGACGCCCATGTTGACGACGACCTTGACGAGCCGCGCCACCTGGTTGACGTTCTCGTGGCCGAACTGCTCCAGGAGCGCCGGCTTGATCTCCTCGGCGTACCGCGTCTTGAGCCGCGGGGTGGCCGGAGCCTCGATGGTCTGCGACATCAGATGTCCTTACCGGAGCGCTTGGCCACGCGGACCCGGACGGTCTTGAGCTTGCCGTCGCGCTCGATCTGCTCGGTGCGGTAGCCGACCCGGGTGCCCTTCTTGGTCTCCGGGTCGACGAGCATCACGTTGCTGATGTGGATGGGAGCCTCGACCACCTCGATGCCACCCGTGCGCGTGCCGCGCTGGTTGGTGCTCATCTTGGTGTGCTTGGTGACGCGGTGGATGCCCTCGACGACCACCCGCTGCGACTCGGTCAGCACCTCGAGCACGCGGCCCTGCTTGCCGCGGTCCGCGCGGTTGCCGGAGATGACGACGACCAGGTCGCCCTTCTTGATCTTGGCCATGGTCAGAGCACCTCCGGAGCCAGCGAGATGATCTTCATGAACTTCTTGTCGCGCAGCTCGCGGCCCACCGGGCCGAAGATGCGCGTCCCACGGGGTTCCCCGTCGTTCTTGAGGATCACGGCGGCGTTCTCGTCGAACTTGATGTACGAGCCGTCCGGACGGCGGCGCTCCTTGCGGGTGCGCACGACGACGGCCTTGACGACGTCACCCTTCTTGACGTTGCCACCGGGGATCGCGTCCTTCACGGTGGCGACGATGACGTCGCCGATGCCGGCGTAGCGGCGCCCGGAGCCCCCGAGAACGCGGATGCAGAGGATCTCCTTGGCACCCGTGTTGTCGGCGACGCGGAGCCGCGTCTCCTGCTGGATCATTGCCTCACTCCTGTCGTCTGGCGGGTTCTCGGGTCGCCGCCGTTGGCCGCCGGCGCCCGAGCCTGTCCGAACGTGTCGTTGCCGTCTAGCACATGGGGGCTACGCCCCCACGGGCAACGGATGTGCCTTACTTGGCCTTCTCGAGGATCTCGACCACTCGCCACCGCTTGGTGGCCGACAGCGGACGGGTCTCCATGATGAGCACCAGGTCGCCGACACCCGCCGAGTTCTGCTCGTCGTGCGCCTTGACCTTGCTCGTTCGCTTCATGACCTTGCCGTAGAGCGGGTGCTTGACCCGGTCCTCGACCTCGACCACGACGGTCTTGTCCATCTTGTCGCTGACCACGTAGCCACGGCGCGTCTTGCGGTACGCGCGGTGCTCGGCCGTGGCCGTCGTCGACTCGTGCTTGGTGCTCAACGTTGCCTCACTCGCTCGGGCTCGGTGCGGTGCGGATGCCGAGCTCACGCTCGCGCAGGATGGTGTAGATCCGGGCGATGTCGCGGCGGACGGCAGCGAGCCGGCCGTGGCTCTCCAGCTGACCGGTGGCCGACTGGAAGCGCAGGTTGAACAGCTCCTCCTTGGCCTTCTTCAGCTCGGCGACGAGACGCTCGTCGTCGAAAGCATCGAGATCGTTGGGCGCGAGGCCCTGCGTTCCGATGGCCATCAGACGGCACCTCCCTCACGCATGATGAAACGGGTCTTCATGGGGAGCTTGTGCTGCGCGCGGCGCATGGCCTCGCGAGCCAGGGGCTCCGGAACGCCGGCCAGCTCGAAGAGCACGCGGCCGGGCTTGACGTTGGCGATCCACCACTCGGGCGAGCCCTTGCCGGAACCCATGCGGGTCTCGGCGGGCTTCTTCGTCAGCGGCCGGTCCGGGTAGATGTTGATCCAGACCTTGCCGCCACGCTTGATGTGGCGGGTCATGGCGATACGAGCTGCCTCGATCTGCCGGTTGGTGACGTAGGCCGGCTCGAGAGCCTGGATGCCGAAGTCGCCGAAGGCGATCGTGGTGCCACCGGTCGCAGTGCCGTGCCGGTCCGGCCGGTGCTGCTTGCGGTGCTTCAGCCTGCGCGGGATGAGCATGGCTCAGGCCTCCGTTCCGGTCTCGGTGGGGGCGGCCTCGGCAGCCGGCTCGGCAGCCTCGGTGCGCTCGGGCCGGCGGCCACCGGCGCGGGGGCCGCGCTCGGGACGGTCACCGCGCTCGCCGCGCGGGCCACGGGACGGCCGCGGAGCGGCGGAGGCCTGCTCGCGGGCGTACTCCTTCTCGGTGACGTCGCCCTTGTAGACCCACACCTTCACGCCGATGCGGCCGAAGGTGGTGCGGGCCTCGTGCAGGCCGTAGTCGATGTTGGCGCGCAGCGTGTGCAGCGGCACCCGACCTTCGCGGTAGAACTCCGTGCGGCTCATCTCCGCGCCGCCGAGGCGGCCGGAGACCTGCACCCGGATGCCCTTGGCACCGGCGCGCTGGGCCGACTGGATGCCCTTGCGCATGGCGCGGCGGAAGGACACGCGCGAGGCGAGCTGCTCCGCGATGCCCTGCGCCACGAGCTGCGCCTCGAGCTCGGCGTTCTTCACCTCGAGGATGTTGAGCTGCACCTGCTTGCCGGTGAGCTTCTCCAGCTCGCCCCGGATGCGGTCGGCCTCCGCGCCACGACGCCCGATGACGATGCCCGGGCGGGCGGTGTGGATGTCGACGCGCACGCGGTCGCGGGTGCGCTCGATCTCGACCTTGGCGATGCCGGCGCGTTCGAGACCCGTGCTCATCAGCTTGCGGATCTGCACGTCCTCGCGGACGTAGTCGCGATAGCGCTGGCCGGCCTTGGTCGAGTCGGCGAACCACCGAGAGCGGTGGTCGGTGGTGATGCCCAGGCGGTACCCGAGCGGGTTGACCTTCTGGCCCACTAGCGGGTCCCTCCCTTGCTGGCGGCCTTCTCGGGAACCGAGACGACCACGGTGATGTGGCTGGTGCGCTTGAGGATCCGGCCGGCGCGGCCCTGCGCCCGCGGCCGGAACCGCTTGAGCGTGGGGCCCTCGTCGACGTAGATCTCCGAGACCACCAGGTCCGACTCGTCGAGCCGCTCGCCGTTGCGGCGGGCGCCCTCGACGGCGTTGGCGATCGCGGACTGAACCGTCTTCAGCACCGGGACCGACGCCGACTGCGGCGCGAACCGCAGCACGTTGACGGCCTCGACGGCGCTCTTGCCACGGACGAGGTCCACGACGCGGCGGGCCTTGAGGGGCGTGACGCGGACGAACCGCGCCTTCGCCATGGCTTCCATCGCTGTCTCCTTCTGCCGGTCAGGTCACCGTCGCGTCAGCGACGGCGGCCCTTCCGGTCGTCCTTCTCGTGGCCGCGGAACGTCCGCGTCGGGGCGAACTCGCCGAGCTTGTGGCCCACCATCGACTCGGTGACGAACACCGGGACGTGCTTGCGGCCGTCGTGCACGGCGAAGGTGTGGCCGAGGAAGTCCGGCGTGATGACCGAACGGCGCGACCACGTCTTGATGACGTTCTTGGTGCCCGCCGTGTTCTGCGAGTCCACCTTCTTCTGAAGGTGGCCGTCGACGAACGGGCCCTTCTTGAGGCTGCGAGGCATGTGCTCCTGCTCTCCTGTCAGCGCTTCTTGCCGGTGCGCCGACGGCGCACGATGAGCTTGTCGCTCGGCTTGTTCGGACGGCGGGTGCGGCCCTCGGGCTGACCCCACGGGCTGACCGGGTGGCGACCACCGGAGGTCTTGCCCTCACCACCACCGTGCGGGTGGTCGATCGGGTTCATCGCGACACCGCGGACGGTCGGGCGCTTGCCCTTCCAGCGGGAGCGGCCGGCCTTGCCCAGGTTGATGTTCGACTGCTCGGCGTTGCCCACCTCGCCGACCGTCGCGCGGCAGCGCAGGTCGACGTTGCGGATCTCGCCGGACGGCATGCGCAGCTGCGCGTAGGGCCCGTCCTTGGCGACCAGCTGCACCGAGGCACCTGCCGAGCGCGCGATCTTCGCCCCGCCGCCGGGCCGCAGCTCGATGGCGTGGATGATCGTGCCGGTGGGGATGTTGCGCAGCGGCAGGTTGTTGCCGGGCTTGATGTCCGCGGTGGGACCGGCCTCGACGACGTCGCCCTGGTTGAGCCGCTGCGGCGCGAGGATGTAGCGCTTCTCGCCGTCGGCGTAGTGCAGCAGCGCGATGCGCGCGGTGCGGTTCGGGTCGTACTCGATGTGGGCGACCTTCGCCGGGACGCCGTCCTTGTCGTGGCGGCGGAAGTCGATCACCCGGAAGGCGCGCTTGTGACCGCCGCCGTGGTGGCGGGTGGTCACGCGGCCCGACGAGTTGCGCCCGCCGGACTTGGACAGCGGGCGGACGAGCGACTTCTCCGGCTCCGACCGCGTGATCTCGGCGAAGTCGGAGACGGACGCGCCGCGGCGGCCCGGGGTCGTCGGCTTGTACTTGCGGATAGCCATGGTTCGTGTCCTTCCGGGCCGCTCAGCCGACCGGTCCGCCGAAGATGTCGATCGAGCCCTCGCGGAGGGTGACGATCGCGCGCTTCGTGGCCTTGCGGCGGCCGATCCCGTAGCGGGTCCGGCGGGCCTTGCCCTGACGGTTCGCGGTGTTGACCGAGTCGACCTTCACGCCGAACACCTGCTCGACCGCGATCTTGATCTCGGTCTTGTTCGCCCGCGGGTCGACGAGGAACGTGTACTTGCCCTCGTCGAGAAGGCCGTAGCTCTTCTCCGAGACGACCGGCGCGATGAGGATGTCGCGCGGGTCCTTGCCGACGGCGGTCACTTGGTCTCCTCCTTGGCGGCCTTGGGCCCCGCGAGGAAGGCGTCCAGGGCACCCTGGGTGAACACCACGTCATCGCTGACGAGCACGTCGTAGGTGTTCAGCTGGTCGGCGACGAGCAGGTGGACCCGCTCGACGTTGCGCAGCGACTTCCACGTGATCTCGTCGGAGCGCTCGACGACGACGAGCACGTTGCGACGGCCCGAGAGGTTGTCGAGCACGGCGAGCGCGGACTTCGTGGACGGCGTCTCGCCCGGGGCGAACCCGCTGACGACGTGCACGCGGCCGGCGCGGGCGCGGTCCGAGAGGGCACCGCGGAGCGCCGCGGCCTTCATCTTCTTCGGGGTCCGCTGGGAGTAGTCGCGCGGCGACGGGCCGTGGACGGTGCCACCACCCGCGAACTGCGGGGCGCGGGTCGAACCCTGGCGGGCGCGGCCGGTGCCCTTCTGCTTGTACGGCTTCTTGCCACCACCGCTGACCTCGCCACGGGTCTTGGTGTCGTGGGTGCCCTGCCGCGCGGCGGCGAGCTGGGCGACGACGACCTGGTGGATCAGCGGGATGTTCGTCGGCGCGTCGAAGACCTCACCGGGCAGGTCGGCCTTGCCGGCCTTCTCCCCCTTCGGGTCCAGGACGTCGACGGTGAGCGTGTCACTCATGGTGGTCACGCACCCTTCGCAGCGGTCTTCACGACGACCACGCCGCCCTTGGGGCCGGGGATGGCGCCCTTGACGAGCAGCAGCCCCTTCTCGGCGTCGATCGCGTGCACGGTCAGGTTCTGGGTGGTCTGGCGGTCGTTGCCCATCCGGCCGGCCATCCGCACGCCCTTGAGCACGCGGCTCGGGGTGGCGCAGGCTCCGATGGAACCGGGCTTGCGGTGGTTGCGGTGCGAACCGTGCGAGGCGCTCACGCCGGCGAAGCCGTGGCGCTTCATCACACCGGCGAAGCCCTTGCCCTTGGTGGTGCCGACGACGTCGACCACCTGACCGGCACCGAACACCTCGACGGTGATCTCCTGGCCGGCGGTGTACTCGGTCGCGTTCGGCGTGCGGATCTCGGCCACGTGCCGGCGGGGGGTGACCCCCGCCTTCTCGAAGTGGCCCTTGAGCGGCTTCGTCACCTTGCGAGGATCGATCTGGCCGTGGGCCAGCTGGATCGCGGCGTAGCCGTCAACCTCGGCGGAGCGCACCTGCGTCACGACGTTCGTCCCCACGCCGACGACCGTGACGGGCACGAGGCGGCCTGCCTCGTCCCACACCTGGGTCATGCCGAGCTTGGTGCCGAGCAGCGCCGTGACGGGGCGCGCGTTCTGCTGGGTTGCCATGTGAGTGCGTCCTTCCCAGCGATCAGAGCTTGATCTCGATGTTCACGTCAGCCGGCAGGTCGAGACGCATGAGCGAGTCGACCGCCTTCGGCGTGGGATCGATGATGTCGATCAGCCGCTTGTGCGTGCGCATCTCGAAGTGCTCGCGGCTGTCCTTGTACTTGTGGGGCGACCGGATGACGCAGAAGACGTTCTTCTCCGTCGGCAGCGGCACCGGGCCCACGACCTGCGCACCAGCTCGGGTCACCGTGTCGACGATCTTGCGCGCCGAGCTGTCGATGACCTCGTGGTCGTAGGACTTGAGCCGGATGCGGATCTTCTGTCCCGCCATGGCGTCGTCTACTTCTCTCTGTCGTTCGAAACCGGTCTGACCGACCCCCGCACTCGGGCGTGTCGCTTCGCGCGACACACCTGCGCGTTGCGTACCGTCCGGTACGAGGTCGGTGTTTGCGGCCGAGCCCGTCACCACCGGGTGACCCCGGGGCCCGTGGGCTCTCCACGTCGTCCGCCCACCGGGCGCGAGGCGCGCGAACGCACCACACCCCTGCGGGCAACCCGAGAAGTCTGCCAGACGACCCCGCCCAAAGCCAAACCGGCCCCGGGTCCGTCTCCCGGCCGGCTACCCCCGGCTCGCCCGGCGCCAGTTCGCCGTCCATCTCACCGTCGACGCCTGCCGAACGCGAGCCTCGGCGCCCCGTTCCGCCGCTCGAACGCAACAAGGCTCGCGTTCGCGCCACGGTGGTGATGCCGGCAGCCCGGGGGGTCGGGG
>JAEXPS010000110.1 GCA_023438885.1 Actinomycetes bacterium
GCGCCGTTCCTGGCGCCGGCCCTTCGTGCTGCCGGGGCATCATCCGGACCTCCCCGGGGTTGACCCAGGCATGGGCCTCTACGACATCCCGTTCCGTCGCATGGACGGGAGCACGACGTGTCTGGCCGAGCACCGCGACGAGGTGGTGCTCGTGGTGAACGTCGCGTCACGCTGCGGCCTGGCCCCCCAGTACGCCGCGCTCGAGACGATGCACGAGAAGTACCGCGACCGCGGCTTCACCGTGCTGGCCTTCCCCAGCAACCAGTTCCTCCAGGAGCTGTCGACCAACGAGGCGATCGCCGAGTTCTGCGAGCGCACCTACGGGGTCACCTTCCCCGTGCTCGACAAGATCCGCGTCAACGGCCGCCACGAGCACCCGCTCTACACGGAGCTGAAGAAGACCCCCGACTCCCAGGGCAAGGCGGGACGCGTCACGTGGAACTTCGAGAAGTTCGTGGTGCTGCCCGGCGGCAAGGTGCGTCGCTTCCGGCCCCGCACGCTGCCCGACGATCCCGCGATCCTCGCGGTGATCGAGGCCCACCTGCCGCGCTGAGCGCTCAGGCGACCAGCGCGCGCACCACGGCATCCGCGAGCAGGCGCCCGCGGCGGGTGAGCACCACGCGTGGGTCCGTGCGGTCCAGGGCGGCACCGGGCGCCACGAGGCCGTCGGCCACGAGCGCGGCGACCGCGCGGCGTCCCTCGTCGGACAGGGCGGCCAGCGGCAGACCCGTGGCGAGCCGCACCTCCAGCAGCACCCGCTCGAGGGCGCGCGTCTGCTCGGGCAGCACCTCGCGCGCGGCCGCGGGCGAGAGCCCCGCCTCCAGCCGTGCGGCGTAGGCCCGCGGGTGCTTGACGTTCCACCACCGCACGCCGCCCACGTGGCTGTGCGCCCCCGGGCCGATCCCCCACCAGTCGTCACCCCGCCAGTACGCGAGGTTGTGGCGGCAGGCGTCCGACGGGGTTCGCGCCCAGTTCGAGACCTCGTACCAGCGCAGGCCGGCGGCGGCGAGCAGGTCGTCGGCCAGCTCGTACTTCGCGGCCTGGTCGTCCTCGTCGGGCATCGCCAGCTCGCCGCGGCGCACCTGGGCGCCCATGCGGGTGCCGGGCTCCACCACCAGGGCGTACGCCGACACGTGCTCCACGCCGGTGGCGAGCGCGGCCTCGACCGACGCGCGCCAGTCGTCGAGCGACTCCCCCGGGGTGCCATAGATCAGGTCCAGCGACACCCGCAGACCGGCGTCCCTGGCCCACCGCACCACGTCGGGGATGCGCACCGGGTCGTGGGTCCGGTCGAGAGTCGCGAGCACGTGCGGCACCGCCGACTGCATGCCGAAGGAGACGCGGGTGAACCCGGCCGCCGCGAGCGCCGCCAGCGACGCGGGCGTCACGGAGTCCGGGTTCGCCTCGGTGGTCACCTCGGCGCCGTCGGCCAGCCCCCAGGCGTCACGGACCGAGCCCAGCAGCGCGGCGAGGTCGGCCGCGGGCAGCACGGTCGGCGTCCCGCCGCCGACGAACACCGTCGAGACCGGCCGCGCCGGCAGCCCGGCCTCGCGCAGCACCCGCTCGCCGAGCACCACCTCGCGGATCGCCGTTGTGGCGTAGGAGGCCTGGCTCGCCCCGCCACCCAGCTCGGTGCCGGTGTACGTGTTGAAGTCGCAGTACCCGCAGCGCACCGTGCAGAACGGCACGTGCAGGTAGACACCGAACGCGCGCCCGGCGGCGCCCGCAGCGGCTGACGAGGGCAGCGCGCCGTCGTCGGGCGCGAGGTCGCCGTCCGGCAGCTGGGGCATGCGGCCATCGTGCCACCGCGCGCACGGGGTCCTTTGCTTCGACCGCGCTCGAAGCCCTAGCGTCGAGGCCATGACCACTGCCGTCGCCGAGCGGACCTACGCCATCGAGGAGGTCGGCGAGCTGACCGGCCTGACGCCCCACACGCTGCGGTACTACGAGCGCATCGGGCTGCTGGAGCCCGTGCCCCGCGCCGCCAGCGGCCACCGCCGGTACACCGAGGACGACCTCGGCTGGGTGCGGTTCGTCGTCATGCTGCGCCAGACCGGGATGTCGATCGCGGAGTCTCTCGCCTTCATGGAGCTGACCCGCGCCGGCGACCACACGATCCCCGAGCGGGTGCGCCTGCTGCGCGGCCACCGCGACTCGCTCGTCGCCGAGCTGGCGGTGCTCCAGCAGCACCTCGGCGCCATCAACCGCAAGATCGACATCTACGAAGGACTGCTCCGAGAAGGCCGTTGACTGCGAGCGCGCTCGAACTCCTAGCGTTCCTCCCCAGGTTCCCACCTCGGGAGCCCGGAGGGGATGACGAGAATGAAGACCACACCGCTGGGAACCACGGGCGAGCAGGTCAGCGCCCTGGCTCTCGGCTGCATGCAGATGGGCACCATCACCGACGACGAGGCGTCGTTCGCGCTGCTGGACAGATACGTGGAGCACGGCGGCGCCTTCCTCGACACCGCCGACTGCTACTCGTGGTGGTGGGCGCGAGGCACCCAGGGCGGGCAGAGCGAGGACGTGCTGGGCCGCTGGATGGAGCAGCGCGGCAACCGTGACCGCACCTTCGTCGCCACCAAGGCGACCGCGCGGGTGAATGCCGTGGAGCACGCCTGGACCGACGGCGAGCCCGACTGGGGGTACGCCCGAGCGAACTTCGTCGGCGCCGGCGCGGCCAGGCTGCGCGAGAGCCTGGAGGCCAGCCTGCGCCGGCTGCGCACCGACCGGATCGACCTGTACTACGTGCACGTCGACGACCTGGCGACGCCGCTGGAGGAGACGCTCGAGACGCTCGCCGGGTTCGTCGCCGAGGGCAAGGTGAGGTATCTCGGCTGGTCGAACGTCCGCACGCGGCGGCTGGAGCGCATCCGCCAGCTGTGCGAGCGCAACGGCTGGCCGGTGCCGGTCGCCCTGCAGCAGGAGTACTCGCTGCTGCACCGGCGGGCCGGGCTGCGCACGTCGTCGATCGTCGACGACGAGCAGCTCGACTACCTGGAGCACCACCCGGACCTGACGCTGGTGGCGTACTCGCCCGTGCTCAAGGGCCTCTACGACCAGTGGCCCGACCAGGTCGGCGCCAACTGGCTGCTGGAGTCCTACCGCGGCGAGCGGGCGGAGAGCCAGCTCGAGGCGGTGCGCGAGGTGGCCGGCGAGCTGGGCGTGCTGCCGAGCCAGGTGGTGCTGGCCTGGCTGGCGCAGCACAGCCCGGCGGTGGTGCCGATCATCGGCACGGCCTCGCCGGAGCGGCTCGACCAGGCGGTCGCGGCGGTCGAGCTGGGCCTGACCGACGCCCACCTGGCGCGGTTGGCCACGGCCTAGCGGGACGGAGGGGTAGCCCCGGGACTCGTCGTGCCCGGGGCTACTTCTTGGCCTTGTCCTTGTCCGACGAGCCCGCCTCGGAGGAGAGCGCCGCGATGAAGGCCTCCTGCGGCACCTCGACCCGCCCGATGGTCTTCATCCGCTTCTTGCCCTCCTTCTGCTTCTCCAGGAGCTTGCGCTTGCGGGTGATGTCGCCGCCGTAGCACTTGGCCAACACGTCCTTGCGGATCGCCCGGATGGTCTCGCGGGCGATCACCCGCGTCCCGATCGCGGCCTGCACCGGCACCTCGAACTGCTGGCGCGGGATCAGCTCGCGCAGCTTGCTCGTCATCGAGACGCCATAGGCGTAGGCCTTGTCCTTGTGGACGATGGCGCTGAACGCGTCCACCTGCTCGCCCTGGAGCAGCAGGTCGACCTTGACCAGGTCGGCGACCTGCTGGCCGTCGGGCTCGTAGTCGAGGCTGGCGTAGCCCTTGGTGCGGCTCTTCAGCGCGTCGAAGAAGTCGAAGACGATCTCCGCCAAGGGCAGCCGGTACCTGAGCTCGACGCGGTCCTCGGAGAGGTAGTCCATGCCCTTCATCTCGCCGCGGCGCGACTGGCACAGCTCCATGACGGTGCCGACGAACTCGCTCGGCGTGAGGATCGTCGCCTTGACCACCGGCTCACGGACGTCCTTGATCTTGCCGGCGGGGAACTCGCTCGGGTTGGTGACGCGCACCTCGGTGCGGTCCTCCATCGTCACGTCGTACTCGACGTTCGGGGCGGTGGAGATCAGGTCCAGACCGAACTCCCGCTCCAGCCGCTCGCGCACGATCTCGAGGTGCAACAGCCCGAGGAAGCCGACGCGGAAGCCGAAGCCGAGCGCCACCGACGTCTCCGGCTCGTAGTGCAGCGCGGCGTCGTTGAGCTTGAGCTTGTCGAGGGCATCGCGCAGGTCCGGGTAGTCCGAGCCGTCGATCGGGTACAGGCCGGAGAACACCATCGGCTTGGGGTCGCGGTAACCCGCCAGCGATCGGGTGGCGGGCTTGCTCGCGTTGGTGATCGTGTCGCCGACCTTGGACTGCCGCACGTCCTTGACGCCGGTGATCAGGTACCCCACCTCGCCCACGCCGAGCCCCGAGGTCGGCACCGGCTCCGGGGAGATCACGCCGATCTCCAGCAGCTCGTGGGTGGCGCGGGTGGACATCATCGCGATGCGCTCGCGCGGGTCCAGGTGGCCGTCGACCACCCGGACGTAGGTGACCACGCCGCGGTAGGTGTCGTACACGGAGTCGAAGATCATGGCGCGCGCCGCCGCCCCCGCGTCACCCGTCGGGTGGGGCACGGTGCGCACGATCTCGTCGAGCAGCTCGCCGACCCCGGCCCCCGTCTTGCCGGACACGCGCAGGCATTCGCTCGGCTCCACGCCGATCAGGTGCGCCAGCTCCTCGGCGTACTTGTCCGGCTGTGCCGCGGGCAGGTCGATCTTGTTCAGCACGGGAATGATGTGCAGGTCGTTCTCGAGCGCCAGGTACAGGTTGGCGAGCGTCTGGGCCTCGATGCCCTGTGCGGCGTCGACGAGCAGCACGGCGCCCTCGCAGGCGGCGAGCGACCGGGACACCTCGTAGGTGAAGTCCACGTGACCCGGGGTGTCGATCATGTTGAGCGCGTACGGGGTGCCGTCGAGCTCCCACGGCATGCGCACCGCCTGCGACTTGATGGTGATGCCACGCTCGCGCTCGATGTCCATCCGGTCGAGGTACTGCGCCCGCATCGCCCGCGCATCGACCACTCCGGTCAGCTGCAGCATGCGGTCCGCGAGCGTCGACTTGCCGTGGTCGATGTGCGCGATGATGCAGAAGTTGCGCAGCAGCTCCGGCGGGGTCGCGGCCGGGCGGATGCGCGCGGCCGCGGCAGCGGCGGGGATCGGGGGCACGGGCGCTCCAGAACGAGGGAAGACGGCGTCTTCTATGGTCCCATGCCTTCGCACCGGGTTCGTGTCGCTCGCTGCCGCTTCGTGTTGCGGGAACCCTCGGGTGCGACGAGCCTCGCAAGCGGGGCTCACCACGAGCCTCGGCAACCCATCAGCTCGACGAGGAGGCGCCATGTCGTCCGTGGCACGCATCACCCAGATCAGCGCGCGGTCCGACAAGGGTTTCGAGGACGCGGTCAAGGTCGGCCTGGACCGGGCCACGGCGACGCTGCGAAACGTGACCGGCGCGTGGGTCAAGGAGCAGAAGGTCGAGGTCGAGAACGGCGCCATCACCACGTACCAGGTGGTGCTCGAGGTGACGTTCATCCTCGACTGACGCCCGAGGCGGTGTGGGTGGCGGGTGGCAACGTGGCGGCGTGACCGGCATCGACTACCTCCCCACCCTGCACCGGCTGCAGGACGAGTTCCTCGCGGAGATCCCGCGCGTCGACCCCGCCGCGCGGGTGCCTGCTTGCGCGCCGTGGCGGGTGCGCAACCTCGTCGAGCATCTGGCCCGCATCCACCACTGGGCGGCCGGCCAGGCGCGGCGCAAGCAGGAGACGCCGCTGGGCCGCGGCCCGTTCGATCTGGTCGAGCTGTACGGCCGCTGCGCCGCCGAGCTGCGCGAGACCCTCACCCAGCTGGATCCGGTCGCGCCCGCGTGGACGCTCGTCGGCAACGGGCCGGTCGCGTTCTGGCACCGCCGCCAGACGCACGAGACGCTCGTGCACCTGTGGGACCTCAAGGCCGCCGCAGGGCTGGCGGTGGAGGACGCGCCGGAGCTGTGGGCGGACGCCGTCGACGAGGTCGCCACGATGTTCCAGCCCCGCCAGGTGGCTCTGGGCCGCACGCCACCCCTCGTCGACGGGGTGGAGCTGGTGTGCGACGACGCTCCCGGACGGTGGCTGCTGGGGGCGTGGCAGCCTGACGCACCCACCACGACCGCCTCCGCCACGGTCACCGGGCCTGCGCGCATGCTGGCGTTGGCGCTCTGGCGCCGCCTCACACCCGACGAGGCCGGGCTGCGCGTCGCCGGCGACGTCGCTGCGGTCGACGAGGCTCTGCAGGCGGGCCGGCTGACGCCCTGACCTCCGAAGCTGGGCCGCCCGCTATGGTGCGGCCATGGCGAATCGGTGGCTCGACCTGGTTGTCGCCGGCGCGCGGGCGGTGGCGAAGGCGGCGCGTCCGGCGCCGACCCGCCGGCCCACCTCGTCCCGCCCGGCGGCGCGTACGACGACCACGCCGGGGGGCCATGTCGCGCTCCCGGACTTCGAGGAGCGCCTGACGCCCGTCTACGCGCCCGACCTCGACGGCGACGCGGACCCTGGCGAGATCGTGTGGACGTGGGTGCCCTACGAAGACGACCCGTCCCAGGGCAAGGACCGGCCCGTGCTCGTGGTCGGCAGCTCCGGCCCCCACCTGCTGGGGCTGATGCTCACCAGCAAGGACCATGACAGGAACGCCGAGCGCGAGGCCCGCCACGGACGCCACTGGATGGACATCGGCAGCGGCGACTGGGACGCCAAGCGCCGCGAGAGCGAGATCCGGCTCGACCGCGTGCTGCGGATCGATCCGAACGAGGTGCGTCGCGAGGGTGCGGTGATGCCGCGGCCCTTGTTCGACGAGGTCGTCGCTTCGCTGATCGAGGTCAAGGGCTGGTAGCATCGTCGGTCGCGTGTCCGCCCGGGTTCGTACTGGCGTCCCCACCGCCCCGGTCCCCGGTCGTGACACAGCCCTCACGACCTGCCAGACCGCGCACCCATAGAGAGTTCACACGTGGCGAACATCAAGTCCCAGCTGAAGCGGATCAAGACGAACGAGAAGGCTCGTCTCCGCAACAAGGCCGTGAAGTCCGAGCTCAAGACGTACGTCCGGCGCGTCCGCGAGGCCGTTGCCTCCGGTGACAAGGAGAAGGCGAGCGAGGCCCTCGTCACCGCGTCGAAGAAGCTCGACAAGGCCGTCTCCAAGGGCGTCATCCACTCCAACCAGGCCGCCAACAAGAAGTCGGCCCTGGCCAAGGCTGTCGGCGCGCTCTGATCGACGCACAACGTAGAGGGGGGGGCGCCC
>JAEXPS010000147.1 GCA_023438885.1 Actinomycetes bacterium
AGTGGGGGGAGGGGGCGCGGGGGGGGCGCGGGCGCGGGGGCGGGCGAAAAGCGTGCCGGGAGGCAGGTCGCCCGGACGGGGTGAGGCGGTGGCGGACTCGGCCGTCAGAGGCTCGAGGCACCACGCGGGCTCCCACGGGCACGCGGGTTCCCACAGGAAGGTGCCGAGATGAGCGAGGTCGGCACGGCGGGGCGCCCGACGAAGTCGCAGCGGCTGGTGCTGGTTCCCCTGGCGCTGGCGCAGTTCATCTGCAGCTTCGCGGGCTCGAACATGAACGTGATGATCAACGACATCAGCCGGGACCTGGATACCACGGTGCAGGGCGTGCAGGTCGCGATCACCGTGTTCCTGCTGGTCATGGCGGCGCTGATGATCCCGGGCGGCAAGCTGACGGTCCGGTACGGGCGCAAGCGGGCGTTCCTGGCCGGTCTGGCGCTCTACGGCATCGGTGCGCTGCTCAGTGCCGTCTCGCCCGGCCTGGGCGTCCTCATCCTCGGCAACTCGATCTTCGAGGGCGTCGGCACCGCGCTGCTGATCCCGCCGGTCTACATCCTGACCACTCTGCTGTTCACCGGGGTGGCCGCGCGGGCGCGGGCGTTCGGCGCCATCAGCGCGGCCGGTGGCATCGGCGCCGCGGCCGGCCCGCTCATCGGCGGGCTCATCACCTCGGCGATCAGCTGGCGGGCGGCGTTCGTGTTCCAGGCCCTGGTGATCGTGCTGATCATCTGGCTGAGCCGCCACATCGACGACCCGCTGCCGCCGGACCCGACCCGGCACTTCGACACCGTCGGCGCGATCCTGTCCGCCGCCGGCCTGGTGCTCATCGTCATGGGAATCCTCGCGGCCGACACCAACGGCTGGCTGATGCTCGGGCTGATCGCCGCCGGCGTCCTGGTCCTCGTGTGGTTCTTCCTGTGGGTGCGCGCCGAGCAGCGCAGGGGCGTGGAGCCGCTGCTGCCGACGGTGCTGTTCCGCAACCGCACGTCCAACCTCGGCCTGGTGACGCAGAACGTGCAGTGGCTGATGCTGCTGGGGTCGTCGTTCACCGTGGCGGCCTACCTGCAGGTGGTGCGGGGGTACGGCGCGATCGAGACCGGCGTGATCTTCACCGCCGCAACGGTCGGCCTGCTGCTGTCGTCCCTGGCGGCCGAGCGGTTCGCGCGCCGGCGGGAGCAGCGCACGCTGATCGTCGGGGGCTTCGTCGTCACCATCGCCGGCATCGTGCTGCTGGTCTGGATGGTCGGGTCGACGTCCAGCACCTGGGCGTTCGTGCCCGGGTTGTTCATCCTCGGCTTCGGCCTGGGGGCGATGCTCACCCCGTCGGTCAACATCGTGCAGGGCGCCTTCGGCGAGGAGTTCCAGGGCGAGATCTCCGGGCTGTCCCGCAGCGTATCGAACCTCGGCTCCTCGCTCGGGACGGCGATCGCCGGCACCATCCTGGTCGCCGGCCTGACGCACGGCGCGTACGCGGCGGCGATGCTCGCGCTGGCCGCCTGCGGGGTGATTGGGCTCGGTGCTGCCCTGCTGCTGCCGCGCGGCCTGCGGCCCTCGTCGGCCGCGGCAGGCCAGGCGGCCTAGGCGATCGTCGTCTGCCGGGTGGCCGCAGAGCGCGGGTGGAGGTCCAGCTCACGGTCGAGGGTGACGCCGGCGTCGATGAGCGCCAGGTGGGTGAAGGCCTGCGGGAAGTTGCCGACCTGCTCGCCCGTGAGCGCGATCTCCTCCGAGTAGAGCCCCAGGTGGTTGGCGTGGGTCAGCATCATGTCGAACGTCACGCGCGCCTGGTCCAGGCGCCCGGCCAGGGACAGGGCGTTGACGTAGGCGAACGTGCACAGCGAGAACGTCCCCTCCGAGCCGCGCAGCCCGTCCGGTGAGGCCGCGGGGTCGTAGCGGTAGACGAGGCTGTCGGACACCAGCTCGGCCTGCATCGCGTCCAGCGTGGAGAGCCACATCGGGTCGCGGGGCGTGACGAAGCGGACGGTGGGCATGCGCAGCAGCGAGGCGTCGAGCACGTCGGTGCCGTAGTGCTGGCGGAACGCCTGGCGCGTGGGGCTCCACCCGCGGGTCATCACCTGCTCGTAGATCGCGTCGCGCTGTGCTCGCCAGCGGTCCACCGGTGCCGGTCGCCCGTGGCTCGCGGCCAGGCGCAGGCCGCGGTCGAGCGCCACCCAGCACATCAGCCGCCCGTAGGTGAAGTCCTGCCGGCCGCCGCGGGTCTCCCAGATGCCCTCCTCGGGCTGGTCCCAGTGCTCGGCGACCCAGTCGAGCAGGCCGCGCACGGCGAGCCAGCCGCGGTGGCCGGACGTCACGCCGCGCTCTTCGGCCTGGTAGATGCTGTCCAGCGCCTCGCCGTAGATGTCGAGCTGGAGCTGGTCGGCAGCGCCGTTGCCGATCCGCACCGGCCTCGACCCGCGGTAGCCCTCCCAGTGGTCCAGCACCTCTTCGGCGAGGTCACTGGTCCCGTCGACGCGGTACATGATCTTCAGCGGGCCGTCCTCGCCGCCCGCCTGCTCCTCCACGCGGTCGCGCAGCCAGGTCCCCAGCGCGGCGGCCTCGTCCCGGAACCCCAGGCCGAGCAGGGAGTAGATGGAGAACGACGCATCCCGTACCCACGTGTACCGGTAGTCCCAGTTGCGCTCGCCGCCCACCTGCTCGGGCAGACCGGCCGTCGGCGCCGCCACCATCGCGCCCGTCGGCGCGTAGGTCATCAGCTTGAGCGTGATCGCCGACCGGTTCAGCTGCTCGCGCCACCGGCCGCGGTAGGTCGACTGCGCGAGCCACGACTCCCAGAAGTCGACGGTCTCGTCGAGCAGCCGCACGGCCGCCGCCACCGGGATCGCACGGATGGGCGCGGGCTCGTCGCCCGCCTCGACGACGACCCCACGCAGCTGACCCGCCGTGAGGGTCAGCTCGGCGTGGACATCGCCGTCCGCGGTCACCTGCATCTGGGCGAGGCGGTCGTCGTCCGGCTCCCGGACCAGGTTCACCGTCAGCGCCGCGCCCGGCGCGTCGAAGACGACGCCGTCGGCCGTCCGGTGCGTGGCGTGCCGTGCGCGGCCGTAGTCGAACCGCGGCGCGAGGTCCACGACGAACGTCATGGAACCACGCACGCACCGGACGAGCCTGACGATGCGGTGCTCCGAGGAAGCGATGGTGCTCGTGCCGCTCACCGGCATGAAGTCGACGATCTCGCCCACGCCGGCCTCGGTCAGGAAGCGTGTGACCAGCACCGCTGTGTCCGGGAAGTACAGCTGCTTGGACGTGAAGGAGTCCACCGCCGGCCTGATGCGGAAGTGTCCTCCCCGGCGCTGGTCCAGCAGCGCGCCGAACACGCTCGGCGAGTCGAAGCGCGGTGCGCAGAACCAGTCGACGGTTCCGTCCGTGGCGACCAGCGCCACGGTCTGGAGGTCGCCGATCAGGCCGTGGTCGGCGATGAGCGGATAGCCGGGCATCGCGGCACGTCGAAGCAGCGACCGCCGGTCAGGCGAGCGCCTTGGCCTTCAGAGCCTCGTACTCGCTCGGGGTGACGGCGCCGGAGTCGAGCAACGCCTTGGCGCTGGCGATCTGGTCCGCCGGGTTGGCACCCGTGCCCGCGACCTCTCGGATGTAGCGGTCCTGCTGGACGCGCATCTCGGCGATCTCCTTCATCTGGCGCTCGTTCATGCTCCGGCCGCGTGCGATGAGGTAGATCAGCGCGCCGAGCCACGGCACGAAGATCAGCAACAGGACCCAGCCCGCCTTGGCCCAACCACCGAGCGAGCGGTCGCGGAACAGGTCGAAGAGGCACCGGAACCACACCATGATTGCGGCGATCCAGATGAAGAACCAGAAGCTCCACCAGAGGATGTCCCAGAAGTTGTCCATCGCTTGCCTATCCCTTTCTTTCCACAGGTGACGGTGTGCACCTCCTCGACCTTGGGCCAGGCAGGCAGAACGTGGCCTCATCCGACACGGATGACGGGGCCGTGGCCTGCACCTGGGAGACCACGAGACCACCCCGGGTGGGTGAGGCCGGGGACACGGGCAGTCCGGTGCCATGGCGCAGTCGAACGTCCGCCCGCCCGCACGTGTGGCGGACCCGAGGGGAGATGGGCCATGACCAGCGCGCCCGAGCGACCGGTGATCCACGAGGACGTGGCGACGCGGGCGGCCCGCGGAAAGGCCAGGCGGCGGCTGGTCCCGCGCTCGGCCCTGGCGGTCTGGGAGCCGGCGGCCGCGCGGCCGGACCCTGCGGCGCTGCTGCAGGCCCAGGAGCGGACCAGGGTCCCCGAGCTGGTCCCCCTGCGCCACGAGCGGATGACGGCCTCGCCGTTCGCGTTCTACCGCGGTGCCGCGGCGATCATGGCCTCCGACCTGGCACAAGGCCCACGGACCGACCTGTGGGTGCAGTGCTGCGGCGACGCCCACCTGGCCAACTTCGGAGGCTTCGCGTCTCCGGAGCGCTCGCTCGTGTTCGACATCAACGACTTCGACGAGACGAGCCCCGGCCCCTTCGAGTGGGACGTGAAACGCCTGGCGACGAGCTTCGAGATCGCCGGGCGCTCGCTCGAGCTGGCCGACGAGGACCGGCGCGACGTGGTGCTCCGGGTCAGCAGGGCCTACCGCGAGGCCATCGCCAAGTTCGCGGGCATGACGAACCTGGCCGTCTGGTATGCGCACCTCGACCTGGAGACGGTGCTGGCCAGGGCCGAGCGGGCACTGCCCGAGCGCGCGGCGGTGCTGCGTCGCAGCATGACGAAGGCACGCTCGAAGGACTCGGTCAAGGCGGCCCACAAGCTCACCGCCCTCGTCGACGGACATCTGCGGTTCGTCAGCAGCCCGCCCGAGCTGGTGGCACTGGCCGACCTGTACCGGGAGGCGGAGCGCGACGAGCTCTTCGAGTGGTTGCGCGACTGCCTGCGCGGGTACCGGGACAGCCTGCCGGAGCCGCTGCGCGTGCTGCTCGAGCGGTACCGGCTCGTCGACTTCGCCCGCAAGGTGGTGGGTGTCGGCAGCGTCGGCACCCGCTGCTGGATCGCCCTGCTGCTCGGCCGTGACAACGACGACCCGCTGATGCTGCAGATCAAGCAGGCCGAGGCCTCCGTGCTCGAGCCCTACGGCGGCACCCCGGTGCCGCACCACGGCAAGCGGGTGGTCAACGGGCAGCGGCTGCTGCAGGCCTCGAGCGACATCATGCTCGGCTGGCTGAGCGCCGTCGGGGTCGACGGCGTCGGCCGCGACTTCTACGTGCGTCAGCTCTGGGACGGGAAGCTCTCCGCCGACATCGAGTCGATGAGGCCGGAGGGGCTGGCCTTCTACGCGGACATGTGCGGCTGGACGCTGGCGCGAGGGCACGCGGTCTCCGGCGACCCGATCACCATCTCCGCGTACCTCGGCAGCCAGGACCGCTTCGAGACGGCCATGGCCGACTTCGCCGCCGCCTACGCTGACCAGAACCAGCGCGACTTCGACGCGGTGAAGGCCCAGGCCGCGGCGGGTCTGCTCTAGCCGCACCGCCGTCCCCGAGAGAGGTCGCCATGGCCAGTCAGGTCGCCGTCGACGAGCCGGCCGACGAGATCCACGCGCCCGTGCCCCCGCAGCGGGGACGCGTGCGCCGGCATCTGTACGTCACGCTGCCGGGCTGCTGGGGCGCGGTGATCTTCGCCGCGGTCTCGTTCACGCCCTCGCTGCTGCCGCGCACCGCCGTGATCCAAGGGATCGTCTGCGGCATCAACGCGGCGATCGGCTACGGGCTTGGCGTCCTGGCGGCATGGATCTGGCGGGCGTTCGCCGACCGGGGGCCGCGCACCCCGGGTTCCCATGCGTGGCTCGGGTTCCGGATCGGCGGCAGCCTGCTGCTCGTCGGAGCGTTCGCCCTCGGTCAGTACTGGCAGGCCCAGATCCGGGACCTCACAGGTGTGACCGGCGAGAACGTCGCGCTCCTCGTCCTGACGCCGGCCGTCGCGCTGGTCCTGTTCGTCCTCTTCCTCGCGATCGGGCGGGGGGTGCGGGGCGTCTACCGCTGGCTCTCCGGCGCGCTCTCGCGGTTCGTCGGGCCCAAGGCCGCGCGGGCGACCGGGTGGGCCGTCGCCTTCGCCATGGTGTGGCTGCTCGTCACCGGGGTGCTGCTCGACGGGGTGGTCACCGTGGTCGACGCCGCGTTCTCGATGCGGAACGGCGAGACCAAGCCGGGCAGCGTCCAGCCCACCAGCGAGCTGCGTTCCGGCGGCCCCGGCTCGCTGGTCGCCTGGGACTCCCTGGGCCGGCAGGGCCGTGCGTTCGCCGGGATGGGGCCGACCGCTGCCGACATCGAGTCGGTGCTGCACCGCAGCGCCCAGGAACCGGTGCGGGCGTACGCCGGCCTGGAGTCCGCCGACGACGCCGAGGCCCGCGCCGCCCTGGCGGTCGCCGACCTCGAGCGGGCGGGCGGGTTCGAGAGGGAGAACCTCCTGGTGGCCACGACCACGGGCAGCGGCTGGGTCGACCCGGCGATGGTCGACACGTTCGAGTACCTCAGCGGCGGCGACTGCGCCAGCGTGGCGATGCAGTACTCGTACCTGCCGTCCTGGCTCTCGTACCTGGTCGACCAGGAGAAGGCGCGCGAGGCAGGGCGGGCCCTGTTCGACGCGGTGTACGAGAGGTGGTCGCGCCTGCCGGACGGCCAGCGGCCGAACCTGTACGTCTCGGGCGAGAGCCTGGGCTCCTTCGGCGGGGAGGCCGCCTTCAGTGGCGAGGCCGACCTGCGCAACCGCACCGCCGGGACGCTGTTCGCCGGGCCACCGAGCTTCAACACGCTGTTCCGCGAGTTCAGCGACAACCGCGACCCGGGCAGCCCGCAGGTCGAGCCGGTCTACAAGGGGGGCCGCACGGTCCGGTTCGCGCAGGATGCGAGCGCGGGCTTCCCGCCCGACGACCGGCCGTGGGACGGGACGCGAGTGGCGTACATGATGCACGCGTCCGACCCGATCGTCTGGTGGAGCCCGCGGCTGATGCTGAACGAGCCGGACTGGATCAGCGAGCCGGCCGGCACCGACGTCCTCGAGGGCATGGTGTGGTTGCCGTTCGTCACGTTCTGGCAGGTCACGGCGGACCTTCCGTTCTCGACGCAGGTGCCGCCGGGGCACGGGCACACGTACACCGGCGAGTACGTCGACGGGTGGAACGCCATCATGCGCCCGGATCTGGGTCCGGACGAGCTCGAGGCCGTCCGGGCGGTCGTCTCCCTCGTCGAGTGACATGACGACCGCCGCGACGCGCCCGACGACGGCCGGCCGGATCGGCCGGCTCCTGCCGATCGTCGGCCAGCTGCGGGGGTACGAGCGGAGCTGGCTGCGCGGGGACCTGATCGCCGGCGTCACGGTCGCGGCGCTGATCGTGCCCAAGAACCTGGGGTACGCGGGCATCGCCGGGATCCCGCTGCAGAACGGGCTCTACGCGGCGGCCGCAGGCGCGCTGCTGTACGCGCTCTTCGGCACGTGCCGGCAGATCTCGATGGGACCGAGCTCGGGGCTGGCCGCCGTCGCGGCGAGCGCCGTCGCCGCGGCCGGACTGACCTCGCAGCACGACGTCGCCCAGTTCGTGGCCGGGTTGACGCTCGCGTCGGGGCTGCTGTTCCTGCTGCTGGCCGTGCTGCGGATGGGCTGGGTGGCCCAGTTCCTCTCGCGTGCCGTGGTGACGGGGTTCCTGTTCGGGGCGGCGATCGACGTCGTCATCGGCGAGCTGCCGAAGCTGACGGGGACGGACGTCGACGGTGCGAACTCGTTCCAGGAGCTGCGTTCGTGGTTCGGCTCGCTGGGCGAGACGCACGGCGCCACTGCGCTCGTCGGCGGGGTGGCGCTCGCGGTGGTCTTCGTCCTGCGCGCCGTGGCGCCGCGCGTGCCGGGCGCGCTCGTGCTCGTCGTCGGCGGGCTCCTCGCGTCCTCCCTGCTCGACCTCGGCGAAC
Organism: Actinomycetes bacterium; assembly: GCA_023438885.1. Classification (GTDB taxonomy): domain Bacteria; phylum Actinomycetota; class Actinomycetes; order Actinomycetales; family Cellulomonadaceae; genus Cellulomonas. The sequence goes on from JAEXPS010000147.1 coordinate 7,919, forward strand.
GCGGCGTGGCGCTGGTGGGGGACGTGCCGAGCGGCCTGCCGTCGTTCGACGTGCCCGACCTGGGGCTGCTGGGCGACCACGCCTCGACGGTGGCCGTCGCCGCGGTGGCCCTCATGCTCATCGGCTTCTCGCAGACCGCGGGCGACGCCCGCGCGTTCGCGGCCAAGCACCGCTACCAGATCGACGTGGACCAGGAGTCGGTGGCGCAGGGCGCAGCGAACGTCGGCGCCGGCGTGCTGCAGGGCATGCCGGTCTCGACGAGCCTGTCAGCCAGCTCGCTCAACGACACCGCGGGCGCGCGCACCGGGCTGGCGTCGATCACGTCCGGGGTGACGGTGCTGGCGACCCTGCTGGTACTGGCTCCGCTCTTCTCGCAGCTGCCGAAGCCGGTGCTGGGGGCGCTGATCATCGAGGCCGTGGTCACCGGGATGATCAACCTTCCCGAGATGCGGCGCATGTACCGGGTGAAGCGGTTCGACTTCTGGGTCGCCGTGGCCGCGATCGCCGGGACGCTCGCGTTCGGCGTGCTCGCCGGCGTGGTCATCGGCATCGGGCTGTCGATCCTGTGGCTCGTGCGGGTGGCGACCCGGCCGGCCATGCCGGTCCTCGGCCGGGAGCGGGGCACGCAGGTGTTCCGCGACCTGCTGGACAACCCGGACGACGAGACGGAGCCCGGTGTGGTCGTCGTGCGGCTGGACGGTGGCTTGTTCTTCGCCACCGCGGACGCGCTCGAGGACCGGATCCGGACGCTGATCCTGCACACGCCGGGCGCCGGCGCCGTGGTGCTCGATCTCGAGGGCACCAACTTCCTGGACTCGCAGGGCTCGGCGACGCTCGACGAGATCCTCGAGCTGTGCGACCGGGAGGGCGTCGCGCTCCGGTTGGCGCGCGTGAAGCCGGCCGTCCGCGAGGTGCTGGCGCGCGAGGGCACGCTCGATCGCATCGGCGCCGACCACGTGCACGGCAACGTGCATCGTGCCGTCGAGGCGCACCGAGGCTCGTCAACTGGGGTTGACGGGGCCGCAGGCGTCAACTAGGGTTGACGCGTTCGCTCTCAGCGCAGTTCCGAGAATGGGGCTGCGCGTGTCGGTGGCGGAACCTACCCTTGCCCGTCGGACCGTGCCAGGCGCCGGCCCGCGACGACGCCCCCCAGGAGACCCGCGTGCTTCGACGACTGCTGTGGCGCTACCTGCGCCCCTACCGATGGCTGCTGGCGGGTGTGCTGGTGTTCCAGCTGGCCTCCGCGCTGGCGATGCTCTACCTGCCGAGCCTGAACGCCGACGTCATCGACGAGGGCGTGGCGCGCGGGGACACCGCCTACATCTGGCGTACCGGCGGCCTGATGCTGGCCGTCTCGTTCGGGCAGATCATCGCCGCGATCATCGCGACCTACTTCGCCGCCCGTGCCTCGATGCAGGTCGGCCGGGACATCCGTGACGACGTCTACGAGCGGGTCAGCGGGTTCTCCGAGCGGGAGATCTCGCAGTTCGGCGCCGGGTCGTTGATCACCCGCAACACCAACGACGTCCAGCAGGTGCAGATGCTGGCGATGATGGGCTCGACGATGCTGGTCAGCGCCCCGATGCTGGCGATCGGCGGCATCATCATGGCGCTGCGCCAGGACGTGGGGCTCTCCTGGCTGATCGGCGTCTCCGTGCCGACGCTGCTGCTCATCGCGGGCATCGTGATCAGCCGGATGGTGCCCCTGTTCCGCGTCTACCAGCTCAAGCTGGACGCGGTGAACCGGGTGATGCGCGAGCAGCTGACCGGCGTGCGGGTGGTGCGGGCGTTCGTCCGCGAGGTGATCGAGGCCGAGCGCTTCCGCCGCGCCAACACCGACATCATGGTGGTCGGCCGCAAGGTCGGTTCGCTGTTCGTCGCGCTGTTCCCGCTCGTGATGCTGGTGCTCAACGTCACGATGATCGGCGTCCTCTGGTTCGGCGCCATCGAGGTGGACACCGGCGCGGTGCAGATCGGCACCTTGCTGGCGTTCATGCAGTACGTGGGCCAGATCCTCATGGGCGTGCTGATGGCGTCCTTCATGACGGTGATGATCCCGAGGGCCTCGGTCTCCGCCGAGCGCATCACCGAGGTGCTGGCCAGCCGCTCGACCCTGGTCGAGGCCGCCCAGCCGGTCCACGAGCTACCCCGCCCCGGCGAGATCGAGTTCGAGGACGTGACGTTCGCCTACCCGGAGGCCGAGCACCCGGTGCTCTCCGGCATCAGCTTCCGCGCCGAGCCAGGGCAGACGATCGCGCTGATCGGCTCCACCGGCTCCGGCAAGACGACTCTCGTGTCGCTGATCCCGCGGCTGTTCGACGCGACGGAGGGCATCGTTCGCGTGGGGGGCGTGGACGTGCGCGAGCTGGAGATGGAGACGCTCTGGAGCGGGATGGGCCTGGTGCCCCAGCGTCCCTTCCTGTTCGCGGGCACGGTGGCGTCGAACCTGCGCCTGGGCAGGGAGGACGCCGACGACGGCGAGCTCTGGCAGGCGCTGGAGATCGCCCAGGCCAGCGACTTCGTCTCGCAGATGGACGGCGGGCTCGACGCCCGGATCGCTCAGGGCGGCACCAACGTGTCCGGTGGCCAGCGCCAGCGGCTCGCGATCGCGCGGGCGGTGCTGCGCCGCCCGCACGTGCTGGTGTTCGACGACTCCTTCTCCGCGCTCGACCTGGCGACCGACGCCCGGTTGAGGCAGGCACTGTGGCGTGAGCTACCCGAGGTGACGAAGGTGGTGGTCGCCCAGCGGGTGTCCACCGTCACGGAAGCGGACGTGATCCTCGTCCTCGAGGACGGCCGCATCGCCGGGCTCGGCACCCACGCCGAGCTGCTGGAGACCAACCAGACCTACCGCGAGATCGCGGAGTCCCAGCTCGCGGTGGAGGCCGGCGCATGAGCGAGCAGACACTGACCGAGGACGAAAAGCTCGAGATCGAGCTCGGCGAGCAGGCGCGCCTGGCCTCCGACAGCTGGGACAGCGTCGCGCCGGGCAAGGCCGACAACTTCAAGGCGTCGTTCACCCGCATGCTCGGGCTGCTGAGCCCGTACAAGGCGGCGCTCGTCGCCGTCACGCTCATGGGCACGGCCGGCGTGGTGCTGACCGTGCTGGCACCGAAGGTGCTCGGGCGCGCGACGGACGTCATCTTCGAAGGGTTCATCTCGCGGCAGTTCGACGCCAGCCTCACGGCGGACCAGGTGGTCCAGGGCCTGCGGGCCGCGGGCCAGGGCACCCTCGCGGACATGGTCGCCGCGATGGACAACTTCATCCCCGGCGCGGGTGTCGACTTCGACCGGCTCGGACGGCTGCTGTTGACCGTCCTCGCGCTCTACGTCGCGGGGGCCCTGCTCACCTGGGCCCAGGGCTTCATCATCAACGTGATCATGGTGCGGGCGATGTGGCGCCTGCGCGAGGCCGTCGAGGAGAAGATCAACCGCCTGCCGCTGTCCTACTTCGACAAGGTGCAGCGCGGCGAGCTGATCTCCCGCGTCACGAACGACATCGACAACATCACCCAGACCATGCAGCAGTCGCTGTCGGGTGCGCTGACCGCCATCCTGACGGTGATCGGCACGCTGGTGATGATGTTCTCGATCTCCTGGCAGCTGGCGCTGGTCGCCCTGGTGTCGCTGCCGCTGATGGGCGTGATCTTCGGCGTCATCGGCCCCCGCTCGCAGAAGGCGTTCGGCATCCAGTGGCGCAAGGTCGGTCGCCTGAACGCCCGGGTCGAGGAGTCGTTCTCCGGTCACGCCCTGGTGAAGGTGTTCGGCCGCCGGCGCGAGTTCCAGCAGAAGTTCCGCGAGGACAACGACGAGCTCTACGAGGCGTCGTTCAAGGCGCAGTTCCTCTCCGGCATCATCTGGCCGGGCATGTCCTTCGTCGGCAACCTCACCTACGTCGGCGTCGCCGTGCTCGGCGGGCTGATGGTGGCCAACGGGACCATGCGGCTCGGGAGCGTGCAGGCCTTCATCCAGTACGTGCAGATGTTCACCCAGCCGCTGTCGCAGCTCGGTGGCATGGCCGCGGTGGTCCAGTCCGGCACCGCGTCCGCCGAGCGCGTGTTCCAGCTGCTCGACGAGGACGAGCAGAGCGCCGACCCGGCCGACGCGCCCGCGCCGGCCGACGGTGACGGGACCATCGAGTTCGAGCACGTCAAGTTCTCGTACAGCCCCGAGCACCCGCTGATCGAGGACCTCTCGTTCACCGTCCGGCCCGGGGAGACCGTCGCGATCGTCGGGCCCACGGGCGCGGGCAAGACGACGCTGGTCAACCTGCTGATGCGGTTCTACGAGCTGGACGGCGGGCGCATCCTCGTCAACGGCCAGGACATCGCCACGTTGTCGCGGCACGACGCCCGTGCCCGCACCGGCATGGTGCTCCAGGACACCTGGCTGTTCGCCGACACCATCCGCGAGAACATCCGCTACGGACGCCAGTCCGCGACGGACGACGAGGTGCTGGCCGCGGCCCGCGCCACCTACGTCGACCGGTTCGTCCACTCCCTGCCGCACGGCTACGACACCGTGCTGGAAGAGGATGCCGCGAACCTGTCTGCCGGCGAGCGGCAGCTCATCACGATCGCGCGCGCGTTCGTGGCCCAGCCGTCGGTGCTGATCCTCGACGAGGCCACCTCGTCGGTGGACACCCGCACCGAGCGCCTGCTCCAGCGGGCCATGGCCACGCTGCGAGCCGGCCGCACGTCGTTCGTCATCGCACACCGGCTGTCCACCATCCGTGACGCGGACCTGATCCTCGTCATGGAGCACGGCGCGATCGTCGAGCAGGGCACGCACGACGAGCTGATCGAGGCGCGCGGGGCCTACCACCGCCTCTACCAGTCGCAGTTCGCCGGCGCGCTGGTGGACGAGGAGGTCTAGCACCTGCCACGGCGACCGCCCTGCCGCGGTCGCCGTGGCAG
>JAEXPS010000155.1 GCA_023438885.1 Actinomycetes bacterium
GGGCGTCCCAGGCCGGACGGCCTGCGGGGTCGCGGTGATCCGGGCCTGCCGGGCGAGGGCGCGCACGTCGGCGACCTGCTCCGGCAGCACGATGGTGACGACGTCGCCGCCGGACCCGGCACGCGCCGTGCGCCCGGAGCGGTGCAGGTACGCCTTGTGCTCGGCGGGCGGGTCGACGTGCACGACGAGCTCGACGTCGTCGACGTGGATGCCGCGGGCGGCGATGTCGGTGGCGACGAGCACGCGGACGGCGCCGGAGGAGAACGCTGCGAGGTTCCGCTCGCGGGCCGGCTGGCTGAGGTTGCCGTGCAGGTCCACGGCCGGGATCCCGGCGAGGGTGAGCTGCTTGGCGAGCTTCTTGGCCTGGTGCTTGGTGCGCGTGAAGAGCAGACGGCGCCCGACGCCGGACGCGAGGTGCTCGACGACCTCCCGCTTGGCCTGGGCGCCGTCCACCGTGAACAGGTGGTGGGTCATCGCCGCGACCGGCGCCCGCTCGGGGTCCACCGACTGGCGCAGCGGGTCGTGCAGGAACTCGCGCACGAGGCGGTCGACGCCGTTGTCCAGGGTCGCGGAGAAGAGCAGCCGCTGGCCGCGGGCGGGGGTCGCGGCCATGATGCGCCGGACGCCGGGCAGGAAGCCGAGGTCGGCCATGTGGTCGGCCTCGTCGAGCACGGTGATCTCCACGCCGTCGAGGGTGAGGACGCCCTGCTTCAGCAGGTCCTCCAGGCGGCCGGGGCACGCGACGAGCACGTCGACGCCGGCCCGCAGGGCCTGCTCCTGGCGGTGCTGCGAGACGCCGCCGAAGACGGTGGAGACGCGCACGCCAACGGCCGCGGCGAGGGGGGTGACCTCCGCGGCGATCTGGGTGGCGAGCTCACGGGTCGGAGCGAGGATCAGTCCGCGCGGCCGGCGCGCCGCGGCCCGGGCGCCGGTGAGGCGGGCCACCACCGGGAGCGCGAACGCCAAGGTCTTCCCGGAGCCGGTGCGGCCGCGGCCGAGCACGTCCCGCCCGGCGAGGGTGCCGGGCAGCGTGGCGGCCTGGATCGGGAAGGGCTCGGTGATTCCGCGCGCCATGAGCACGCGGACGAGGGCCTCGGGCACGCCGAGGGAGGCAAAGGAAGGCACAGGTGGGTTCGCTCTCGTGAGGTCGATGGTCGGGGCTCGCGGCGGCGTGAACGGGGCTGTTCTCGAGGATGCTGCGCCTCGGGGGCCCGCCGGTGCTCCACGACGTAGGGCGCGCGATCGCGCGGCTCTCGGGGTCAGTATGCCCTACCGGGTATCGGCCTGTCGCGGAGTCGTCCCATGACGCTCGCCGCGCCGCGGGTCGTCGGCGCACGACGGGCGGCGTCCGGGAAGGTGTACCCGTGACCTGGCTCCTGCTGCTCGCCGGCCTCGCCCTCCTCGTGCTCGGGGGCGAGACTCTCGTGCGGGGCGCCGGCGCGCTGGCGCGCTCCTTCGGCGTCTCGCCCCTCGTCGTGGGGCTCACGGTGGTCTCCTTTGCGACGTCCGCCCCCGAGCTGGCGGTGACCCTGGGCGCCACGCTCGCGGGGAACCCGGGGCTCGCGGTGGGCAACGTGATCGGCTCGAACACCGCCAACATCCTGCTGGTCCTGGGCGTCGCGGGCGTCATCACCCCGCTCGCCGTGCGGCTCCCGGTGGTCCGGCGGGACGTCCCGGTGCTCGTCGGCATCTCCGTGCTCCTCGTCGTGCTGAGCGTGGGCGGCGTGGTCACCCGCGTCGACGGGCTCGTCCTCCTCGCCCTGCTCGTGGCCTACTCGGTCTGGGCGGTCGTCCGGAGCCGGCGCCACGGGGGGGCAGACGAGGACGACGCCGCACCCGTGCCGGGCGCCGCGCCCGGACCGCGGGTACCCCTCGCCCTCGTGCTGGTGGCGGTCGGCGTCGCCCTGCTGGTCCTGGGCGCGCGCTGGCTCGTGGACGGCGCCACCGACATCGCCGGCGCGCTCGGGATGAGCGACATGGTGATCGGGCTGACCGTGGTCGCGGTCGGGACGTCGCTGCCGGAGCTGGCGACGTCGGTCATCGCCGCGGTGCGCGGCGACGTCCAGATGGCCGTCGGGAACGCGGTGGGCAGCTGCATCTTCAACATCGGTGCGGTGATGGGCCTGACCGCCCTCATCTCCCCGACGGGCGTGCCGATCGCCGCCAGCGCGCTCCGGTTCGACCTGCCCGTCATGGTGGCGGTCGCGCTGGCCCTGCTGCCGATCGCCTTCACCGGGCTGCGGATCGCCCGCTGGGAGGCCGCGCTCTTCGTCCTGCTGTACGCCGCCTACGTGACGTACCTGCTGATGGACTCCGGGGGCCACTCGGCGCTGCCGCAGTACAGCACCGTCATGCTGGCCTTCGTCCTCCCGATCACGGCGCTGACCCTCATCGTCCTCGCGACCTACGAGCTGGGGCTGCGCCGCGGGCGGCGGGAGGCCGAACGGGGCTCGTGACCGCGAGCCGTTGCCGTGAGAGCCGTCCCGGCGACGCAACGCACCTAGGAGCGGAAGACCTCGGACGCGGGGGGCAAGCCTCGGGAGGATGCGACCGGCAGGGTGGCGACGACGTCGCCGTGCAGGTCGACCAGCCGCACCACCCGACCACCCGCGAGCGTGGTCGTGACCGCCAGGTCACCCTCCACCCCCGAGACGAACCGCGTCACGTCCGACGGCAGGGTCGAGTCGTCCAGGACCCACGCCGGCTCATCAGAGTCCGTCGCGTGGTGGGAGACCTTGGTGACCGACGACGCCCACGCGTCGCCCACCCACGCGAACTCCTCGTAGGTGGAGCGCCGCTGGGTCGGGTCCAGACCCCACTGCACCCGCGCCTGCCCGGGGATCTGCTGGGCGGCGATCAGGTCGTTGACATTGAACTTGTTCGCCACGACCCCGGTGCCGTCACCGTCGGGCATGGCCGCGATCCGGCCCAGCGGGTGATACGTCCACCCGACCCACCGAACCCGGAGACCAGACGATCCGCCGAGTCATGCATCGGTCCTGACCCGCGTCGCGTCCGCTCCCCCGCCGGATCGATGAGACGTGAAGGAGCGGGCCGCCGGCTCGGTGAGCGCCGAAGTGCCCTTCAGCCGCTGAACCACGTCTCGAACAGCAGCCTCAAGTGCGCTCGCGCGGCCGGTGATCCGCGTCGAGCGCAACGGCGTCGACGATTTCGCGGATCTCCGGAAGGCTGCTCGCGATCTTCCTGCGCGCTGCGAGCGCCTCGGCCGCGGTCACCGCGTCACTGAGCAGCGCCAGGAGCACGCCGCGACGGTCATCGACCGGTTCCGTCGGGACCGCCGCCTGAACCATTAGCAGCATCCTCTTCCGGCTGAACGTCCCTGTCCGCACCCCCTCGAACTCGAGCGGTGGGAGCAAGCGCCCCTCGACGTGGAAGACCACATTCACCGAGAGCGGGCTGCGGACCCCCTCCCTAAGGGCGATCACCGCGCTCATCAGCCGCCGAATCTCCGGCCGCCATTGCCCGTCAACCTCAGGCGAGCCGCCGAAGACCGCACCGAGCGACAGCGCCTCCTGCGGCTCGCTGCTCTCGATCACCATCCGCCTCCTGCCCAGCGCTCCCTGTTGAGCGGCCCACGGTGGTGCTCGACCATCCATCGCTCGATCCGTGCCATGTCGCGCCGCGACCCGGTTGCGATCGGCGTGAACTGCTTGTTCCGGAGGAACCAGCCTGGGTACCGGGCGCGAGGGTTGGTGCGGCTGGTGATGCCCCACTTCAGCAGATTGCCCTGCGCGTCATCAAGTCTGTATAGCGTCGTAGTCCTCGGGCTCGCCAACGAGTTGCCGTGGGGCGATGGGCAGTTGTGAACGAGTGCGTTGAGGTTACCGTTCGCCGTGGCGATGTAGTAGGTGTGGGTGCCGGCGACGGACAGGTTGTAGACGGTCTGGCCGGACAGCCAGCCGCGGTCGTGCATGGCTTGCACGACCAGGAGGCCCCCGGTGGATCCGCGCAGCTGGTCTCCGGCGGTAACGTCGATGGCGTCGGTCCAGCCCTTGCCGTCCACCCAGATCGGGTGGTTTGCGGTCGCGGTCCAGGTCCCGGCGTCGGTGACGACGTCGACCAGGTGCTTGTCCCCCGACCCGACGATCGGGCTGATCACCGGCTGCGCCGTCGTCTCACCGGTCAGCGGGTCAGTGGTCAAGACCAGGTCCCCGGTCTGGAGGGTCTCGATCGGCGCCAGGGTGCCATCGGCCAGGACGACCAGGGTGCCCGGGATGAAGCTGTTGCCGACCCGGCACGAGACCGGGCTGCGCCGGGCGGTGGAGGTCACCCGCGCCACCGCGGCCCGGGCCCGTGACGCCACGGTGGAGCCCGCCCGGGCGAGGCGGGGTGCGGCGCGAGCGGCCTGCCCTGCGGCGCGGGCCACGTTGACCGCCCGTGCGGCGACGCGCACGCCGGCGCCGGCGCCGACGAGTGCGGCGGCGGCGGGGATGCCCATCTCGATGGCCTTGGCGGTGTTGCCTTGCGCGGCGTAGGCGACCGCGGACACCCCGGCGGCGGCGGCCCCGATCGGGCCGGGGATGATCGAGGCGACCTCGCCCACCGCGGCCACCACGTTCAGCAGGGACCCGAAGGAGAACGTCCCGCCAAGGTCGGTGCAGTTGACCGGGTCGGCGTTGCAGTAGTCATACGCCGACGCGGATCCGCCCGGCACCGGGTCCGGGGACATGAACCGCCCCGTGGCCGGCTGGTACAGGCGAACGCCCATCAGGATCACGCCACCGAGCGCCTCACCCGAACGCTGGAACGCGCCCAGCCACCCGTACCGGCCGGGCGGGGAGCCGAAGCCCAGGTTCTGGTTCCCGAACTCGTCGGCCCGGAACAGCTGCAGTCCTGTCCACGTCGGGGTGGTCGTCGAGTTCGCCAGCGGCAGGGTGCCCACCACGTCCCCGTGCAGGTCGACCAGCTGGATCACCCGGCTCCCGCTCAGGGAGGTGGTAATGGCCAGGTCGCCCTCCACTCCGGAGACGTACCGGGTCACGTTCGAGGGCAGCGTCGAGTCCTCCAGCACCCACGCCGGCTCGTCGGAGTCGGTGGAGTAGTGCGAGACCTTGGTGATCGACGACGCCCCCCGGCACCAGGCGCGGCAATCGCGGCAGCGCCATCGGGAC
>JAEXPS010000173.1 GCA_023438885.1 Actinomycetes bacterium
GGGTGGCGCTCGGCGGGGGGCTCGCGTTGCCGTTCGCGGCGAGGCTCGCGTCGGCGTTGGGGTCAGGCGCCTGGGGCGGTCAGGCGGTCGCGGAGAAGCACGGCGATGTCGGCCACCTCCGGGACACCCGGGACCGGCAAGGCGGCGCTCGCCGGCCGGGGGGAGGGCCCGGCCGGACTCGTCGTGCCCGCGGTGGGGGACGACGAGGCCGGGGCTGCTGCGCTCGTCGGCTGGGTGGGGGACGAGGCGAGGGCTGCCGCGCGCGGCGCGGGCACGCCGCACGCGGCCACTCCGTCGGCCAGCATCGTGGTGCAGAAGGGGCAGGCGGTGGCGACGGCAGCAGCGCCGGTGCCGACCGCTTCGGCCGCGCGGGCGGTGCCGATCCGCGTGCCGATCGACTCCTCCATGAACGCCCGCGCGCCGCCGCCGCCGCAGCAGAAGGCGTCCTCGCGGGTGCGCGGCATCTCCGTCACGGTGATGCCGGCCGCCGCGAGGAGCTCGCGCGGCGGGGCGTAGATCTCGTTGTGACGGCCGAGGTAGCAGGGGTCGTGGTAGGTGACCGTGCGCTCGTCGGTGGTGGGCAGCGGCACCAGCCGGCCTTCGGCCACCAGCGTGTTGAGCAGCTCGGTGTGGTGCACCACCTCGTACGACCCGCCGAAGGCGGGGTACTCGCGCGCGATCGTGTTGAAGCAGTGCGCGCACGTCACGACGATGCGGCGGGCGCCGGCGCCGTTCAGCGTCGCGACGTTCGCGGCCGCCATCTGCTGGAACAGCAGCTCGTTGCCCGCGCGCCTGGCGGAGTCGCCCGTGCAGGTCTCCGCCTCGCCGAGGACGGCGAAGGTGACACCCGCGGCACGCATCAGCTCGGCCACCGCTCGCGTGGTGCGCCCGGCGCGGTCGTCGTACGCGCCGGCGCACCCGACCCAGAACAGGTAGTCGACGTCCGCGAGCGAGGCGACGTCGGTGCCGACGACGGGGACGGGGAAGTCGAGCGGCTCGGCCCAGGCCATCCGCTTGCGGGCCGGCGCGCCCCACGGGTTGCCCTGCCGCTCCATGCCGGCGAACGCCTTGCCGAGCTCGCGGGGAAAGGCCGAGGCCGCCATCACCTGGTTGCGGCGCAGGTCGAGGATCGGGTCGAGGTGCTCGATGTCGACCGGGCACTCCTGCACGCAGGCGCCGCAGGTGGTGCAGGCCCAGAGGGCGTCCGGGTCCACGGCCCCGCCGACGAGCGGCGCGTCCCAGGCCGACGCCGCGGCGTCGCGGATGCCCAGCACCACGAGCTTCGGCGACAACGGCTTGTCGGTCGCCCACGCCGGGCACACCGCCTGGCAGCGGCCGCACTCGGTGCACGTGGCGACGTCGAGGAGCTGCTTCCAGGTGAGGTCGGCCGGGGTGGCTGCGCCGAGCGTCAGGTCCTCGGGGAGGTCGTCGAGCTCGAGGAGGTTCAGCGGCTCGCCGGACGGTCCGCGCAGGGCCTCGGCCGGCCCGAGCGACGTTGTACGTCCAGGTGTGCGCTTGGTGTACAGCGTGAGGATGGCGAGGAAGCGGTGCCAGGCGACGCCCATCGTCGGCTGGAGCCCGACGACCACGAACCACGACATCGACACCAGGATCTTCACCGTCGCGACCGCGACCACCCAGGTCTCGAGGGTGCTGGTGGGGGCGCCGGCCCACGCCTGGCCGAACCAGGCGGTCAGCGGGAAGTGGTGCCAGCTCGCGAGCGACGAGCCGTCCTGCTCCGCCAGCGCGTACGTCAGGCCGCGCAACGCGAGCACGGCGAGCACGACGAGCAGCACCGTCGCCTCGACGACGTACGCCTGCCACGCCGTCGACCCGAAGAAGCGTGAACGGCGGTTCGCCGCCTCGTCGTGCCCCCGCCGGGGCTGGATCACCTGACGGGTGACGATCAGCCAGAGGATGCCGGCGAGCGAGAGCCACGCGATCGCCTCGACGGCCCACTCCAGCGGCGGCCAGTGCCCCAGGCCGGGGACGACCCAGCGGGGATCGACCACCTGGCCGTAGCCGTCGACCAGCGTGATGATCAGCAGGGGGAACGAGACCATCACGTACCAGTGCGCCATGCGCACATGGACGTTGTGGCGGAACCGGCCGTGTCCCACGGCCTCGCGCAGCATGCTGCTCAGCCGCGGGAGCACCGGCCGCCAGCGGCCCGGGAACGGGCGCCCGGCGCGGATGGTCACGGTGATGCGCCACACGCCGCGCGCGAACAGCGCGACGCCGATCACGGTGGCCACGACCACCGCCACGAGGCACCCGACCTGGAACCCGGTCACCGCGTCACGCCACCCGCCGGCGCCACCCGCGCCGCAGTCCTCGCCGAGGTTCGCGGCGTCGTCGTCCGTCTTGCTCGCACCGCCCGCACCCGGCCACGGTACCCGGCGCTCTCCGCTTCCCCGACCTCCGAACAGGGGAGGGGCGTTCGGCGGGGGGTGCTGCGGTTGGTAACCTGAGCCCGTCCCGCTGCTCCACGGAGGCGCATCCGCGTCCCCGTGCGTGACCGTACCCACCGACCGACAACGACGCCGGCCCACGGGCCGGCTGAACCGCCCCACCCGCCCTCGACAGGACGGAGCCGGACGTTGCTGACGCTGCTCGCCGCCCACGTGGCAGCAGCCCTTGTCGCGCCCTGGTTGGTCGGCCGGCTCGGCCGCCGCGCGTTCTGGGTCCTCGCGCTGGCCCCGGCGTCCGCCGCGGTCTGGGCGCTCGCCTGGACGGACCGGGTACGGCGAGGCGAGGGGCCCAGCCGGTACGTCGAGTGGATCCCGCAGCTCGGGCTGAACCTGCAGTTCCGGCTCGACACCCTCTCGTGGCTGATGGCCCTGGTGGTCGGTGCCGTCGGCGCCCTCGTGCTGGTCTACTGCGCGGCCTACTTCAAGGAGGGCGCCGCGGGGCTGGGCCGGTTCGCCGGCGTCTTCGTGGCATTCGCCGGCTCGATGCTGGGCCTGGTCACCGCCGACGACCTGCTGCTGCTCTTCGTCTTCTGGGAACTCACCACGGTGACGTCCTACCTGCTGATCGGCCACTACGCCGACCGCAAAGCCAGCCGGCGGGCGGCGATGCAGGCGATCGTCGTCACCACCAGCGGCGGGCTGGCGATGCTCGTCGGGCTGGTGATCCTGGGCCACGAGGCCGGCACCTACACGCTCTCCGCCGTGATCGCCGACCCGCCGTCCGGGACGGCCGCCACCGTCGCCGTCGTCTGCCTCCTGGTCGGTGCCGCCACCAAGTCCGCGCTGCTGCCGTTCCACTTCTGGCTGCCCGCGGCGATGGCCGCGCCGACGCCGGTCAGCGCCTACTTGCACGCCGCGGCGATGGTGAAGGCAGGCGTGTACCTCGTCGCGCGGTTTGCCCCGGCCTACTCCACCGTGCCGGTGTGGCGGTGGTCGGTCGTCGTGCTCGGCGGAGGGACGCTGCTGCTCGGCGGCTACCGAGCGCTGCGGCAGCACGACCTCAAGCTGGTGCTCGCGTTCGGCACCGTGAGCCAGCTGGGACTGATCGTGCTGCTCGTCGGTCTGGGGACGCAGGCCGCGGCCCTCGCCGGCCTGGCGATGCTGGGTGCGCACGCGATGTTCAAGGCGGCGCTGTTCCTGGTGGTCGGGGTGGTCGACGCCGCCGCCGGCACCCGCGACCTGCGGCGCCTGTCCGGCGTCGGCCGCGCACTGCCGTGGACCGCGGCCGCCGGAGCGCTGGCCACCGCGTCGATGATCGGGCTGCCGCCTCTCGCCGGGTACGTCGCCAAGGAGGCGGGCCTCGAGGCGGCCGTCGAGCTCGGTGACGGCTGGGGCACGGCGACCCTCGCGCTGATCGCCGTGGGCTCCGTGCTCACCGTGGCGTACGGGCTGCGGCTGTGGTGGGGCGCCTTCTCGACGAAGCCGGCGGTGCTGCCGGCCGCCGCGGCCCAGACGGCCGAGGGGGTGGCCACCGCCACCC
>JAEXPS010000188.1 GCA_023438885.1 Actinomycetes bacterium
GGGCGGCGGCGACCCGTGAGCACGCCGCCCCGCCGGGGCCTGTTAGGCGACGACGGCCTTCTCCAGGGCGAAGCGGCCCTGCTGGAGGAGGGGGAACGTGGCCTTGAGGTAGCCGTCGCCCTGGCCGCCGCTCAGCTGCGGGTTGTCGATCATCACGAGGAAGCTCGACACCTTCTGCGCGGCGGCGACGGCGGTCGACGAGGCGAGCCCGACGCGCTTGACGAGCCAGCCCACCACGCCGACTTCGGCACCGATGACCGTGATGGGGTCGTTCGCGGTGGGGACTCCGGCGGCCATGTCGCGGAAGCAGATGAGGTTGCCGCCGTAGTTGCCGACGGTCGGAACCACGACGTTCGCCACGTCCGTGACGGAGCGCTCGTTGATCGTGTCGGACGCCTGCACCTGCACGTCCGAGGTGGTGAGCACGTAGGCCGAGATGTCGACGGCAGCCGTCAGCTCGGCGACGGTCGGCGCGTTCTCGTCGAGCAGACCGGCGATGTCGTCGATCCACAGCCACTTGGTGACGCCGAGGTCGGCGGTTCGGGCCATGTCAGGCCTCCTTCTCCGCCGCGTCGGCGGGCTCGGGCTTCACCGGCTTGGCGGCCGGCTTCGACTGCGGGCCGCGCCGGACGGCGGGCTCGCGGACCTCCACCTCGAACGGGCGGAAGCCCGGCTCGCTGGTGTGGTCGCGGACGGGGGACTCGATCGGCCGGAAGCCGGCCGGGTCCCGGGTGGGCTTGGCCATGGGTCCTCCTGGGGTGGGCATGGCAACGGCCCCGCGCGCCGGACGGCGACGGGGTGCTTTGGGGTCGGGTCAGGGGGTGAGGCAGCCGAACTGCAGCGGCATGAACCAGCGCTTGGGCGTCACGTCGTCGTCGCGCAGGACCGTCACGGAGCGCGGCGTCTCCTCGGTGAGGACGGCGCCCTCGGCGGGTGACCAGCCGGCGAGCACCTGGCGCACCTTCTGCACTGCGGGCAGTACCCACGACGGGTCACCAGCGGCAACCGTCACCTGGCACATCCAGTCGGTCCCGACCGCCACGGCGTCGACGGCCTGCTCGAGCGGTGCCACACCCGAGGCCGGCCACAGGACCGCGTACGGGTAGACCCGGCCCTGGCTGTCCGCCGGCGGCGAGGGCGGCACGTCCCCGTCGTAGACGGCCAACGTGGTGAGGGTCTTCAGGCGCGCGAGGGTGGCGGTGTGCAGCGCGGACGGCTCGACCACGGGGCCTCCTCTCAATGTGGTCGCGCGGAGGATGAGGCTCCGAAGGACCAGACAGGGCAGTAATGTCCGGCCATGGAGAATCCGGCCACGGAGCTCGCTGCGATGCTGGGTGAGTGGGCGGTGCCCTCGGGCAGCCCGCGAAAGCACCGCGATCGGGTAGCGACCAGCCGCGGCTCAACGTTCAGCGCGGAGCACGCGCGAGCCTGTCGATATCTGGCGGAGATCGAGCTCTGGATTCAACGACTTCGCGCCCGCAACGTCAACGTGTCGGGCTTTGAGGCGACCTATACGGCGTGGCAAGAGGCCGTGTTCAGCGTCCAGTTGCCGTGGCTGAGCGCCGTCGGCTCGGCCACGCCGGCGATCGGGAACGCTCAGCTGCACCTGTTAACCAGCCTTGGAGCGGCCATCGACTTGGCTGGTGGCGCGGTCGAAATCTCTCCCGCCACGATCGGGGCGGTCGAGGAGATCATCGCCAAGGCGGAGGAGTTCGTCCACCAGTCGGCCGGCATCCCGGAGTCGTTGCGGCTTCATCTTCTCGGACTGCTGGCCGAGATCCGCGAATGTGTGAACAGCGGTCGAGCCGATCGCGCGGCCACGCTCGTGTCGGAGTTCATCGGGACGGTCGACCTCACGGCGGAGCGCGTCCCTGAGGACGAGAAGTCCAATTGGCGCGGCCTTGCGCACGACTGGGTCGTGCAGTTCTCGGCGAACGTTGCAGCGGCTGGCACGCTTCCCCTCTTGGCTGCCGGCTGGCAGGCCGCGCAACTGGCGATCGGGAGTTAGCCGAGGCTCTTCAGAGGATGTCGCCTGCGAGCCGACTGAGGGCGGTCACCATGTCGGGCACGGCCCGGTCGAACGCCGGACCCAGGTAGGCCGCGGGCGCCATCCGCGAGGTGCCGAGCTCGACGAAGATCCCGTACGAGGCGGTGGGTCCGACCTCGACCTCGACCGCGCCTGAGCGCCCGTCGCTGATGACGTCCATGCCGATGCTGTTGCGCAGGTTGCCGGTGTCGACGGGGGCGAAGGCCTTGGCTTCGCTCTCGACGCGGGCGCCAGTCTTGCGCACGATCGCGGAGGCTCCGGCGCCGACGCGCTTCCCGGCGCCGCCCAGGTCCACGGCCAGGCGGTTGAGCTCGGAGGCGTCGATGCTGATTCCGGCCACGGTCACGCCCCCTGGTTGGTCTGGTCGTCGAGCGCCACGTAGGTGACGTCGAAGCCTTCGCTGGTGGGCGAGTCGGCCTGGATGGTGAGCGTGCGGTCGACGAGGCTGGCGGGCGAGTTGGCGTCGACGAAGTCCACGTGCACGCGCGCGCCCGGGGTCTGCGGTGCCGCACTGCGCGGCAGCGACACCAGGACGGTGCGGATGGTGATCGGCTGGTCGGCGGCGTCGGCCTGGGCCAGCTGCTTCGGGTCGTAGGAGAGGGCCGCCCGCCCCTGGTAGGTCAGGTTCGGCGTCTCGGGCAGGGGGCCGGTTTCGGGGTCCCAACCGCCGCCGGTCGTGCCGTGCGTGATCGTCACCGTGGCGCCCATGCGGGCCTCGCTGACGGGTGCGTGATGCTCAGCCCACCGCGGGTGCATGGGGCGCGTCGACGGCAGAGGCATGGGGGCTCAGCCCGCCGGGTAGGGCACGAACTCGGTCACGCCGAAGCCGCCGTCAGGGTCGTCCCAGGCGGCGTCCTCATCCTGGGCGTCAGCCTCGGCCCGCAGCGCCACGGCGTGCTTGCGGAGTGCGTCGGCGACCTTCGCGCCGTCGGTGGTGCGCCCGTCCGCGGTGCGGACCACCTTGGAGACCAGGGCCTCGCTGGTGGCGATCGCGTCCAGCGCGTCAGCCGCGGCCCGCCGGATCTGGCTGGGCGAGCCCGTGTGGAGGGCCAGGTAGCCGTCGATCATGGCGTCCGTGAGCACCAGGTCGGACTCGTCGATGTCGGCGATGAGGAGCCGGACCTGGCCCTTGGGTGACGTGTACTCGACGGTCATGGCCAGGACCTCCCCGTGGGCGGTGTCGGACGCAGGACGCGCTGCTGCAGGGAGCGAAAGAGCCGGCGTGGACTCCCCAAGCGGCCTTCGTGGCGAGTGTCGGAGTGACTTCCGTTGCCGGCACCACGTTGACGCCCGACACCGCGGGCAGCTCGCGCGCGCTGGAAGGGGAACGCGCGCGAGCCGCCCGGGGTGGATCAGCTGGGGCTAGGCCCCGATGCCGATGTACAGCGCGTCGTCGTACCCGGCGGCCGCGCCGTGCTCGTGACGGACCCGGTACCGGATCTCGTCGGTGTCGAAGCTGCCCTCGCTGGGGTCGATGGCCCCGCCGGCG
Source organism: Actinomycetes bacterium (assembly GCA_023438885.1). Classification (GTDB taxonomy): domain Bacteria; phylum Actinomycetota; class Actinomycetes; order Actinomycetales; family Cellulomonadaceae; genus Cellulomonas. The sequence continues at coordinate 3,537 of JAEXPS010000188.1, forward strand.
ACCCGGTAGCCCTGGTCGTTCTTGACCCGCAGGTCCGGGGTCTCGTGCCCGGCGAGGAAGCCGGAGATGATGTGCGGGTGCTGGGCGCCCGGGTCGGGCAGGAGCACCCACATCTTCGCGATGGAGGCGTAGCCCTTGCCGACGACCTGCAGCCACGGGTTGACGATCACCTCGGGGGTGACCGACAGGCCGTTGCCGGCGATCTCGCGGCCCGTGGTCGGGTCCTTGATCGACACGGTCTTGACGATCGCGTTGGCGGTGTTCGCCAGCGCCGGGGGCACCATGAGCCGCAGGCCCGGGGTGAGGACCGGGCGCCCGTCGGCGTCGACACGCTGGCTGATCGCGTCGATGCCGCCCTGCAGGTTCGTGGCGTCCAGGGTCTTGCCCGTGACGTCCTGGCCGTCGGCCCACGTCGACAGCCCCGTGCCGGCCGCGTTGAAGAACAGCGCGGCGCAGTTGCGCTCCTCGGTCTCCCGGGCCGCGGTGGCGAGGCGCTGCGGCAGGTCGCGGAAGGCGTCGAGGTCGTCGTTGATGAACATCTCCCACAGGAGGGAGATGACGGCGCCGTACTTCTCGACCTTCCACGTCTTCTTCGACTCGGACAGGCTCCGGCCCTTGTACTCGGCGCCGGGCTTGACCTTGTCGAGGGCCGCGCGGCCGCCGAGCAGGTCGACGAGCGTGCGGTCCTTGAAGTTCGGGGCGACCTTGCGGGTCGCGTACCGCTGCCAGATCGAGGCGATGGCGCCGTACTCCCGCACCAGCTCCCGCTCGTAGCCGGCGGCGATCAGGTACGGGAAGTCGTCGGTGCCGAGGGCCTCCTGCAGGTCCGCGCGGGCCCGCAGGTTGCCGGTGAGCGCGCGCTCGAAGAGCTCGCGGGCACGGAGGATCGCGGTGTTGCGGCCCTCCGACTCGGTCATGAATCGAGGCATGATCGCGGCTCCTCTCAGCCGACGAGGCGGACGGCCACGGGCTTGGTACCCGAGGAGACCGTGACGGCCTCGATCGCGTAGCCGAGCAGCGTGCCGGTGGTGGACGTGGTGTCGATGAGCTGGACGCGGGCGGTGACCGCGCCGCCGCCGGAGGCGTGCCCGTAGACCGCCTGGCCGACCGTGGTGCTGGCTGCCAGCGGCAGCTTGTGCGCGCCGTTGAGCTTGACGGTGGCGTTGCCGTCAGCGTCGCGGTCGGTCTGGGCGACGCCGACGAGCCCGCCGACGACGACCGCCTCACCGGAGACGACGCCCGATGCGACGGGCAGCGGGACGTTGTTCGCGTCCTTGTAGACCTCGTTGGTGGCCATGGGCTCAGCCCTCCTTGATGGTGCGGCCGGTGAGCTTGGCGAGGCCCTCGTCGAGAGCCTCGGTGGAGATGTCCTCGCCGGTGGGCTCGCCCTTGCCGAGGCCGCGGACGGTCCCGGCGCCGGCGGCCGCGGCCGACTCGGCGGCGGCGGCCTCGGCGCTGGTGCGCAGGGCGTCCTCGTCGACCGTGCCGGACTCGGTGAGCGGCGGGTGGGCGGACAGGGCCGCGACGATGGTCGGGGCCTCGATGCCGGCGAAGGCCTCGCCGACGATGCGCGCCGCGGTGGCACTGTTGGCACGGGTGACGGCCTCGCGGGCCGTGCTCTCGGCGGTCTCGGCGCGGGCGATCGCCGCGTCGCGCTCGGCCGTGAGCGTGGGCACCCGGCCGGCGTCCTCCTCGAGCTGGCGCAGTCGCGCCTCCTCGATCTGGGGCATGGCGTCCTCCTCGGACTCCTGGGTGGTGGTCTGCCCGGCCGGGTTGACCGGGACATCGGTGGGGGCTGCCGCGGCCTCGCCGGCGGCGGCCTGGTTGATGGGCTGGTAGGTGGTGACGACGCGGACCTCGATCCGCTCGCCGGTCAGGCCCGTGGGCATGCCGTCGGAGTCGACGGAGTAGCCCTGCGCGAACGTGCCGTTGACGTCGCCCTGCATCTCGAACCAGACGGTCGAGGCGTCGAAGTCACGCACCCACGCGTACTGGGAGTCGTCGGAGGCGTAGGCCTGCCGCACCAGGTCGTGCAGGCGCTCGCGCACGTCGTTCGCGGTGGCTTCGGCCACGCCGCGGGCCTGGGCGCGCTGCACCACGCGGGCCGACTCGATGACCTCCATGACCTTGCCGCCGCGGCCTGCGTCGGTCACGTAGTCGACGGAGGCGGCCTCGGTGATCTCGTCGATGATGTCCATGCGGCGGCCCTCGACGACGCCCTCGTGGGCCTCGCACCAGGCGCGGATGCTGACGCCGATGACCTCGGCCATCTCGCTGATGGGCTTGCGCCACGCGGAGTAGACCTCGACGTCGGCGTACAGACCGGTGGTGGCCTCGTCGTACACCGCGTCGGTGACGAGCGCGCCGGCGACGTCCCGAACCGAACGCTCGGGCCGGTCGTAGGCCTCGGCCTGGCCGGGGTGGTCGAGGTACATCTTGAGCCCGGCGTGGAAGACCCGGGCCTCGGCGGCGCGGCGCAGCACGTCGGGCGAGTAGAAGCCGCTCGAGCCGATCCCGGCGTCGATGATGCGGATGCGCAGACGCCCCGGGCCGTCGGCGGGGACGGCGGCCCGCGCGAACGGCGAGGCCTCGCGGACCAGGTGCCGCGCAGCGAGTGCGGTAGGCATGACGGAACCTCCCGTGCCGGGGGATGATGGCCTCGATGGGTGCGGACGACGACGCGTCTTGCGTCGAGCACGTCTGGGTGATGCAGGGCGCGACCTTCACGATGGCCGGCGCTCAGGTGGACTACGTGTGCCGCCGCTGCGGAGCGCTGTCCGTGCAGGGCCCGGATCAGCTGACGGGCCGACAGCCCTAGGCGGCGGCGCGGGCGCGCAGGTCACGGACCGGGGTGGGCGCCCACGAGTCGCGCCAGCCTTGGGTGTGCCGCTGCTGCGCCAGGTCCGACCAGCCGATCTTCCCGGAGTCGAGGAGGTCCAGCCGGTCGCGGCCCATGATGGCCAGGCGGGTAGCGGCCGGCTGCTCGTCGAACCAGGCCCGCGCGTCGGGCATGACCGACTCGGGTTCGTCGAGGTTGAAGCCCATCTCGCGCCACGTCTTGGTCAGCGGGATGCGCGCGCAGCGGCCCTGCTGGTGGTCATCCGGGCCGGACTCGTCGGGGGCGTGCGTGGTGCCGCTCATGGCCAGGCACGACGGGCAGGTGCGGTTGTCCATCTGGGCGAGCCACTGCCAGCCGGTCACCACGTCGAGGTTCGCCAGATCCTGCGCGCGGGCGGCCTGGCGGTGCGCGTCGAGCATCTCGGTGCGGCTGATCACCAGCGCCCGGGTCAGGCCCCCGTTGAAGGCGCCCTCAACCCGCTGGACCATGAGCCGCGCCGCGGTGCGGGGGTTGTCGCCGAGGGCCACGCCGCGGATGAGCACCGCGTTCATGGCCTGCGTGGCCTGCGTCGACAGCGGCAGCGTGAGGGCCGTGACCTGCTGGGTGGTGCGCTGCACGATCGCGTCGAGCGCGGTGCCGTCGACGCGGTTGAAGCCGGCCGCGAGGGTCGCCTGGTCGCCGGCCTGGGCGGGCATCTGGGAGGCCACCAGGCGGGCCTCCCATTCGGCGGCCGCGGCCGTGGTCTCCGGCAGAGACTCGATGACGCGGGCGCCGGCGTCACGCGCGAGCTCGTCGAGCTTCGCGCGGGAGACTTCCATGGCCCGTAGCACCCGCTCAGCCCGCAGCACCTGACCGCGGCTCGGCCACTGGCCGTCCTGCGAGGCCGCCACCAGGTCGGCGATCGCCGCATCCCACGCGCCGGCCAGTTCGGACCAGGCGACAGCCCACGCCTTCACGGTGGCGCGCACCTGCTCGTCCACTACGGCCGACAGGTCCAGGCGCATCCCACGCGCCAGGCGCAGGGTGTCCGGGTTGACGGTCACGCGGGGACCCAGGCGCCGTCGCGGATGAAGCCGTGCAGGTCGCAGCAGCCCGGCCAGTAGACCGACGGCTCCAGGTGCAGCGGCTCGCGGGTCACGAGCGTGTGTGCGCCCACCGTGGCGGGCACCCAGAAGGCTCGCGCGCCGTAGATCTCGGCCATGCGCTCGTCGCTGGCTTCCCAGACGTGGTGGTCGCAGAAGTGCCACACGACGAGCTCACTGGGGTCCGAGCCCTCTTCCGGCCAGCCGTAGCCGTAGGCCACGAGCGGACCGAGGCGGGTCAGGCCGGACGGCAGTACAGCGGGATCGGTCCCGCGCTCAGCGCCCCAGCCCACGTCAGACCACCTCTGCCGGGTCCTGCCCGTCGTTGAAGGCGTCGACGGCGGCCTGCCCGGCGTTTGCGGCCGGGCTGATGAAGTTGCCTTCCGCGTCGGTCACCGAGTCGATGATCTCGTCGGCGTCCTGCACGTGGAGCGCAGCCAGGACCAGGCGCAGCAGCGTCAGCGGCGGCACGATCTGCATCGAGTCGGCCGCCGACAGCGCCTTGAACAGGACGTCGATCGGTGTCTCGGTGAGGTCCGGCCAGGTGATGTCCACCGTGGCGTCGCCGTCGCCGGCCAGCTCGACGGTCTCCGCACCGGTGCGCGGGTCCTTCGTGACCGTGCCCTTCAGCGCGCCGCCGGAGGCCTTCACGGACTGGGCGATGACGTAGCCGCAGATGGTCTGCAGGGCCTCGGTCCAGATCCCGCGGCGGCCGTTCATCTCCAGTTCGGTCGGGGTGTCCAGCGTCTCGGCCGTGGCGCGCGCACCCGTTACGCCCGGGTCGGCCAGCAGCATCGTGACCGGCAGGCCGAGGGCCGAGGCGATCATGGCCGCCAGGGGCCGGCCGGAGCCGGAGTCGATGGTGGCGCCGCTCTTGGGGATGGCCTCGAGCGACACGTCGGGCGGGAGCGCCGCCGTGGCGCCCACCGTGTTGGGGTTGCCCGCCGGCGCGTCGGTGGTGGTGCCGGGTCGGCGTGCGAGCTTCTGCCGCAGGGCCGCAGCCTTCGAGCCCTTCGACGTGGCGCGCCACGCGAACTGGCTCAGCGACTTCATGAGCACGGCCCAGTCGGCCAGGAAGTCCCGGTAGGACCGGGCCCAGGTGAGGGCCGCGTAGGCGTCGCCGATGCCGAACGTCCACCCGTCCAGGTCGTTGACCTTCACGTGGTAGACCGGCGCGTCCCACAGGACCGGCCAGCCGTCGATGAACTGCTGACGGCGGAACGGCGCGTAACCCATCGCCGGGTAGTAGGCCTTCTGCTGCTTCAGCGTGGTCGTGCCGGTGGCGCGGTCGACGACGCGCTGCACCCACTGGCGCTCGTAGAACCACGGCTCGGACGCGTCGTCCGGGTTGGTGATGACGTCCTGGATCTCGTCGAACGGGATGGTCCGCACCTGCACGCGACCCGTCGCCGGGTTCGTGAACAGCACCACGAACCGGTTCCCGTCGGTGAACAGCGCCGACTCCGAACGCGCCCGTGCCTGCTCGCCGGTGAACGCCCGCCGGTTGCCCGGGTCGTCCAAGAACGCCTGCACCACGGCGTTGACGTCCTTGTCGCGGGCCGCGATCTCGCAGCCGCCACCCCAGATGTAGCCGGTGCGCAGGTTGAGTCCGCGCTTCAGCAGCGGGTGCGCGATCGTACTGACGCGCGCCACCTGCGCGGCCCGGGCCAGGCCCTGGCGGGAGAACTGCTGCGTGGCGTCCAAGGTGAGGCGCTGCCAGCCTTCGTCCTCCAGCGCCAGTTCCAGGTCGGCCAGCGACTCGGCGAGGATCTCGCGCATGTCGCGCTCGGCCGCGGCCTCCGTGCGCGCCTCCGTGACGTCGGAGAGCCGGGACAGGCCCAGGGTGGAGAGGATGCCCATCAGAGGCCGAACTCCGACAGATCGTGGACCATCGGGACGGTCACCTCATCGGCCTCGTAGGCCCGCCCCGATCCGTCGATCACCCGGGGGGTGCGGAAGAGCTGGACCGTGATGGTCTTTCCGACCACGTCGACGCCGATATCGCGGGCCCTCACCCGAGCAGGGTCGAGGCCGTTGGCGGCGGCCCACCGCGCGGCCCGGGACTCGCGGCCCTTGGTCGCGTCAGACAAGAGCCCGGCGTCGATGTGCAGCATGGCGCACCCCCTCAGTAGCCGCGGGTCATGTAGTCGCGCGGGTCGTCGTCGAGCAGGTCATCGCCGGTCACGGTGTCGTCGCCCTCGGCGAGCAGCGGCTGCAGCAGCAGCTGGTCGAGGGCCTGGCTCATCGCGTCGATCGTGTCGTCGTGCGCACCATTCGGGAACGCGCGCGCCTCCTCCAAGAGGTCTTCGACGTTCGGCAACAGGTCCGCGGTGGGCAGGTGCACGTTGCGTGCGTGCGCGAACGGCGAGATCGCGGCCGCTCGGCTGTGCTTGGAGCCCCGGGGTTCGACGGGGATGATGCCTGGCACCCGTGAGGCCAGGGACGAGATGATGGCTGGCCCGTTGGCCTTGTCCTCGACGAGCTTGGCCACAGCCTGAGGCCACCGCGCGGACAGCGCCACCATGGCGTCCGCGCTGGCGGTGAAACTCAGCCGGGCTCGCACCTGGTCCAGCAGGTAGGCGTCGATCCCGTCGCGCAGCCACACCTGGCCCACCACGTAGTCGCTGCCCTTGGAGCCCTTGAACGTGAAGTCCCACGACTGCACGAGCTCTTGCGCGCCAGGAACCCAGCGGGACCCGTCGGCGCGGTCCACCCACAGCGGATGGTCGTAGCGCGCCCACTCGGCCGGGAACAGGTCGCCGGCGTCGGGGGAGGGGCGCCCCTGGTAGAGCGCGTTCCAGGTGCGGGGCCCGGAACGGACCTTGATGGCTTCCCACTGCTTCGTGGTGCGGCCGCGGGCGGAGTCCATGAAGATCCCGGGCTGGCGGCCCAGCGGATCTGATTCGCCACGTTCGGGTCGGTGGTCGGCCTGTGCGGGGATGTTGACCACGCGCCACAGCGCGCCGTCCTCAGCGGCCAGGAGCCGCCCCGCCAGGTCGTCGTGATGCCAGCGGGTCAGGATCAGCACCACGGGGGCGCCGGGCGCCAGGCGCGTCGAACCCGAGTCGGTCCACCAGTCCCAGGCGCGGTCGCGGTACACCTGCGAGTCGGCCTGCTCACGGTCCTTGATCGGGTCGTCGATGATCAGCAGGTCCACCGGCCGGCCGGTCAGCGCCCCGCCGATGCCCGCGGTGTAGACGCCGCCCTCATGCCCGGCCAGCTGCCACTCGTGCTGGGCCGCCAGGTCGTCCCGGACCCGCAGGCCCAGCTCGCTGGCGTTCACGGTCACGTCGTCACGGATCGCGCGGCCCCAACGGCGGGCCACGCCCGCCTCGTAGGAGACGATCGCGATGCGCAGGTCCGGGTTCTGCGTGAGCGCCCACAGGGGGAAGCGCCGGGACGCCCGCTGGCTCTTGCCCTCCTGCGGGGGCATCGAGATGACCAGCCGCGCGTCGGGCGTCGTGTAGGCCTCGACGAGCGCCTGGTCGATCAGGTCCAGGGCCGAGGTCTGGCGGGTCTTCGCGTCGAGCGCGCGGGCCAGAGCGCCCGGGGTGGGCCAGCGGGGAGCCGGCGGCGGGTCGAAGGCCTTCGCGGCGTGCAGCAGGAAGTCCAGGTCACCCATGGCCCACCTGCCTCAGCGGTTCACCCCCGCGCGTCGGTGGCGAGTGGAAGCATCGCCGGCAGACGCCAGGCGGCGTCACGAAAGGAATGCAGCGATGTCCGACCAGGACCAGGCAGACGTGACCGTGGTGCTCTCTCTCTACAACGACGGCACCATCCACCGACGGGCGACGTTCAAGGGCGTCACCCTCACGTCGGTGAGGGACGGGGCGCTGTACCTGGAGAACGCGGCCAACACCGTGGCGATCTTCGCCGCCGGTGACTGGAAGTCCGTGCACCGCAACGCTGGGCTCGGCGCGTTCGGGGGACGCGAAGACTAGGTCTAGATGCGACAAGGCCCCGGAGAGACCTTCGTCTCGGCCGGGGCCAGGGCGCGCGCGAACCACGAGGTTCCGCGCTTATCCACAGGCTAGCACGACATGATGTCGCGTGGCGGGAGGCTCACCCGCCCAGCCACGCGGCCTTGAACGCCGCGGCCTCCTCGGCTGTCAGGTCGCGAACTGCCTCGTACCGGAGCCGGGCCCGCCCGCTGTCATCGTCGTAGACGAGCGTGCCGGCGACGATGGCGGCCGGGTCGAGCCCGATCGCGCGCGCGGCCGCGGACGCCCCTGGGTCGGGCAGTAATGGGTTCGCCTGGATCCTCATGCGCTCGACTCCTTCGCCCCGCTCTTGACCTGTCCGTCGATGACGCCCAGCCGGTACAGCGCCCTGCCGGCCTCGTCGTGCATGGGCTGCCCGTCCGCCCCGCGTGCCGGCGGCAGGCTCTTGGCCCAGGCGTCGAACCGGTCGGAGCGCACGCGGCCCCGGTAGATCATCTTGGCCTCGTCGATGGTGACCAGGGCGTCGGGCGTGCCCTCAGGTAGGGCGAAGACCACCTGGCTCTCGATGTGCCGCAGCCGCTCCTCGTTGGGCCAGCTGGAGCCGCACCCCTGGCAGGTCCGCACGTCCGACAGGCCGGCCTTGGACCAGGTGCGGATCACGCGCCCGCCGCAGTGCACGCACGGCACGGGTTCGGTCTGCTGGCGGGGCTGGATCTCGCCGGCGAGCCTGCGCAGCCGCCACAGCAGGTCGTTGATGGCGCGGCGGTAGTCCTGCCAGGTGGGGGAGTGTTCGGCCGCCCAGGTGGTGTGCTCGTGCAGGTAGGCCGCCGCGGTCTTGAGCGAGCTCGGCGGGTCGATGCGGTCGTCGCGTTCGGCCGCCCAGGCGATGGCCCAGCCGGACAGGATGGCGAAGGCCGAGGGCGGGTCGTGACGTTCGGCCGCCAGGAGCGCCGCGTCGACGGAGCTCTCCCAGCGTCCGAGCCTGGGCGGGTAGGGGCTGCCGCCGGCCGACAGCACGAGCGCCTCCCCGCCGAGGATCGTGGTGTCGGCGCGCTTCCGGCCGGGCTTGCCGCCGCCGGCGCTGTCGTAGCGCACCGCCCGCAGCCCACCCAGGTCGGCCACCACGTCGGACATGGACAGCGTCAGGTCCCGCACCCGCAGCAAGTCCGTGCGGGCCAGGCTCACGCAGTCGAGGCACACCCTGGCGCCGGTCTGGCTGGGCTGCTCGCACGACGCGCAGGCTGTGGCGGTGGCGGGGCACTCATCGCACGCGAACGGCGGCGCCTGCGGGTCGAAGCCTGGCTCGTCGGGCGCGATCGCGTAGGCCGGGTTCGCCGTCCACTGGTGGGTGTGCGGACGCTCGAGCGGCGACAGCGCGGGGACTGGGGTGCGGTGGCGGCGGGTCATCGGCTGGCCTCCTGGGTGATCGGCTCGACATCGCGGAACCTGGGCTTGACGTGGGTCAGGTAGTGCTCCCACGGCTTCGGCTCGTGAGGCTTAGGCAGGCCGAACGGGTCGCTGTAGAAGTCGCCGATCAGTCCGGCGACGTGCTCGGCGTCACGGCGCAGGCTTTCGGCCAGGGCCCCGTCTTGGTGGACGGTCACGCCGGAGCGGCTGGCGCTGATCACCTGCTCGCCGTGGTTGGCGGCATCCTCCGTGGCGTACCAGCGGACGATCCAGCCGTCCATGACCGTCGGGAACCCGACGACGACGGGCGCGGGCGCCGGCTCCAGATGGACATCCGCCTCGGTCTTCGGGCGCTTTGGCTGGGAGGTCTTCGCTCCGGGGACTCGGTAGCTCATCGGTCTACTCCTAGGTGTGGTCGGGCGAGCGGTTGGGTGCTCCGTTGTCCGGGAACATGCGCCCGATCAGCCACCCTCCAGCGCCGCAGCCCGTAGTTCTCTCGGCACGACCTCTGCGACGGCGGCCGCCCACGCCTGCTGCAGGGTCTCGGCGGGCACACCGGCGGCGATGAGCGCCGTGTAGAGCCCGTCGAGGATGCGTTGGATGGTGCCCACCACGATGGCGGCCTGCTGTTCGGCCAGGTGCACGCGCCGTTCGTCGCAGCCGGCGGCACGGGCCGCGGCCGCGAACTTCACCAACTGGTCCTCAGCGGTGCGGAGCATGGTCCACCAGATGTTCGGCTTCGCCTCCTCGGTCGAGCCGAATGGGGTGTCCTTCGTCGTGCCCCACACGCGCTGCCGGTCGTCGAGCTCGGCGACCTTGGCCCTCAGCGCCAGGACTTCGGCGTACTTCCAGGACACGGCGCGCAGCATGGCTTCGGCGGGGTCGATGTCGGGCACGTTCTCGCCGTAGGCGGCGGCCAAGCCTCGCTGCAGCGCCTGCTCGGCCGCCTGCTCGGCGACGCGTTCGGCGCCCTTGGCTCGGTTCTGTGCTGCGGCCCCGCCGTGGTAGCGGCACACCTCCTGCCCGGCGAGGGGCGCGTTCGCGCAGGGCACCAGCTGGTCGTCCTGGTCGCGCTGGGACTTGTGCCCGGTGCAGGCTCGGCCGCCGCGGCGCTCCACGTGCGGGTGGCCGCACTTCGGGCAGGTGGGGATCTCAGCCACACTCGCCCCCTTCGTCAGCAGCCCGCCACGGGGTGACGGAGCGGCGTCGCCTGGCCCTCTCGTTCTTGCATGCCCGACATGCGCGAGCCGTGCCGCGGTTCTGGACGTAGATGTTGTCGCCGACCGCCTCGTGAAGCCCCGCGAGGCACTTGCCTGTGAAGGCGAATGCCGTGGCCCCGCGGCGGACGTTCTCAGCGTTGGAGACCGCCTCGATGTGACTCGGTCGGACGCATCGCCGGTTGCGGCAGAGGTGGTCGAGAACAGCCCCCGCCGGAACGCTTCCGTGCTCCCAGAGATACGCCTGTCGGTGGGCGAGAACGCTGCGCCCGCCGATCCAGAAGCTGCCGTATCCACCACCCCGGAGAGATGCGGTCCATATCCAGCAGTCGCCGCTCTTGTCGACGTGAGACCAGAAGCGCTCACGATCCACCTCCGCCGCCTGCGCCAGAGGGTCAGTCACGGTCGGCCTCCCTCGCCCACCGGGTGTGGGAGTACATGCCGTCCGTCCGCACGCTGACGATCCGCCAGCGACGCCCGCACCTGCACTCCCACACCGATCCGGCGCCGCGCCTTCCCGGGGCGGGCTGGTTGCACTCGTGCTCTGATCGCACCCAGCGGCTGCGCTTCATCACTCGCCTCCAATCTCGATGTGCTCGGTGATGGCCGCGCGGACGGACCGCACGATGGTGTCCACCACCCGCCGGGTGATCTCCGTCTGCGACATCCCCGGGTCCTGCGGGACCGGCATGGACTCGATCTGGTCGCACCGCGCCAGCACCGCCGTCAGGGCGGCGTGCATGGCGGGAGCGTCGGTGCGGGCGTGGGCGATGAACTCGGCGTCAGCGATGGCCTGCGAGTCGCGCATGTCCAGGTGCGGCGCCCGGCGAACAACGCGGGCTGAACGCGGCTCCTCGTAGCCGTCTGCCACGTCTCGCGGGTCGTCGGCCGCTGTCACGACGTCCCCGTACTCGCGGAACCACTCGCCCTTGGTCGCCTTCTCGGCCCGCTCCCCGATGTCCGCCAGCCTCGGCAGGTCAGGCATGGTCGCCTCCCGCCTCAGCGGCACGGGCGCGGAGCCAGGCCGTGTAGATGTGCCGCCAGTGGGCCCGGTGCGGAAGGTCGTTGACCCACAGGACCGTCTCGGCGTCCAGGGCATCGGCCGCGCTCAGCAGCGCCTCCCGCCGCACGTCCTCGACGGTCGGCTGGGACGAGAGCAGGGCGAGGACGGCTTCGGCCGTCTTGTCGATGAGCGAACCCATGTCCTGGCCGAGAAGCAGCGCCTGGACGTTCGCGGGGAAGTTCGCCGCGTTGCACAGGACGACCGCGACGGCCGCTCGCACCTCCTCCACGCTCGGCGTGACGTGCTGCGGGAGGTGGGGCAGGGCGGCGAGGACTCCGCGGGCGATCTGTTCGGCGTGTGCGTATCCGGCCATCTGGCCGGCGGCATAATCGCTTCCGTCGTCCACGGGGCGGTCCGCCTCCAGGGCGTCAACCAGTTCGTCAGCCACGAGACACCTCGCTCTGGATGAGGTGTGCTGAGCAGGGCGCGTCGGGGTCGTCAAGGAATCGGATGACCCAACGGTTCCAGTGCGACATGCACAGCGGCAGATTCGTCGTCTTGGTCACCGCGTCGAAGGTCTCGCGGGCGTCGTCTCGGCACAGGGCGCAGGTCTCAGCGTCGCTGGTCGCTTGCGCCGCCGCCTCGACGGCCTCGGTGGGCAGCGTCGGCTCAGGGGTGGGGGCGGTCATCGCTGGGCCTTCTCGTCGGCGGCGGACAGGAGGGTGCGGAGGCGGTCGGCTGCGTCCTGCGGCGTGTGCCCGTCGTACTCGGGCGGCAGGTCCACCTCGGGCACGTCGAACAGGCCCCAGAACTCGTCGCGGTAGTGGTTCGCGGCCTGCCCAGTGGGCAGCGTCGCCACGACGATGAACCAGCCGCCACCGAAGCACGGCTCGCCATCGCTGTGCCGGTGCGACTTGACCACCGGGATGCCCGCAGCCAGCCAGCCCTGCGCCGCGTGGGCGTTGTAGAGCATCCGGTACTCGTAGAGCTCATCGAGCGTGTGGTGCTCGTCGCCGCCGTCCCGAACCCGCGCCCACTCCTGCGCGTCGACCACCGTCATGCCACGACGGGCAGCCTCCTCGCGCAGGTCGTCGTCGGAGAGGGTGGGGCGGTCGTCCGCAAGCCTTCCATCGGACCGCACTACCTCACGCCGGATCAGCTCCACGACGGCGCGCGTGAGGTTGCCTCCGCCGAGAGGGAATCCGCGCTCCAGCCGGTCAGCCGCCTGGGTGAACATGCTCGCGTCGGTGTCGTGCGGGCCCTTGTGGTGCACCACCGGAAGCGGCTCGGCCACCTTCGTCGTTGTGATCTCGTCGCTCATCCCTCACTCCTCTCGAAAGGTCGACGCTCGTCCTGGGCATCGATGGGTCTGCTGCTCGTCTGGTAGGCGTGGCCCCGCACCTGACGTTCGTGGGCCCGGCCTGCGGTTTCAGCCGCCTTGGGGTTGACCCACCCGGTGTCGAAGTCGCCCTTGGCGCACCAGGCGCGGCTGATCAGCGCGACCATGGGGGCGGCTCCTCGTCGCGTGGGTGCTCCGGCTCGGTGAGGTCCCTGGTGGCCTGCCGTGGCGGGCCGGGTGTCCACTGCCGGGCGTCGAGGCGGGCGTACTGGCCTTGCCGGATCAGCACCGCGTGACCTTTGGGGCCCTGCCGGTTCTTGGGCACGAGCACGTCGGCCTCGTCGGGTGCGCGCTCTTCGTCGACGTGGATGAGCATCACGACGTCGCTGTCCTGCTCGACCGCGCCGGACTCACGCAGGTCCGCCATGGTGGGGCGCTTGTCGGCGCGCTGTTCGGGTTGCCGGTTCAGCTGTGAGGCGACGATGACCGGCACCTGCAGTTCCTTGGCGAGGAGCTTGAGCTGGCGGCTGAAGCTCGACACGATCTCCTGTCGGCTGGAGCGGTCGCCGCGGGGGGCTTGCATGAGCTGCAGGTAGTCGACGACGACGCCGGCGAGGTTGTGCTGGCGGGCGATTGTTCGGGCGTGAGCGCGGATGTCGGTGACCCGCAGTTCGGCGCGGTCGTCGATGACGAGCCGATGGTTGGGGACGCGGCCGCGTGCGTCGGCGATGCGGCGCCAGTCGTGCTCGCTGAGCCCGTCGTCGCCGCGCTTGCCCATCCGGGACAGGCTGACGCCGGCCATCTGGGCGAGGATCCGCTGGTGGACCTCGGTGCGGCCCATCTCGAGCGAGTGGAAGGCCACGACGCCGGTCTGGGACAGGTCGAGTGCGGCCTGCAGGAGGAGGATGGACTTGCCGACGCCGGGGCGGGCGCCGACGGTGTAGAGCCGGCCGGGGCACCAGCCGCGGATCACGTAGTTGAGGTCGTCCCAGGGGGTGGGGACGGCCGGGGTGTCGCCGCGGTCGAGCGTGTCGATGGTGTCGTCGATCTCGTCGTTGAGCATGACGATGCGTCCGCGTTCGTGGCCGACGGCGTCGACTTCTGCGCGGGCGGTCTCCCACAGGTCGTCGACGTCTCCGCCGTCGCTTGCGTAGCCGATCTGGGCGATGCGGGTTCCGGCTTCGACGAGGCGGCGCAGGATGGCCTTTTCGCGGACGATGCGCGCGTGCCAGGCCGCGTTGGAGGCGGTGATGACTGCCGCGACGAGGGTGTGCAGGTAGGGCGCGCCGCCGATGTTGCGCAGCTGGCCGGTGCGGCTCAGTTCGGCGGCGACGGTGATGGGGTCGACGCGCTCGCCCTTGGCGTCGAGCGCGATGATCGCGGCGAACACCAGTTCGTGGGCGGGTCGGTAGAAGTCTTCGCCGCGCAGGACCTCGCACACGTCGGCGACGGCGGCCTTGGAGATGAGCATGGCGCCCAGGCATGCCCGTTCGGCGTCGAGGTCCTGGGGTGGCGTGCGGCCCTGTGGCTCGTCGTCGGGTGGCGGCTCGAGGCCGGCTGGCGCGTAGGTGTCGAGGCTCATGCCTGGGCCCTGCGCTCGGCCTCGTCACGGGCGCGCAGCTCGGCGACGGTGGGGATGCGGTCCCATTCGCTGCGTGGCTCGGGCGCCGGGCCGACAGGGGATGGTGACTGCCGGGCGATGCTCGGTCGAGCTCTGCTCAGCCAGGTACGGAAGGCGGCATCCCAGTCGCGGGCGCGGCGGTCGTTGGCTTGGGCGTGGTTGCGGAACGCCTCGGCTTCACGCGCGACGTCGATGCCGCGTTCGGCCGCGTTCGCCCGGTGCGCGTCGTTGGGCTCCCACCCGTCCGGGAGGGGCCGTTCCGGCTTGCGGCGCGAGCCCGCGGGAGCGGGCGCGGGATGCTCTTTCTCGTCTTCTCTCGTCTCGTCTCGTCTATACGCCGTTACTGACGCATCAGTAGCGCCGTTAGTGACGGCGTTACCGAGGCCGTCACGGAAGCGCTGCTGCCGCTCGGCCCCGGCCTTACGCCGGGCGTTCATGCGCTCGCGCGAGACCTGGTGCTCATCCCAGTCGTGGAAGCGCCAGCCGCCGTCGACGACATCCCACAGGCCGACCCTGACCAGGCAGTCGACATCCGCCTGGGTGCCGTCCAGGGACTTGAGCATGTCCGTCGGCACGACACCCTCGGACCCTTCCTGGTCGATGCACCAGGAGGCCGCCGTGCACCAAAGTCCCCTGGCGGTCCTGCTCGCGCGGCGCCACTTCGGCGACCCGTGCAACGACCCGTAGAGCTTGCCCCAGACGGCCATCAGGCACCCGCCTTCTCGATCTTGGTGGACGTGACGGCGGCCGCTGCGGCGATGGCCTGCTCGAGGTCGTCGAAGTGCCGGCGCAGGCTTGCCCAGGGGCCGTACCGGGCCACGAGCGCCTCGACGGCCTCGGCCAGGTCGCCGTGTGCGCGCAGCAGCGCCGCGAGGTCGGCCAGTTCGGCCGCGGTGACGGTGCCGCCGCGGCGGTACGGGCCCTGCTCGTCGTTGATCTGGACCCCCAGGGCGGCGCGGAAGGCCTGGAGCTCGGCGCGGTCGCGTTCGCGCTGCTCGCGCTCGAAGTCGCTGTCGCCGAGGCGGCTCGCGACCCGGCGGTCGATCTCGGCCTCGACGTCGCCACGGACCTTGTCGAGGCCCTTGGTGATGCCCCGGGTGATGGCCGTCTGGCGCAGGGTGTCCTGCCTGGCCATGATCGAGCGCACCGCGTCCCAGGAGGGCACGCGCTCGAGGTGCTGCTGGGCGCGCTGGACGACCTTCATGCGGGTCGTGCTGGGCCCGGGCACCATGAGCCCCCACCCGGCCGGCAGTTCGCCGTCGTGGACAACGCCCGGGACGGTGACGAGCCACCATTCGTGGCACTGGTCAGCCCAGGCGTCGGCCTTGTGGATCTGCGCCAGCTCATGCAGCCAGTCGGAGCGCGAGGCCTTGACCTCGTGGCCGACGAGGATGCGCCCCGACGTCGAGGTGAAGCCCACGTAGACGGCGTCGCAGCGGGAACTGGCGCCCCACGAGCCGTTCTGGCCGACCTCTGGCACGAAGATCCCGCCCGGCAGCGGCTCGGAGGGCTTGATGTAGTGCCGCTGGAGCCGGGTCATCAGGTCCGCGGTGGTGGCGCGGTCGCCGCCCGCCATCACGCACCTGCCTTGGCTGCGCGGCGTTCGGCCATGGCGTTCGCGTGGGCGGTGCGGCAGTCGTCGCAGGGTCGTTCGCCGGCGCGCAGGTGGGAGAGCCGGCCGGAGGGCGTCCCGCAGGACGGGCGCCGTACGGGTTCGGCCTTCGCGTCGGCTTCGCGCCGAACGCCCCGAGGGGACGCCTCGGGGTGCCCGCAGGTGCAGGCGCAGGCGTGGGCCTCGCCGTTGAGGATGAAGCCCTGCCCGCACTCGGTATGCCGCTCGGCCAGGCAGAGCGGGCTGACGTGGGTGCGTCGGATCGGTTGGGACGCGCCCTGCGGCCGGTGCCCGTACAGCGTCTGGTGCTGCATCCGCCCGTCGGCGCCGGCGAAGTATGGCCGGCCGCACCAGCACTGGTGGGCTTCGCGCTGCGGGGCGGCCACGCCTGGTGGTGGGGTGGTCATGCGGCCACCGCCTTGGCCTGACATTGACCTACTCGATCGGCCCCGCCAGCCAGAACCTGCCCGCTACGTTGCGTGTCATGGTCAGCAGCGTCTTCGGCGAGATTCCCGGTGTGCCAGTCGGAAGCGCGTTCGCGTCGCGGTTGGAGGTGAAGGCAGCGGGCCTGCATCGCCACCAGGAGAACGGGATTTCCGGCAACTCGAGCGACCTTGGCGCTGACGCGATCGTGGTCGCCCAGATGTACAAGGACGACGTCGACGATGGGGACGTCATCGTCTACACCGGCGAAGGTGGCCGGGGTCAAGGTGGAGACAGGCAGACGGAGAATCAGACCCTGACAAAGGGCAACCTCGCCCTCGCTCGGTCCGAGGAGCACGGCCTCCCGGTGCGAGTGATCCGCAAGGCCACCACCAGGAGCGACTACGCGCCCGCCTCCGGCTATCGCTACGACGGCCTGTACGTGGTGACGAAGCACTGGCAGGAGCCGAGCATCGACGGCCCGCTCATCTGGCGCTTCGAGCTCGTCCGCCAGGGCGAGGAGGACGGCTGGGCCGAGGCGGCTGCGGCTGGGGCACGACCGGTCGGCAACCCGCACCCCGGACGTACTCCAGGCGTCGTCCAGAGGATCGTTCGCAGCACCCAGGTGACTGAGTGGGTGAAGCAGTTGCACAAGGGCCGCTGCCAGTTCTGCGGAGTCGTCCTCGAGACGCCCGTTGGCTGGTACGCCGAAGGTGCCCACGTGCGTGCGCTCGGCACACCACACAATGGGCCGGACTCCGTCGACAACGTGCTCTGCCTGTGTCCGAACGACCACGTGCTGTTCGACAAGGGCGCCCTCTGCGTTGACGGCGGCAAGGTCATCCGGACCGTCGATGGTGCCGTGGTGGGCGGACTGCAGGTTGCCCCCGGACACGCGATCGACCCAGCCAACTTCGCGTACCACCGCGAACACTTCGCAGGCGGTCGCTGAGCCAGCGGGCTGCTCAGGTCCGACGTCGGCGCCTGCCGCTACGGTCTGCGGCATGGACTGGAACGGATGGGCGGCGGCCATCGCCGGCGCGCTGGCTACCGTTGCCGGATCGGTGGTGTGGAGCGTCGTAGACCGGCGGCGCGCGGCCACGGAGGCGCTCGTCACCGAGACGCTGATCAAGTTCGGAACGCTGCTGGAGGCCGTGGCCACCTCGAGCAGGGCCCTCTTTCCGTTGTCGCTGGGCAAGACTTGGTCCCACGAGTTGGTTGATGCCGAGAACGCGCGCACGAGGCTCCTCGTCCATCTCTCGCCCGGGCGCTGGCGCAGCGAACGGCTCGGCTTGCGACTCACGTTGGAGGCGACGACCAAGCCGTTCCGCGAAGCCGCTGAGGCGCATGCGGCGAAAGACAGCGCGAAGACCGAAGAGCTGTTGATCAACGAGATCAACGTGGTCTCGGAGGCGCTCGCCGCCTGGATCGGTCGCAGGAAGACGTATTGGCGCGGCAACATCATTGACGAGCTGCGGCAGATCGCGGGCCGTCCAATGGAAGCGCCAGTCGCGCGCGGTCCTCGCTGGTGGCGCTGGCTTCGTCCAGCAGTCGCCAGGCGCTGAGAGGTCGGGCTCACGCCGCACCCCCGTCCTGCTCGTCGAGGGCGGTGAAGAGCGTGTCGTCGGGCGGGGTCTCGTCGTCGACGTGCTCGAGGTTCCGCGCGGCCTGCTCGTAGTAGGAGGGCTTCAGCTCGGCGCCGATGCCGTACCGGCCGGCGCGCACGGTCTCGAACACCTCGGAGCCGACGCCCATGAACGGCGTGAGCACGCGCTCGCCCGGCAGGGTGCGCAGGTGCAGGAAGCGTGCGATGACGTCCAGCTGGAGCGGGTGAGGGTGCTTCTCGTCGTCTTCGTCTTCGGCGTCGCGGAAGGGCAGCACGCGGTCGATGCGGATGTCGTCCCAGACGCTGGAGGCGTAGCGGCGCCAGATCCAGTGGCTGAACCGATTCTCGATCTGGCTGCCGGTCCAGCCGCGGTAGCGCGCGAGGTCCTCGGGCATGGGCTCGCCGCCGGCGTACTCGGTGAGCCCGGTCGGGTGCGCGATGGGCACGCCCTGGCCTGGTCGGCGGAAGATCAGCAGCTCGTCGGCCGAGGCCACCCCGGCGTAGGCCGCGTCGTCGACGACGGTCTTGTGCGCGAGGTTCTTCGCCATGGTGCGGTTGCGGACCTGGAGCGGCTCCTTCCAGATGACGTGGCGCGCCACCCAGTCCCAGCCGCGCTCGAGGTGCCAGCGGATGACGTCGCCGGGGAAGTCCCTCAGGCCGTCCTTGCCGGTGTTGCCGGTGGGGACCGGCGCGGCGTGCACGGCGGTGACCCGGCCGGGCAGCGTCAGGCGCGTGATCTGGTCGAGCACCAGCCCGTAGTGCTCGGCGAACTCGTCGTACGTGCGGGCGTTGGACAGGTCCCGGTCGTCGCTGGAGTAGTGGTAGAGCCCGGTGAAGGGCGGGCTGTAGATGCTGGCGTGGATCGACTCGTCGGGCAGGGCGGCCATGACGTCGATGCAGTCGCCGTTGTAGATGGCCCACCGGTCCGTGAGCTGCTGGGTCAGGACGCCCACGAGGGCACCTCCATGGGCTGGTCGTAGGCCGGGCCGGTCGCGGCCGCGGCGTCGTTCATGTGGGCGACGAGGGCGGTGAACATGGCCTGCGCCTGCTCGCTCTTGCGGCGCAGGTTGGCCAATGCGGCGCGGCCGCCCTCGGTGGTGATGACGTCGACCTGGACGGGCCTGGTCTGCCCGAAGCGCCACATGCGGCGCACTGCCTGGTAGTAGGCCTCGTAGGAGTGCGACGGGAAGTAGGTCATCCGGTGCGCGTGCTGCCAGTTCAGACCCCAGGCGCCGATGCTGGGCTTGGTGACCAGGACCCGGATCTCGCCGCGCGTGAACGCCGCCAGGGCCTCCTCCTTGGCTTCGGGGCTGTCGGCGCCGGCCACCTGCACGGCGTCGTCGATGGTGCGCGTCAGCAGGTTGGCTTCGTCGTTGAGGTGGCACCACGCCACGGCGCGCTCGGCGTCGACGAGCGCCGCGGCGGCGGCCTCGCATCGCTCGGTCAGGCTGCGGCGTGTCTCCTCGCGCTCCTCGTGCAGGCCGCGCGCCGGGGTGTCGAACAGCACCCCCGGCGCCGGCGTGCGCGCGGTGAAGACCGTCTCGCGCTCGACGAGCTCGGGCAGGACGAACCGCCCGTCGTCGTAGCCGAAGTCGGAGGGTCTGCGCATGGCGCGCGCCCACGAGGCGACCCAGCGCCAGAACGGGTGCTCGGCATGACCCTTCAGCCGCCACCCGACCTGGCGGCCGCCCTGCGCCCAACGCGCGCGGCTCGTGACCGTGCGGTTGTCGTTGACGAAGTAGCGGCTGAGCATGTCGACGTGGCCCAGCCCGCCGAGGGCCTCGCTCGAGGTACCCAGCTCCACCCAGTCGTTGGGCGCGGCCGTCGCCGTGGCGAGCAGTCGGTAGGGCATGCGCCGCATGAACTCCGTGACGGCCTGGCGCGTGGCCCCGTCGAAGCTCTTGAGGATGGACGACTCGTCGCAGACGACGCCGGCGTAGTCGTCGGGCTCAAACTTCCCGGCCAGCAGCTGCTCGTAGTTGGTGACCGTGATCGCGGCCGCCACGCGCCCGTCGCGCGACAGCGCAGCGTCGTGCCCGAACTTGGCGGCCTCGGCGACGATCTGGAAGCCGACCGCCAGCGGGGTCAGCAGCAGCACCGGGCGCCCGGTGTGGCGGTGTACCTGCTCGGCCCAGGCAAGCTCCATCGGGGTCTTGCCCAGGCCGCAGTCCGCGAACAGCGCTCCGCGGCCCTGGCGGACCGCCCACTCGACGAGCGCGCGCTGGAAGTCGAACAGGTGGCCGGGCAAGTCGGTGGGCTCGAAGCCGCCGGCGCTGCCCAGCTGGGCGCGACGCTCCAGGAACTCCCGGTACGCGGCGCCCGTCACGCCGACTCCCGCTGCACGCGCTGCTCGGCGCTGTCGATCAGCTCGGGCTCGCCGTACTCGATGCGCCGGGTCTGCGCCTGGGTGAGCCGCATGGTTGCGCCGTTGGCGCGGTCGGCCTCGGAGCGGGGGAAGCGCCGGGTCTGCCGGTGCAGGGCCGCGACCTTGAGGTAGGCGTCCTCGCGGGAGGTCGCCGTGACGGTGACGGAGCCACCCTTGGATCCGGGTGCGCTGTAGGGCACGCGCCAGCGCTGGCCGCTCATCGCGCACCACCGGTGCGGATCGGGACCAGCATGTAGGTGAGGCCCGGGTCGGGCTCTCCGTCCGCATCAACGCCGCGGATCTCCAGCGGCAGGACCGCGGAGCGCTGCACGTTGGAGTCGATCTCGATGCGCACGGCCGGCGCGTCGATCCCTGCGAGGATCTCCACCAGGTAGGTGGCGTTGAAGGCCACCGTCCAGCCCTCGTCGAATCCGGCGTCCACATCAGCGGTGACGATGCTGTCGGCGTCGGCTCGCTCGTTGGTCTGGGAGGCGACCCGGAGGCCCTCGCTGGTGACGGTGAGCAGCACGGGGGACGTCGCGGCGTCGAGCGCGATCTTCGCGGTGGCTACCGCGTCGGCCAGCTCGGCTCGGGGCGCGGTGATGGCCCCGCCGCGGGGTGACCACAGCCGGGCGGCGTTGGCGGCCCACTCGGGCGTGGCCGTCTGCAGGATGGTGACGATGCGGTCGCCCGCGGCGATGCTGACGCGGTGCTCGTCGGCGCCGATGTGGGCTACGCCGGTCATGCCCTTCACGGCCTGGGCGAGCGCGTCGGCCGGGATCACCACGTCGAGGTCGGCCCCGGACCATGGGATGATGCCGTGGGCGACGCGGTAGCGGTCGGTGGCCCACAGGTTGGCCCGCCCGTCGCCGGCCGTCAGGTGCATGGAGTGCAGGCCCAGCTGGTCGACGGTGGCACCGCGGTCGGCGCAGATGCCGACGGCCTGGACCATCCATGCGAGGTCGTCGGCCTCGGTTCGCCCGACGGCCGGCGGTGTCGGCGGCAGGCTCGGGTACTCACCCGAGGCCATGAGCCGGATGGCGACCTTGGTGGCGCCGGAGCGCACGGTCAGCGTCCGCTCGTCGGCCTCGAGGGTCACGGTGCCGCTCATCCGCGCCGCGGCCTCGGCGAACAGCCGTCCGTGCACCAGCAGCGGCTCGGCGAACGTCGAGTCTGCTCCGTCGACGACGATGCGCCCGGAGGTCTCGTAGTCGAAGGCCGACAGCGTCAGGTGCCCGTCGTCGTCGCGTCCGATGACGACCCCGCCCAGGATCGGCAGCGGCGGACGCAGGGGCACGATGCGCGCCGCCCAGGCGGCGGCGGCCTTCAGTTCGGAGGCGGGGACCTTGACGGTCTGGACGGGTGGGGCGGCCAGTGCGGCCGCAGCCCGGCTCACAGTCCTCTCCGTGCGTACAGGTAGGACCCGAAGATGAACACGACGAGCACGAGGCCGAGCCCGAGGGCCTGAGTGCCGTGCCCCTCGGCGGCGAGGCCAGCGATGACACCGGAGCCGCTGGCGAGGATGGCCAGGAAGGCCAGCGCCTGAACGGGGGTCAGGACGGGCCGCTGGTCGGGGCTGTCGGGCTGTGGGTCGGGCTGGGATGCTGGGTTGTCGGCCATGGCCGATCTCCTTCCGGGGAGGCGGTGGGGGTCGGTGCTGTGGAAGGTGGCGGCCCCCGCCGCGCGGATGGTCTAGGTGCAGTCGCAGGGCTTGGTGAGGTGGCAGGTCGGGCAGACGGTGACGGGTCGCTCGGGCTCGGGCGAGGCCTCGCAGTCGGCGTGCACCACGGCGTCGTCGACGTAGACCACCTCGTCGCCGGGCTCGATGCGGACGCCGCAGTCGTTGGCGCACGGGCCGGAGTAGCGGGCGCGCAAGGTCTTCATGCCGCCACCTCCGCTCGTGTGGCGTGGTAGCGCTTGGCGCCCCAGAGGATGGCGTGCAGGGCGATCAGGAAGTGGTGGTCGAAGTCGCGCCAGCCAGCTTCGTCCATCTCCTCGTCCAGGCGGTCGCCGTCCGGGCCGAACGTGAAGCCGTTCAGGGCCGCGAGGGCCTCGTACTCGTTCCACGCGCACGTGAGGATCTCGTCGTCCACCCGCTTACGCAGGCGGGCCGCAGCGGCCTCAGGCATGTCCTCGGCCACCCCCGACGTCAGCCGCTCGACGTGCCTGCGGAACGCGTCCTCGGAGTAGCCCTGGACGCTGCGTGCGCCGCCGCGCGTGACCTTCTCGGCCCAGTACGAGGCGTTGATCCAGCCGTCGGCCTGGCCGTGGTCGAAGAAGGTCAGCATGTCCGGCACGCGGCAGAACGAGTAGCCGTCCCCGATGTCGCCGGTGATGGACAGGTAGCCGGGCCAGGTCACGAGGTCGAAGGACCAGATGCGGGTACCGGGCCGGGCGAACCGCAGGTGCCGGTACAGGCCGTCCTCGTGCAGCACCTCCATCCGGTGCTCCGAGACCTCGGACAGCAGCTGCTCGTACTGGCGCGGGTAGTGGTACCAGGCCAGGGCGGGAGCCGTGGTCGGCGCGCTCATGCCCTCACCCCCACCGGCAGCGGCCGCACAGGCCAGGCTCCGTCCACGTCGTCCGCGGGCTTCCCGATGGACCGGAAGTAGTCGCGAAGGTGGTCCTGCTGCTGCTGGCGCCAGACGATCTGCCCCTGGTGGAGGACCGCCGCGTCCGCCGGCGGGTGGGGCTCGCGCCGCCCGATCGCACGGGCCCCAGCCGCACCGCCGCCAGAGCGTCCGCCGCTGCGTCGTGCGCGTCCTCACCGAGCGGGATGCCGTAGTGCTCGCACGTCACCGAGAGAGTGCGCTTGCCGCGGCGGTAGGGCTCGGCCTGCTTGTCGAGGACGTAGGGATCGACCACGGGGAACGGCTCGAACGGGTCCAGACCGTGGCGGCGAGCCTCGCGGTCCATAACTGTGAAGTCGTAGGCGCCGTTGAACGCCACGAGCGGCAGGTCGAACCCGGCGAGGGTGAGCGCGATCTGCGCGACGGCCAGGCCGGGCGTCAGCCCCTCAGCGGCCATCTCGTCGGTAACGCCGTGCACGGCAGTCGCCTCGGCGGGGATCGGCGCGCCCGGGTTCACCAGCCACGTCCACGAGCGCGGCTCTCGGCCGGGCTCGTCGAGCACTACGCACGCCGTGACGATGCGGGCCGTCTCGACGTCTGTCCCCGTAGTTTCTGTGTCCAAGCCCACCAGCGGGCCCTCCCACCACGGGGCGGTCACGAGGTCGCCTCGTGCGTGTGGAAGTCCGGGTGCTCCGACGCCATGTGCTCGCGCACGTTGGTGAAGTTCCGCCGGCACCCGGCCACCGGGCAGATGCCCTTCGTGATGAGGTTCAGCACCCGGGTGCGCTGACCCCTCGCGGCGGCGGCGCGCCGGCGCTCCGTGGCGGCCTGGTCGCGGTAGAACCGCTCGGACCGCTCGGTGGTCCGCAGACGCTCACGAAGCCGCGCCGCCTCCGCCTTGGCCTTCTCCTCGTCGGACTGCTGCGGGAAACACTGGCTGTGTCCGCTGGGGCAGTAGAAGCTCTCGTGGTCGTTGCGGCGGCGGCTCTCGAAGTCGGCGGTGATCGCAAAGGTCACGCCGCACCGGGCACAGTCCAGGACCGTGAGCGTCCCCGCGAACTCCTGGCGGAAGATCCCGATGCGCTGGACGGTGGCGCTCATCGCCGCGCCCCCCGTCCGCTCGTCGCCGGCGGCTCGTCAACCTCGTCACCGAGCCACCCGGGCGGGTCCTCGACGGGCACGCCGTTGACGGTCCCCATCGGCTCAGCGGCCGGCGGCTCGTCCTCGACGACCTCGGCGTCGGTGACGTCGACCACAGAGCCGTCGATGACGGTCGCCCCGATCTCGTCCAGGTCCTTCGTCACGTCCTCGCCCTTGCGCACCGACTCGTCGAGCGCGGCCGCCGTGGCGAGGTTGTGCAGCTCGGACGACAGCGGCAGCCAGCGGATCAGTTGGCGGATCGCGGTCTTGCGGGCCATGGCGTCCCAGTCGGTCTTCCACGGGCCGTTGTTGCTCGCGCGCGACCGCGACCGGATGGCCTCGACGTCCTGGCGGGACATCACGACGAACGCCGAGCCGCCGTCCTTGAAGACCGCGGCGGCGTAGACCGCGATCACGTCGCCCCGGTCGGTCAGCGACGGCTTGTGCCGCAGCACCGGCTCGAGCCCGTACTCGTACTCGAACTCGTCGCGCTCGTGCACGGTGTGGGCGGCGATCGACTTCAGCTGACCCGACTGCCAGGCCAGCTTGATGAGGCCCCGGTAGCCGGGGATGAACGTCACGTTGTCGCCGTACGGCACCAGGTAGGCCTCGCCGAGCGGGCCCGGCTCGAGCCCCAGCTGGGCGCTGGTCATCAGCGCGCCCAAGAAGCTCTGCGGGTTGCAGCGGGTGAGGGCTGGCGTCTGCCGCAGCGTCGTGAGCGCGATGCGGGCCAGCCGGTCGGGGTCCATGTGCTTGGGAAGCGCGCGAGCCAGCTGCGGCTTCATCTGGTCGATCATCTGCGCGAGCGTCGGCGGCTGGCCGTTGCCCTTGCTCTGCCCGGCGACGGACGCGGCGGTCCGCTCGGCGAGGTCCCGTCCCATGTCACTTCTCCTTCGTGGGGCGCAGCACCCGGGCCCGGTAGGCCTGGTAGAGGTCTGCGCGTTCGGTCTTGAGGCGGTCCACGTCCAGGACCGTCCGGGTGGTGGTGAAGGCCTCGGCCACGTCGGGGTGGTCGGCGGCCAGGCGGGTGGGCGCGAAGGTGCCGTTGGCCTTGGCGGTGAGCACCACGGCGCCGTCGATGGTCAGGGCCTCGGCGTTGCCGAGGATGGCCAGCAGCTCGGCCTCGGCCCGGGCGGCGTTGGCCGCGCTGTCCTTCTCGGCGTCCTTCGCTGCGGCGCGCTCGGCCAGGAGCAGGCGCACCCGCTGCGGGTCGGGCGCCTCGGTCGTGTCGAGCTCGACCGTGCGGTAGCGCTCCTTGACCACGGGCAGGTCCAGGGCGGCGAACCCGGGCTCGCGGTCGGCCTCCACGTAGTCGGTCCAGAACCGCTCGGCCGCCTCGAGGAGCGTCGCGAACAGCGCCGGGTCGGCGTCCACGCGGCGGATCAGCGGCTCGTCGTCGCCGACCTTCGCGATCACCCACCAGTGGTCTAGGCCGAGCACTCCGGCGTACCACTGGGCCTGCAGCTCGGCGGCGTCGCTGACCTGGTCGTCGTCCCACTCGTCGGCCATGCGCCAGCCGTGGGCCTTGCACTCCAGGCCGCCGTCGTCGCCGGTGAGGCCGTCCGGGTTGGCCAAGGCCAGCGGATGCTCGACGGAGCGCCACATGCCCGTGGGGGCGACCTCGATGCCGGTCTGCTCGGCGAACCAGGAGCGCAGCACCGGCTCGACGGCGCGGCCCCAGCGCATTGACGGGTTGTCCGGGATCTCGTCGGAGCGGCCGGTCTTGTCCAGCCACACCTGGTAGGGCGAGGACCAGCGGGACAGCCCCACGATGGCGGCGATGTCGCTGCCGCCGATGCCGTGCCGGCGGGCCTTGAGCCAGACCGGGCGCTTGGCGTCGTGGGGGAGGACCGGGACGGCCGCGCCCGTGTGGAAGGTCAGGCGTTCGCTCGTCGTGCTCATCACCGCTCCTTCCAGTCGTCGTCCGCCTGGGTGAGCCCCAGGTAGTCGTCCCAGTCCTGGTCGTCGCCGGAGTCGTCCTCGCCGTCGTCCCACCAGGCGGGGTCACGCCGCTCGTCGCGCGCCTGGACGGCCAGGTCGTCGCGGTAGGTGTCGGCGGTGGCCATCTACGCCACCTCCCGGTCCCGGTCGACGTGCCGGCCCGACAGGACGTTGCGCGGCTTCGGTCCCTGCTTCGGCTTGCCCGGCAGGCGGTGGCGCGGGTCGCGGTCGTCCACCCAGAACTCGATGCACAGGCCCGGGGTGGGGTGCGCCAGGTACCGCGGCTGCGGCTGCGGGGGCGCGACGTTCCATGCGCGGTGCCCGTGGAAGGCCAGCGATGCGGCGTGCGCCTGGGCGTCCGTCCGGTAGATGGCGCGCCACACCGTGGCCAGGTCGACGACCGCCCGCGGCTGCGTGGCGTCGAGCTTGCGCCGGATCAGGACCGAGCTGGTCTGCGTCGCGGTGCTCATCGCGCACCGCCGACGATGGGAGAGTCGATGGCCCGCAGGGACGCCACGGCGCCAGCCAGGACGGGCTCGCACGCGGCCCGACCCTCCGGCGAGTAGGCGGGGTTCAGCCGCCAGACCTGCGCGCTCAAGCCGCGCAGGATGTCCCGCTCACGGATCTCGCGGACAACCTCACGACCCAGCAGGTGGCGGCTCACAGGGACACCCCCGCATCGGCCAGGAACGCGCGGTCGTCGTCGTTCAGCTGACGCTCGAACCGGGCGCCCGTCACCGCGTCACGCAGGGCCCGTTCGGCGCGCCCCCGCTCCTTCCAGTAGTCGATGACCGCCTGGGCTGCCTCCACGCACGAGCCGCAGCCGCACCCGGCCAACACCGTCGGGTCATGCGGCCGGGCCCGAGGCTCGACCGCGGCCGAGGCCTGCGACGGGTGGCGGGCCATGCACGCCTCACGCGACTCACGCAGGTCCTGGTCGAGCTCGCGGTCGACGGCAGCCAGACGCTTGTCCTGCACGGCACGCTCCGCCTGGCGCTGAGCGCGGGCGGCGCGAGAGAAGCGGCGGCCGATCACGGGGCCACCGCCTTCAACTGCTGCGCGGCGCGCAGGGCCTCGCGCGCGCGCCGCTCGAGGACGGCCGAGACGCGGGCCAGCCGAATCGCATCCGGCAGGCGCCCCAGGAAGTTCCAGTGCGCGGGGTCCTGCGCGGTCTCCACCAGCGTCTGAACCGCGGCGCGGGCCATGGTGTCCCGGCACCGCTCCAGGCGCTCCCGCTCCGACTCGTGCGGGTACCGCGACAGCCGCGCCAGCTCGAAGTCGGCGCGCTGCTCGTCGGTCATGTCCAGCACAGGGATCGGCTGGTCGGCCGCGGCGGCGCTCACTTCGAGCTCCGGCGGTGGGCGCGGCGCGCGGCCTTCGCGGCCCGGTTCGCGGCGTGACGGCGGGCGACCTCGCCGGCGCGGGCAGTGCCCTGGTAGATCTGGCCCGAGGTCTTCACCAGGTTCAGCGCGTCGAGCATGCGCACGCTGGTCTCGGACGGCCCGTCAGGGGCGGTGCGGATGCGGTGCACGGTAGAGTTCCTTCCGTTGTAGGTGGGGCGTCCCGGCTCGGAAGGCTGTGGGGCGCCCCGCTCGCTGTGCGGGTGGTGCTAGACGTCGGGCTGGGAGTCCAGCCACGCCTCAAGGGCCGAGACCGGGATGACGATCCGGCGGCCCAGTTGCTTGGCCTTCAGCTGCCCCGAGCGGATCGCCTTGTCGATGCGGTCCTTGCTCGTGCGGGCCGCCACGGCGGCTTCATCGCGCGTCAACGCCAGGGTTGGGCCGGGCATCAGGCCAACCCGTCGGTGTAGCCCTCGCGGACGATCGCGACCTGTCGCACTTCGAGGAGACGGGCTGCCTTCGCCAGCAGCTGCGGCGTCAGGCGCTTACGGCCGGCCTCGATGTTCGACCAGTAGGAGTAGGAGACGTCGAGCTCCTGGGCGAACTCGCCCAGCCGGAATCCCTTGATCTCCCGGATCGTCCGCAGGGTTTCCCCGACTCGGACACGCTCGGGGTCCAGCCGTGGGGGCAACTTCAGGCTCATGGCAGGAGTCTAGGGAACTGAGAGGAACATAGCAATAGAGAAACGAGGAACATGGCCGAACTTCTGTCGAGTCGCAGGTCAGGTGTCCTACGGAGCCCTGAGTTACTCCCGTGTATTTCCGGCTGACTCCAGCACTGTTCAGGGATGCCCCGGTTGATGTTTCCTGGTGTTCCCGGCAAGTTGTCCGCCATGGACAGACAGAGAGGCCCACCATGGGTGAGCACCAGGAGACGGCCCGCCAGGCAGTCCGCGCGGAACTGGCGCGCCGCCAGTGGGACGACGCGGACCTCGTGCGCTCGGCCGGACTCGACCAAGGGACTGTGAGCGACTTCCTCACCGGCGCCAGATGGCCCCGGCGAAGCACCCTCGCCAAGATCGACGCCGCGCTCGGCTGGCCCGCCGGGACGCTGGATGCCACAAGCCGAACTGGTCAGGATCCAGCGGTGCGTGCCGTCCAGGCGCGCCAGGCCGAGAGCCGCTCGGCCGTCGAGGAGATCTTCGAAGTCATGGCCGACCGGGTCGCGCTGAGCGTCAGCCGGTCCAGCGTCGCCGACCTGACCCCGATCGAGCTCGAAGAGGCCGGCGCCGCGGCGGCCATGGCCTATCTGGCCAAGGTTCGCGAGATCCGCGCCCACCGAGCGCGCCTCGCCCACGAGGGCCTCGTAGAGGACTCAGGGGACGAGAAGCCGTCGCCGTCCGAGGTGGCGGAGGCGACGCATCTCCCGTTCCGACCCCACGGGCCGATCCCAGACGTCTCCCAGGCGGCGGCGCGGCGCGGCGCCCCCGACCACGGCCCCGACACAACCACGGGGGAAGAGAGCCAGGAAGCAGGGGGAGACGAGCCGGCATGAACACGCGTCAACCAAGGGGTGTCATAGGACCCACCGGCACAGAGAGGGCCACCAGCGTCACGAGCGGTGACGGTGGAGCGTGACATCACCGTCATCCATCCGCCGGCGCCGCAAGTGGCGCGAGCGCTTCGGGATCACCTATCGAGTCGCGGCCGCCGTCATCGCGTTCGTGACAGTGGCGACCCAGGCGCTCGTCACATCGAAGGTCTGGACAGATGCGCCGAAGTGGACCGTCCCATCCCTAGCCATCGCCACAGGGCTGGTCGTACTGCGCGACAACGTAGCCAACGTGAACCACCGGCTGCGTGAACCGGACCGCATGCAGTTGCGCACGCGGGCGCAGGCGGCCGTCACGGCCGCTCTGGTGTCGGTGTCCGAGGCGAAGGGCATCCGGCCCACGGATCTTGGAGTGAGCGTCTGGCTCGTCGAGAGCGTCGGCAAGATCCGGCGCCACGAGCGCCTGGAGCGGCTCGTGAGGGTTCGCTTCCGCGGCCCACAGCCTTCGGACGTCTACTGGGAGAAGGGCAAGGGCGTCATCGGTCACGCCTGGGCGAGCGCCCGTCCCGAGCGCGCCGCTACGGGACACCTGGCACGAAAGTACGGCGGACTCGATCTCACCGAGGACCAGTGGGACGCGCTCAGCCAGCAAGCGAAGCAGGGGTTCACCCGTGAGGAGTTCTGTACCACGGTGCACAAGTACTCAGAGATCCTTGCCGTGCCGATCAAGAACGACCATGGACAGGTGCTCGGCATCGTCTCGATGGATCTCACGATGCCGCCCGATGGTTCCAACCTCGTCGACCGCCTGGCTGGCGCCGATGTCGAGGAGTACGTGTCGGCGGCTGCTGATTTGATCGCGAAGACGATCGAACGGCCCTAGGCTGAAGGACAAGACCGACGGAGGGAGCCGGTCATGGCGGGAACTAGGGAGCAGCAAGCCCGGGATCGAGCTCGCGAGGTGTACTTCGACACCTTGCGGAGCCTCGGGCCAGATGAGCACCTCCTCGTGCTGGCGAGAGAAGTCGAGGAGGAGCGTCGCGACCACGGGCAGCGAAGGGGTTTCCCGAAGCAGCGTGGCCGCACTGACAAGTCTCGCTAGGAGTCCACGGAGCCCCCGCTTGAGAGAGTCGGGGGCTCCGTCGTGTCAGCCGGGCCCGTTAGCGTCCCGCTCGTGTTCCACCCCTGGCGGCGTCTGCGCTCGATGACGGCCGTAGACGTGCAGTGGCATCGCACGCCGGGCGTGCTCGGCGCCACCGATGGTGCGACGGTGATCGTCCTGCACCCGGATCAGTCCCAGGCACAGCGACGTTGCACCCTCGCGCACGAGCTCGCGCACATCGAGCTCGGCCACGTCCATGGCGCCTCCGCATCCGAGGAGTCGGCCGCGCGGCTCTTGGCGGCTCGGCGCCTGATCGAGATGCCTGCCCTCCTAGACGCGCTCTCGTGGGCCGAGGATCTGCGAGAGGTCGCAGACGAGCTGTGGGTCGACGAGGACACGCTCATGGCCCGCCTCGATGGCCTGACTTGTAACGAGCGTTACCAGGTCACGGCCTTGTACGACGAGGTCGAGCGCGGATGCTGAGCCAGCGTGACCGCCAGATCCTCGACCTGGAGGCGCAGCACTGGCGCTACGCCGGCGCCAAGGAAGCCGCGATCCGCGACGTGCTCGACTTGACGCCCACGCGGTACTACCAGGTGCTGCTGGCGCTGCTCGACGACCGCGAGGCCCTGGCCTACGCGCCGATGGCGGTCAACCGCCTGCGGCGCCTTGCGAACCGGTCGTGAGCGCCAGGCGCTCGTGCGCCTGCTCGAGCGCGCTGCGCATCAGCCCCAGGTTCGGGTGCTGGTAGGCGCGCGTCGACAGGATCGACGAGTGGCCCATGAGCTCGATGATGACCTGGTGGTCGACGCCGGCCTCCAGCAGCATCGTGGCCCCGGTGTGGCGGGCTTCGTACAGCAGGTACCGCGGGGGCTTGCGCGCGGCTCGCTCGTCGTCTGGGGCGACGCCGGCGCGCTCCTGCAGCGCGTACCAGGCGGCCCGGTCGTCGGCGGCGTCTTGGGGCAGGCCCCGCGCGTCCGGCCAGACCAGGCCCCAGGGGTTGGGCGGGCAGTGGTCCTTCCAGACGATGAGCGCCGCCTGCATGAGTGGCGTCAGCGGCGTGCGACGCTCCCCGCTCTTCGTCTTGGGCTTGACCAGGTGGTAGGCCCCCACCAGGTGGCGCACCTCGTACCCGTCAGGCACGCGGAAGCCGCTCGAGCGGTCATGCGGCACGTTGTACGGCAGCGGCTGCAGCTGCCAGGAGATGTCGGCCGTGCCGGCTTCTATGTCGACGAGCGGCCACGTCAGGCCCAGGGTCTCGGCCGGGCGCCAGGGTTCGGTGAGGGCGGCCAGCCAGCGCGAACCGGATGCGTCCTCGGCTTCGATGGCTTGGGCGATGAGCGCCAGCACGTGCGGAGCCGGGATGGCCGAGCGGTCGTTGACGGCCTTGCCTGGGTGAGGCACCTCGAGCGCCAGACGGGAGACCGTCATGCCCTCGGCGAGGGCGGCTCGTAGCAGGCGTTCGAGCGTGCCCTGGACGTTGCCCGCGTGGGTGCTCGTCAGGCCTGCGGCGCGCACGGCCGCGGTGAGCTTGCGCACGTCGCCGGGGGTGAGCGCGTCGAGCCGTCGGGTGCCGATGGTGGGCACGATCCACTTGCGCAGGTTCGAGGCCTCGGCCGTGTAGTAGTGGGGGCGGGCCTTGGTCGCCAGCTGGGGCAGCCACTCCTCGGCCCAGGTCTTGACCGTCACGTGCCCGCCGCGCACAGCGCCGGGGTCGTCCTGCACTTCGGCCATGCGCCGCTCGAGCCGGCGCTTGCACTCGGCCTCGGTGGTGGCGGTGACGGACAGGATGCGCGGGGCGCCCTTGTCGGTCCAGCCGGCCTGGAAGCGTCCGACCCAGGTCCCGCGGCAGGTGTGGGCGGGGCGCAGCTGGCGGGTCTTGCCGGTGGCCGGGTTGGTCACCGGGATGGCTGGTGGGCAGTCGGCGGTGTGGGTCTGCACGATCGAGCCGGTACCGTACTGACGCCGCTTGCGCTCTCTTGCCACCGCGTCCTCCCGGCTCTACAGATTCGCCTACAGATCTCACCAGACCTGTTGCGGTCTGAACAGAACCATAGCCGCAGGTCAGAGGCCAGTACGAGATGCCTCACGCTTAGCAGTCTACGACTCATAATCGTGAGGTCGCGGGTTCGAGTCCCGCTCCCGCTACGCAACGCAGCACGTCAGAGGCCCTTTCGCCCGCCCGGTCGAAGGGGCCTCAGTCGTCGGCGGAGGGCGCACCCGGCCGGCGGCCCCCCGTCGTCTCGCGCGCGGCAACGCGCCCGATGTGCCAATCTGTCCCGGTATGTCCGTCTGGTTCGATGGCGCGACCGCGAGGGCGAGATGACCGACGACTTCTTCACCGCGCACGCCGGCGAGACCGCGCCGCCGGTGCCCGACGGGCCGAAGCTGTGCCGGGGCGAGGACATGCGCATCCTGCACAGCGCGTTCCTCTGGGCCTACCCACGGATGGCCGAGCTGGTGCGTGCGACGCCACCCGGCGACACGGAGCGGGCCGCGTTCGTGGCGAGGTGGCTCGGCGACATCGACTCGACGTTGCACATCCACCACGAGGACGAGGACCTGCTGCTGTGGGACCGGCTGGAGCAGCGTGCGCCGGCGTGCGCGCTGCACGTCGGGCAGATGCGCGCCCACCATGCCCGGGTGCACCAGATCCTCACCACGATCGATCCGTTGCGCGCCGAGTTCGCCGCGACGGCCGATCCGGACTCCGGGTCCCGCCTGGCCGCCGCGTACGACGACATGCTGCAGGTGCTCCAGGTGCACCTGCGCCGCGAGGTGGTGGAGAT
Organism: Actinomycetes bacterium; assembly: GCA_023438885.1. Classification (GTDB taxonomy): domain Bacteria; phylum Actinomycetota; class Actinomycetes; order Actinomycetales; family Cellulomonadaceae; genus Cellulomonas. The sequence goes on from JAEXPS010000188.1 coordinate 36,425, forward strand.
CGTGCCGGTCGCGGAGAAGGTGATCACCGAGCGCGAATGGGCCCAGATGGCCGAGCGCGGGTCGAAGGCCATCCCGACGAGCCGGCTGATGCCGCAGCTCGGACTGTTGCTGGCGGCGGCGCCGCAGGAGGACCGCGTCATCTTCTTCGGTTCGATCCCCAGGCCGGTCCAGCTGATGTACCGGCTCTTCGGGAAGCGGCAGTTCGCGGCTCAGCACCGCAAGCTGTGGCCCGGCGTCCCGGTTCCCGCGACCATCTGACCGGACCCGGAACGTCCTTACCGGCGGCCGGTGCCCAGCGCCGCGTCGATCTCGTCGCGCCGGGCGGCCACGATCGAGTCGAAGACGGCGTCCGGCACCGGGTTGGCCGCGGTGAACTGCGCACCGCCCTTCGTCGTCCGCACGCCGGCGAGGCCCGCCGCATGCGCCTCGACGACCGCGGGGCTGAAGGGGTAGAGCGAGTAGCCGGCCTTGGTCTCGATCACGCTGACCAGCGGGCGGCCGCGGTAGCGCAGCGCCGGCATGCCGTAGCTGACGCCGTCCTCGGCCTCCGGGACGAGGGCCAGGGCCCGCGCGCGGTAGTGCTCCAGGAGGTCCGCCATGGGGCCAGGCTAGAACCGGGAGCTCAGGGTCGCCTCAGGGAGGTACCCCATTGCCCAGGTCAGACGACTGCGGCAGGCTGACGGCGTGATCTCCCCCCGTCCGGCGCCGCCTCCGTCCGCGCCCGCGGCGCCCAGGTCCGGCGCACCGGCCATCACGGCCCGCGGCGTCACCAAGACCTTCGGCCACGTGACGGCCCTGTCGAACCTGACGGTCGAGATGCCGACAGGCGTCGTCGGCCTCGTCGGTGCGAACGGCGCCGGCAAGTCGACGCTGATCAAGATCCTGCTGGGCCTGCTGCCCCCGACCTCGGGCGAGGCGACGGTGCTCGGCCTGGACGCCGGCACCGACGGCCTGGCGATCCGGCAGGTCGTCGGCTACATGCCCGAGTCCGACTGCCTGCCGCCGGACGTCTCCGCGACGGAGTTCGTGGTGCACATGGCCCGCATGTCGGGCCTGCCGGGGACGGTGGCCCGCGAGCGGGCCGCGGACACCCTGCGGCACGTGGGCCTGTACGAGGAGCGGTACCGGCCGATCGGCGGGTACTCCACCGGCATGAAGCAGCGCGTCAAGCTGGCGCAGGCGCTGGTCCACGACCCCCGGCTGGTGCTGCTCGACGAGCCGACCAACGGCCTGGACCCCGTCGGGCGCGACGAGATGCTGGACCTGATCAAGCGCGTCGGCAACGACTTCGGCATCTCGGTGCTCGTCACCTCGCACCTGCTCGGGGAGCTCGAGCGGATCGCGGACCACGTGGTCGTCATCGAGGGCGGGGTACTCCAGCGCTCCACCTCCACCGCCGAGGCCACGGCACTGTCCGGCGTGATGCTCGTCGAGGTGACCGAGCGGGGACCCGAGGTCGTCGACCGTCTGCGCGCGGCGGGCGCCGAGGTGGAGGCCGCTACGGGTGACGGCGTGTTCACCGTCACCCTCGCCGACCCGGCCGTGCTCGACCTGGTCCCGGCGGCCGCCGCCGAGCTCGGCGTGGGGCTGGTGCGCATGCAGCGCCGCCGTCACCACCTGACCGAGATGTTCCGGGAGGACGCGCGATGAGCCAGACCCCCACCGCCGACGTCATCCACGACATCGGGTTCCGGCACTACGACGGCGTGCGGTTCGGCCGCGGCTGGGTGGTGCGGTCCCTGACGATCGACACGTTGCGCGGCGCGTTCGGCCTCGGCCGGCCCGCGAAGGCGAAGGTGATGCCGTGGCTGCTCGTCGGCATCCTGCTGGCCCCGCCCCTGATCATCGCCCTGGTGGCCATGCTGACGCAGATGGAGGAGCTGCCGGTCTCGTACACGCAGTACCTGATCCAGCTGCAGCTGCCGATCAGCCTGTTCGTCGCCGCCACCGCTCCGTACGCGGTCTCACGCGACCTGCGCTTCGGCGTACTGTCGCTGTACCTGTCACGGCCGCTGCTGCGCACCGACTACGTGTGGGCGCGCTACGCCGGGGTGTCGATCGCGACGTTCCTCGTCATGGCGGTGCCGCAGACCCTGCTCCTCGTCGGCGCCCTGCTGGCGAAGCTGCCCCTCGGCGACAACCTGGCCGGCTGGGCCGGCGGACTGCTCGCCTCGGCGCTGCTGGCGCTGCTGCTGGCGGCGATCGGCCTGGCGATCGCAGCCTTCACGCCGCGCCGCGGGCTGGGCGTCGCGGCGATCATCACCACGCTGCTGGTGCTCACCGGGCTGTCGTTCGCGCTCTCCGGCATCGCGGTGGACCAAGGCTCGGACTCCTGGGGGGCGCTCGCGGGGGTGCTCGACCCCTACCGGCTCGTCGACGGGCTGATGGTCTCGTTCCTCGACGTGGACCCGGCCGTGACCGAGCTGGCGCCGACGACGGGCGGGCAGGCCGCGGTGTTCGCGCTGGTGTACGTCGTCGCCCTCGCCGGAGCCGCGCTGCTGCTCCGGCACCGCTACCGGAAGGCGGGCCGGCTGTGATCCGACCCCGCGACATCGCTCGCTTCGCTCACGATCCCGCGGGGGCCCCGAGATGACCGCGATCGTCCTGGACCAGGTGTCCCGCTGGTACGGCAACGTGGTCGCGGTCAACGACGTCTCGATGACCGTGGGCCCCGGCATCACCGGTCTGCTCGGCCCGAACGGCGCCGGCAAGTCGACGCTGATCTCGATGATGGGCGGGTTCCTCGCGCCGTCGTCGGGCACCGTGACGCTCGGTGGGGGTCGGGTGTGGAAGAACCCGGAGATCTACCGGACGGTGGGTCTGGTCCCCGAGGCCGAGGCCATGTACGACATGGTGACCGGTTGGCAGTTCCTGCTCGCCAACGCCCGCCTGCACGGCCTGGCCGACGCGCCCGCGGCGGCGCGGCGAGCGCTCGAGCTCGTCGACATGACGGAGCCGAGCGACCGCGCCATCGCCACGTACTCCAAGGGCATGAAGCAGCGGATCAAGATGGCGACCGCGCTGGTCCACGATCCTGAGGTGCTGCTGCTCGACGAGCCCTTCAACGGGATGGACCCGCGGCAGCGGCTCCACCTGATGGACCTGTTGCGGCGGCTGGCGGCGGAAGGCCGCACCGTGCTGTTCAGCAGCCACATCCTCGAAGAGGTCGAGCAGATCGCCGACACCATCGAGGTGCTGGTGGCCGGGCGGCACGCCGCCTCCGGCGACTACCGGCGCATCCGCCGGCTGATGACGGAGCGGCCGCACCAGTACACGATCGCCTCGTCGGACGACCGTGCTCTGGCCGCCGCCCTGGTCGCGGAGGGCGCTGCCGACGGGGTCACCCTCGCCGGCGGAACGCTCGCGGTGCAGACCTCCGACTTCGGGCGCTTCGTGCACGCGCTGCCCCGGGTGGCGCAGAGCACTGGGGTGCGGCTGCTGGACGTCTCACCCGCCGACGAGTCCCTCGAGTCCGTCTTCGCCTACCTGGTGGCCCGATGAACCCCGTCGTCGTGCAGCTGACCCTCCGCGGCCTCCTCGGCCGGCGTCGGTCCCTGCTGCTGATCATCCTGCCCATCCTGCTGCTGGGTCTGGCGGTACTGACGAGCTGGGCCACCGACGGCTCGGTGACCGGCTCCGCCAACCTGGCCGGCGACTTCGCGATGGGCACGGTACTGCCCCTGATGTGCCTGCTCATCGGCACCGGTGTCATCGGCCCCGAGATCGACGACGGCTCGATCGTCTACCTGCTGGCCAAGCCCGCGCCGCGCCGCAGCATCCTGCTGGCCAAGCTGGGGGTGGCCCTCGCGACGACGCTGGTGTTCGCGGTGCTGCCGATCATGGCGGCCACCGCGCTCGCCGGCGACGACTCGTTCAAGCTGACCGCCGCCTACGGCGTCGCCGCGGCGCTGGCCGGGATCGCGTACACGACGATCTTCGTCGCGCTGTCCGTGCTCAGCCGCAACGCCGTGATCATCGGCCTGCTCTACGCGCTGCTGTGGGAGTCGGTGCTCGGTGGGTACGTGCCCGGCGTGCGGGACCTCTCGGTGCGCCAGTGGGCCCTGGCGCCGGCCGAGGCGATGCTGGGGGACAAGGCGCAGCTGTGGGGTGTGGAGTCGGCCGTCACCGTGGGTGTGGGGCTGACCCTGCTCGTCGTCGTGACGTTCGGTGCCAGCTGGCTGGCGATCGCCCGCCTCAAGGTCCTGCGCCTCGCCGCCGCCGACTGACCCCCCAGCGCCACCTCCCCGCGCCACCTCCCCACGCCACCTCCCCGCGCCACCTCCCCACGCCACCTCCCCACGCCACCTCCCCACGCCACTTCCGCACGCCGAGCGCAGAACTCG